>CAKRVB010000009.1 GCA_934408725.1 uncultured Marvinbryantia sp.
CTGATGGATCAGATGAAGCCAGAAGCTCTGAAGCGCATCAAGAACAGCCTGGTTCTGGAAGCAATCGCAGCAAAAGAGAACTTTGAGATCGCAGAAGAGAAGATCGAAGAAGAACTGAAGAAGATGTCTGAAGCATACAAGATGGAAGTAGATAAGATCAAAGAAGCTCTTGGTGAGAGCGGACTGGATCAGATGAAAGCAGAACTGAAGATTCAGGCTGCTGTAGACTTCATCAGAGACAAAGCAACAGAAGTAGAAAAGAAAGCAGAAGAAGCTGAAGAGAAGAAAGAAGACTAATCAGCGAATCTGTACAGACAGCAGGCCGGTAAGGCAGGAGGTGTTATCATGAGTTTTGTACCTTATGTCATTGAACAGACAAGCAGAGGGGAAAGATCCTATGATATTTACTCCAGATTATTAAAAGACAGAATCATCTTTTTGGGTGAAGAAGTAAATGATGTAAGTGCCAACCTGATTGTTGCACAGCTGCTTTTCCTGGAGGCAGAAGATCCGGGAAAAGATATTCAGCTGTATATCAACAGTCCGGGAGGATCCGTAAGTGCAGGATGGGCAATTTATGATACCATGCAGTATATCAAGTGTGATGTATCTACCATCTGCATCGGTATGGCAGCCAGCATGGGAGCATTCCTTCTGGCCGGCGGTACCAAGGGAAAAAGAATTGCATTACCGAATGCACAGATTATGATTCATCAGCCGTCAGGTGGTGCAAGAGGTCAGGCTACAGAGATTAAGATTGTAGCAGAAGAGATCCTGAAAACCAAAAAGAAATTGAATGAATATCTGGCAGCAAATACAGGACAGCCGGTAGAAGTAATCGAGCGCGATACAGAACGTGACAATTACATGACGGCAGAAGAGGCAAAAGCATATGGTCTGATTGATATGGTGATATCAAACAGATAAGAGGAAAATGACGGCGGAGTGTTTGGAACTGTGCCGTCATTTCCATAAACAGAATAAAAGGTTATTGTGTAACAAACAAAGAGGAGAACAGGAATGGCCGGAAGAATCGGAGAGCAGAAGATTCGCTGCTCATTTTGCAACAAAAGTGAAGATCAGGTACGTAAGTTAATCGCCGGACCGAATGACGTGTATATTTGTGATGACTGTATTGAGATCTGCAGTGAAATTATTGAAGAAGAACTGGCAGACGATTATGGAGATCACGTAGAACAGGAAATCAATCTGCTGAAGCCGGAAGAGATCAAGAGCGTGCTGGATGACTATGTCATCGGGCAGGACAACGCAAAGAAAGCCCTGGCAGTAGCAGTTTACAATCATTATAAAAGAATTATGGCTGGAAAGGATCTGGGAGTTGAACTTCAGAAGAGTAATATCCTGATGCTGGGACCAACCGGAAGTGGAAAAACCTATCTGGCTCAGACACTGGCCAGACTTCTGAATGTACCGTTTGCCATTGCAGATGCGACTACCCTGACAGAAGCAGGTTACGTAGGAGAAGACGTGGAAAATATACTGCTGAAGCTGATTCAGGCAGCAGATTATGATATTGAACGGGCTCAGACCGGTATTATTTATATCGATGAGATCGATAAGATTACCAGAAAGTCTGAGAACGCATCTATTACCAGAGATGTATCTGGTGAAGGGGTACAGCAGGCGCTGTTAAAGATTTTGGAAGGAACGGTTGCCAGCGTTCCGCCACAGGGAGGAAGAAAGCATCCACAGCAGGAACTGATCCAGATTGATACTACCAATATTCTCTTTATCTGTGGTGGCGCATTTGAAGGACTGGATAAGATTATCGAGACCAGAATGGATACCAAGACTATGGGATTCAACCGTACTCTGGATGACAAGGCAGAGAAGAATGTAGGCGAAGTATTAAAAGAAGTCGTTCCTCAGGATTTTGTGAAGTTTGGAATGATTCCAGAATTCATGGGACGTGTACCGGTAGTGGTTTCCCTGGATGCACTGGATGAGAATACCCTGGTACGTATCTTGAAAGAGCCGAAGAACTCCATCATCAAACAGTATAAGAAGCTGTTTGAACTGGACGGAGTGCAGCTTGACTTCAAAGAAGATGCGGTGAAAGAAATTGCCCATCAGTCTATGGAACGTAAGACCGGAGCCAGAGGTTTGAGATCTGTTATGGAAAAAACCATGCAGGATCTGATGTATACCATTCCATCAGATGAGACGATTACGGAATGTACCATCACAAAAGAACTGGTGGACGGAACAGGGGAAGCCCAGTTAATTCACAGTGAAGAAAGATTGATTCCGGTAAGAAATACCAAGAAAAAGATTGTTCAGACACCGGAATCTGCATAGGTGTAAATATGACAGAAGAAATGAAGCATATCCCCGCAGTAGCACTGCGGGGCATGACGATTCTTCCGGCTATGATTGTTCATTTTGATATCAGTCGGGAGATGTCGATAAAAGCCGTGGAACAGGCTATGCTGAGTGACCAGAAGTTATTTGTGGTAACTCAGAAGGATCCGGAGGTATCAGAACCTGTGCTGGATGATTTGTATCGGATTGGTACGATTGTGGAGATTAAGCAGGTGATCAAGATGCCAAAGAATATTCTTCGCGTACTGGCAGAAGGAATACAGAGAGCAGAGCTGGTGGACATTTCAGACAATCCGGAGTATCTGGATGCAGATATCCTGACTTTTGTAGAAGAAGATACGATGGATCAGAATACAAAAGAAGCATTGCTTCGTTCCATGAAAGAAACCTTTGAACGTTACTGCAGTGTAAATGGCAAGGTCAGCAAAGAACTGATCAGCCAGATTATGGAATTAAATGATCTGGAAAAGGCTACGGCACAGATTGCCATGAATATTCCACTTTATTATGAGCAGAAGCAAAAGGTTCTGGAAGCAGTGGAACTGAAGGAACGTTGTGAATTGCTTTGTTCCATCATGGAGAATGAGATTCAGATTCTTCAGATCAAGATTGAGATTCAGGAAAAGGTAAAAGAACGGATTGACAAGAATCAGCGGGAATATATTATGCGTGAGCAGATGAAGCTGATCCGGGAAGAATTAAAAGAAGATAATGTAAATGAAGCAGATCAGTTCGAGGAAGAACTGAAAAAGCTGAAAGCATCCAAAGAAGTAAAAGAAAAGATCCAGAAGGAGATTCAGCGTTATCGTAACGTGGGTATGAACTCAGGAGAAAGTTCTGTGATTCGCGGTTACATTGAGACGCTTCTGGAGATGCCGTGGGACAAGGCGTCCAAGGACAGCAAAGATATTGAGCGGGCCAGAGAAATTCTGGAAGCAGATCATTATGGATTGGAAAAAGTCAAGGAACGTATCCTGGAGTTTTTATCCGTTCGTATTCTGACCAAAAAGGGAGACAGCCCGATTCTTTGTCTGGTAGGACCTCCCGGAACAGGAAAGACTTCCATTGCACGATCTATTGCAAAGGCGCTGGATAAAAAGTATGTTCGTATCAGTCTGGGTGGAGTCAGAGATGAAGCAGAGATTCGTGGACATCGCAGAACTTATATCGGGGCAATGCCAGGACGAATTGCCAATGGAATTCGGACAGCGGGTGTGAAAAACCCACTGATGCTGCTGGATGAGATTGATAAACTGAGCAGTGATTATAAGGGTGATACCGCATCTGCCATGTTGGAAGTGCTGGATGGAGAACAGAACGTAAAGTTCCGCGATCATTATATTGAGATTCCACTGGATCTGTCAGAAGTGCTCTTTATTGCGACTGCCAATGCTGTACAGAGTATACCAAGACCGCTTCTGGATCGTATGGAACTCATTGAGATCACCAGTTACACCGAGAATGAGAAGTTCCACATTGCGAAGGAACATCTCTGGATCAAGCAGGTGGAGAAAAATGGACTGAACCCGGAAAAGATCAGTATTACAGATGATGCACTGCGAAAAGTGATCTCTGGCTATACCAGAGAAGCAGGAGTGCGTGGCCTGGAGCGGAAACTGGGAGAGATCTGCAGAAAAGCGGCAAGAGAGACACTGGAAAAGAAAAAGAAATCCGTAAAGATCACAGAGGAGAATCTGGAAAAGTATCTTGGAAAAGTACGTTTTACAATTCAGACGCTGAATGATCAGGATGAGATCGGTATTGTAAGAGGACTGGCCTGGACCAGTGTAGGTGGAGATACCCTTCAGATTGAAGTAAATACCATGCCGGGAAGAGGCGAATTCAGACTGACCGGTCAGCTGGGGGATGTAATGAAGGAATCTGCGCAGGCAGGCATCAGTTACATAAGATCTGTAAGCGGCCAGTATCATATTTCAGACGAGTATTTCCGTAAACATGATATTCATATCCATATTCCAGAAGGAGCTGTTCCAAAGGATGGACCATCTGCAGGTGTGACGATGGTAACAGCTATGATCTCAGCGATTACGAAGATTCCGGTACGGGCTGATGTAGCAATGACCGGAGAGATTACTTTAAGAGGCAGAGTGCTGCCGATCGGTGGACTCAAAGAAAAACTTCTGGCAGCCAGGAACGCAGGCATGAAGATTGTTTTTGTGCCGTCCAAGAATAAGCCAGATGTAGAAGAGATCTCCACTGAGATCACAAAAGGATTGGATATTCGTTATGCAGAGACCATGGAAGATATTCTGCCGATGGCACTGACTGGAAAGATTTCTGAGAAGAAGTCTGGGAAAAAGAAGAAGAAAGCAGAAGATGAATAGTGTACGCTCTCATAAGCCGATATAGCAGGGCGTTGTAGAAAACAGGAGAAACGAATGGTTATAAAAAATGTAGCATTGGAAACAGTGTGCGGTATTACCAGTGTATTACCGGCGAATACGAAAATAGAAGTTGCGTTTGCAGGAAAATCCAACGTGGGAAAGTCCTCTCTGATCAATGCACTGATGAATCGTAAGTCACTGGCACGTACCAGTGCACAGCCGGGAAAGACACAGACCATTAATTTTTATAATATTAATGATGCTATGTATCTGGTGGATTTGCCAGGATACGGATATGCGAAGGTATCCCAGTCTGAGAAAGAAAAATGGGGCAAGCTGATCGAACGCTATCTGCAGAAGTCACAGATGCTCAAGGCAGTTTTCCTGCTGATCGATATCCGCCATGATCCGTCAGCTAATGACAAAATGATGTATGACTGGATTATTTACAATGGCTATGAACCGATTATCATTGCCACCAAGCTGGATAAGATCAAACGCAGTCAGCTTCAGAAGCAGGTCAAGGCGATCAAGACCGGGCTGAATATGAAGTCAGATGGAATCGTGATTCCATTTTCCGCAGAGACTAAGCAGGGACGCGAGGAGATCTGGAATCTGATTGACAGCTGGCTGGAAACTGAACAGTAAAATAGATTTAAACGGACGAACACTCTAGGTTATTATTTCCAGACGCTGTGCTACGGTCTGGAGTACAATAACCCTAGAGTGTTCTGTGCTTCTATAGCTCTGTAGTTTGATGCATATGCAGGGAACAAGAAAAATTTGAAATTCGTGGCTAGATAGTGTCGGAAGAGGAAGATATCTGGTTATGAAGAGTAAATTTCTGATATAATACCATTACAATCGGAATGCTCTATATCTATAGGGTGTTTTGCCATATTAAGGAGGTTTGCAGTATGAAGCGACAGGAACAGCGGGTGGAAAATACCTGGCGTCTGGAGGATCTTTATGAGAATGAGGTGCTTTTTTCACAGGATGCGGAAAAGCTGGATGCATGGATGGAGCAGTTCGCAGAACTCCAGGGAACGTTGCAAGATGGAGCAGAAGCACTTGGAAAAACACTGAATCTTTACGAAGAGATGAATCAGATCTTTGAGAAGCTGTATGTCTATGCTAATCAGCGTAATCATGAGGATACAGCCAATGCAAAGTATCAGAAGATGAGCGGAGAGACGCAGATTATTGCGGCGAAGATGAATCAGGTGACGTCCTGGCTGGAGCCGGAGATCCTGATGCTGGATGAAGGAGCACTGAAAAATGAGGTGGATCAGGTACCGGAATTGAAAAAATATGACTGGTTTCTGAAACAGATTATCAGAAAAAAGGCTCATATTCTGGATCCGGAGAAGGAGGAATTACTGGCAAAAGCAGGAGAACTGGCTCAGACTTCGTCCAATGTGTTTGCTATGTTCAATAATGCGGATATTACGTTTCCAGAGATTACAGATGAAGAGGGAGAGAAAAAGAAACTGACAGTGGGAACCTATATTTCCTATATGGAAAGCAGGGATCGTACGTTGAGGGAGCATGCATTTAAAGCGCTGTATGGAGAATATCGGCAGTATATTAATACGTTGTCAGCAGCTTATTATGGCAATGCAAAGCAGGCAGACTTTTTTGCAAAGGAGCATCGTTATGCCAATGCAATGGAAGAAGCACTGGATGGCAGCAGCATTCCGGTGGAAGTATACCAGAACCTGATTGCAACTATGAAAAAACGGCTTCCGGCCATGTATCGTTATGTGGCTCTTCGAAAAAAGCTGCTTGGTCTGGAAGAACTGCATATGTATGATGTTTATGTGCCAATGGTAGAAACCCCGGAAAAGAAATACAGTTTTGAGGAAGCCAGAGAAATTGTGAAGCAGGCACTGGCACCGCTGGGAGAAGATTATCAGGCGCTTCTGCAGGAAGGATTTGATAACCGGTGGATCGATATCTATGAGAATGAAGGCAAACGGACAGGAGCCTATTCCTGGGGAGCATACGGCACACATCCGTATGTTTTGCTGAATTATCATGGCAGCCTGAATGATGTGTTCACACTGGCTCATGAAATGGGACATGCGTTGCATTCCTGGCATTCAGATCACAGACAGCCATATCTGTATGCCGGATATAAGATCTTTGTAGCAGAGGTGGCTTCTACCTGCAACGAGGCATTACTGATTTCAGACCTGCTGAAACGCACCAACGATCTGGTAGAACGAAAGTATCTGATCAATTATTTCCTGGATCAGTTTAAAGGAACGATGTATCGTCAGACTATGTTTGCAGAATTCGAGATGCTGACGCATGACATTGTAAGTAAGGGGGGAGTACTGACAGCAGATCAGCTGTGCGAACTGTACCTGACCTTGAATAAAAAGTATTTTGGAGAAGAAATGATTTCTGATCCGGAGATCGCATACGAGTGGGCACGAATTCCACATTTCTATACACCATTTTATGTGTACCAGTATGCTACCGGATTTGCGGCAGCGATTGCCATCAGCAGCAAGATTCTGAAGGGAGAAGAGGGAATTGTAGAAAAATACAAGCAGTTCCTGAGTGGAGGCAGTTCCATGGATCCGATCGATTTGTTAAAGCTTTGTGATGTGGACATGTCTGCTGCACAGCCGATCGAGGAGGCTCTGGATGTATTTGAAGAATATTTGGATGAATTGGAAAAAAGCATATAAGACTTGCAAAGACGATGACGACTGATGTATGATGAAAAAAAATAATATAGGAACGCCTGACAGGTTAATTTGTCAGGCAGGTGTAAGGATATATGAGCGAAAACAGGGATCGGGAGGAAGAAGATGAATACAGTAGAGATTTTGGAACAGCTTCAGCATGATGCGAGAAAAGATGATGCATTGAGAAAGACCTTGTTGGATACTCAGACGGCGGCGGATCCACTTCGGGAATTCTGTAGTACCTGCCGCAGACATGGATATGAGCTGTATGAGATGGAAGTGGTCAATGCCGGGGAAGAATTCTATGCTTCCATGCGGCGCAGCACCAATGGTGGTGGAGAGAATTCACCGCTGCTGGACGGAGAAGATGACTTCTATGAACTGTTCATGGCCGGATTAAAATGATGGAGAGAAGAAGACATGAAGAATCTGTTTTCACTGGAAGGAAAAGTGGCATTGGTGACAGGCGCCGCCTATGGAATTGGATTTGCCATGGCAAAGGCTATGGCAGAGGCCGGTGCGAAGATTGCTTTTAACTGCAGAAGTGAAGAACATCTGCAGACGGCATTAAAGGAATATGAGAAGCTGGGAATTCAGGCGAAAGGCTATCTCTGTGATGTGACGAAGGAAGCACAGGTCAGAGATATGGTATCTGATATCGAAGCGACTCTTGGAACAGTGGATATCCTGGTAAATAATGCCGGAATCATAAAACGTATTCCTATGGAAGAGATGAAAGTGGAAGAATTCGCAGAGGTAATCGATATTGATCTGATTGCTCCATTTATTGTGACAAAGGCTGTTATACCAGGCATGATCAGACAGGGACATGGGAAAATCATCAATGTCTGCTCCATGATGAGCGAACTGGGAAGAGAGACCGTGTCAGCCTATGCATCAGCCAAAGGCGGACTGAAGATGCTGACCAGAAACATTGCATCTGAATATGGAAAATACAATATTCAGTGCAACGGAATCGGACCTGGTTATATAGCAACACCACAGACAGCACCACTGCGGGAATGTCAGCCAGATGGATCCAGGCATCCATTTGATCAGTTCATTATCAGCAAGACTCCGGCAGAGCGCTGGGGAACACCTGCGGATCTGGAAGGACCGACCGTATTTCTGGCGTCTGAAGCATCTGATTTTGTGAATGGTCATGTGCTGTATGTGGATGGCGGAATTCTTGCCTATATCGGCAGACAGCCATAAACAATAAGAATTCCTTGACAAACTGGGGACGTTTCGTTATCATGGAACATAGCGAAAGGTTATGACAAAGAGGAGTATGTCTGTTATCACGCCAGAGAAGGATGTCCACAGGCTGGAAGGCACCACGTATCGAGACAGGCAGAAGGTAGCTTTGGAACTGAATGAGAGAAGCCAGAGAGTGTATGGATGCAGAATGATTCTGGATCAGAAAAGACAGGACTCTGATGGTGCGTAAGTCATTCCGGGAATTCCCGTTATAGAATAGACAAGATGCAGCAGACAATTGCCAGAGATATGGGAAGTCGCTGTGAACAAAGGTGGTACCGCGATATAGTCGCCCTTTGCATATATTTGTATGCAAAGGGCGTTTTCATATTTCAGTTGAAGCCACAAGATTTGAAAGGAGCAGTTATGAGCAAAGAATTAGCGAAAACTTATGACCCAAAGGGTCTGGAAGACCGTCTTTACCAGAAATGGGTAGACAACGGATACTTCCATGCAAAAGTCAATCCAGATAAGAAACCATTTACCATTGTTATGCCGCCGCCAAATGTAACCGGTCAGCTGCATATGGGACATGCGCTGGATAACACCATGCAGGACATTCTGATCCGTTATAAGAGAATGCAGGGATACGAAGCACTGTGGCAGCCTGGAACAGACCATGCAGCCATTGCCACAGAGGTGAAGGTAACCAACATGCTGAAGGAAAAAGGCATTGATAAGCATGAAATCGGAAGAGATGCCTTTATGAAATATGCATGGGAATGGAAAGAAGAATATGGCAGCCGCATCATCAACCAGTTAAAGAAGCTGGGAGCTTCCGCAGACTGGGAGAGAGAACGTTTTACCATGGATGAAGGATGTTCCGAAGCAGTCGAAGAAGTTTTTGTCAAGCTTTACAAAAAGGGCTGGATCTACAAGGGAAGCCGTATTATCAACTGGTGCCCGGTCTGCCAGACTTCTCTGTCTGATGCAGAAGTAGAGCACGAAGATCAGGACGGATTCTTCTGGCATATCAACTATCCGGTAGTGGGAGAAGAGGGACGTTTCGTAGAGATCGCCACTACCCGTCCGGAAACACTGCTGGGAGATACTGCTGTGGCAGTAAATCCGACCGATGAAAGATATACTGACATCGTTGGTAAGATGTTAAAGCTGCCTCTGACAGATCGTGAGATTCCTGTCATTGCAGATGAATACGTAGACAAAGAATTCGGAACAGGCTGTGTAAAGATCACACCGGCTCATGACCCGAACGACTTTGAAGTTGGAAAACGTCACAATCTGGCCGAGATCAATATTCTGAATGATGATGCTACCATTAACGAACTGGGCGGCAAATATGCTGGCATGGATCGTTATGAAGCAAGAAAAGCCATGGTTAAAGATCTGGATGAATTAGGTCTTCTGGTAAAAGTTGTTCCGCACAGCCATGCAGTAGGAACTCATGACAGATGCCATACTACTGTAGAGCCAATGGTAAAACCACAGTGGTTTGTAAAGATGGCAGATATGGCAAAGGCATCTATTAAGGCACTGGAAGACGGTGAACTGACCTTCGTTCCGGAACGTTTTGATAAGACTTATTTACACTGGCTGGAAAATATCAAAGACTGGTGTATCTCAAGACAGCTGTGGTGGGGACACAGAATCCCTGCATATTACTGCGAAGATTGTGGAGAGATGGTAGTAAATAAAGGCGGCGCACCGGAAAAATGTCCGAAATGTGGATGCACTCATTTTAAACAGGACGAAGATTCTCTGGATACCTGGTTTTCCTCTGCACTGTGGCCATTTTCCACACTTGGCTGGCCACACAATACACCGGAGATGAACTACTTCTATCCAACAGACGTACTGGTAACTGGATACGATATTATTTTCTTCTGGGTTATCCGTATGGTATTCTCAGGACTGGAACAGACCGGCAAGGCACCGTTCCACCACGTACTGATTCATGGTCTGGTACGTGACTCACAGGGACGTAAGATGAGTAAGTCTCTTGGAAATGGTATTGATCCGCTGGAGGTTATTGATAAATATGGTGCAGATGCACTGCGTCTGACACTGATGACCGGTAATGCACCAGGAAATGACATGCGTTTTTACTGGGAAAGAGTAGAATCCAGCCGTAATTTTGCCAATAAGATCTGGAATGCATCCAGATTTATCATGATGAACCTGGAAAAAGCAGAGGTGCCACAGGAGATGCCGGCTGATCAGCTGACACAGGCAGATAAATGGATCTTGTCTAAGGTCAATTCACTGGCAAAAGATGTGACAGAGAACATGGATAAATTCGAACTGGGTATTGCGGTACAGAAAGTATACGATTTTATCTGGGAAGAATTCTGTGACTGGTACATCGAGATGGTAAAACCTCGTCTGTACAATGACGAAGATACCACGAAAGCTGCTGCACTATGGACATTGAAGACGGTACTTGGCAATGCACTGAAATTACTGCATCCATTTATGCCATTCGTTACAGAAGAGATTTTCTGTACCCTGAATCCACAGGAAGAATCCATTATGATTTCAGCATGGCCGGAATATACCAACAGCTGGAATTTCGAAGCAGATGAGACGGCAGTAGAGACCATCAAAGAAGCAGTACGTGCGATTCGAAATGTCAGAACCGGTATGAATGTACCGCCAAGCAAGAAAGCAAAAGTATACGTTGTTTCTGAAAATGAAGCAGTCCGTAATATTTTCGAAAATGGTAAAGTATTCTTTGCTACTCTTGGATATGCCAGTGAAGTACTGATTCAGGCAGATAAAGCAGGTATCGCAGACGATGCCGTATCCGCAGTGATCCATGAGGCAGTGATCTATATGCCATTTGCAGAACTGGTAGATATCGAAAAAGAAATCGAACGTCTGAAGAAAGAAGAACAGCGTCTCACGAAAGAACTTGCCCGTGTAAACGGTATGCTTAGCAATGAAAAGTTCGTCAGCAAAGCACCGGCAGCCAAAATTGAAGAAGAAAAAGGCAAGCTGGCAAAATACACCGATATGATGGCACAGGTGAAAGAGAGACTGGCACAGTTGTGTAAATAGGAGGAAGGTATGTCCCTTCAGCTAATTTTAGGTAATTCCGGCAGCGGAAAATCCTATGAATTGTATAAGAACATCATAACAGCTTCGGTTCAGTCACCAGGAACAAAGTTCCTGGTGATTGTGCCGGAGCAATTTACTATGCAGACACAGAAAGAACTGGTGCGTCTGCATCCGAAAAAAGGTATGATTAATATTGATATTTTAAGTTTTCAGCGATTGGCACACCGTATTTTTGAAGAGGTGGGAGCTGACCGCAGAACGGTACTGGAAGACACCGGAAAGACACTGATGCTGCGCAGGGCAGCAGCCAGACACCGGGACGAGTTACGGGTATTAAAAGGCAATCTGAATAAAAAAGGTTATCTGGCTCAGATTAAGTCGATGATATCCGAATTTGCCCAGTATGATATTGATCAGGAGAAGATGGAAAGAATGCTGGAGGCCGGGAAGGAACGGCCTCAGCTTTATTATAAATTAAAAGACCTGGATATTCTTTACCGTGGATTCCAGGAAGAACTGGCAGGAAAATACATTACAGCAGAAGAGACGCTGGATGCATTGTGCCAGATAGCAGACCAGTCAGAGATCCTGAAAGGCTGTGTGATTGCGCTGGATGGCTTTACCGGCTTTACCCCGATTCAGCAAAAGCTTCTGAAAGAACTGCTGGTATTGGCAAAAGAAGTATATGTGACAGTGACCATAGACAGCAGAGAGGAGTTTTTCCGCATCTATGGAGAACATGAGCTGTTTTATCTGAGCAAGAAGACAATCCGCACGTTAAGCCATATGGCAGAAGAATGTGGATGTGAGATCCTGGAACCACAGATTCTGACAGGAAAGACGCTACCAAGATTCCAAAACAGTCAGGAACTGGGCTTCCTGGAGAACCGGATCTTTCGAAGAAGAAAGGGAAAAGTCTGGAATCCTTCTGGAAAGAAGGAAGATATCAGTATTCATACAGCGGCCAATCCGATGCAGGAGTCTCATTTTGTGGGACGCAGCATACGAAAACTGATCCGGGAAGGCTATCGTTATCAGGAAATCGCCATTATAACCGGTGATATGGAGGCATATGGAGATATACTGCCCCATGTATTTCAGGAATATGAAATTCCGATTTTCATGGACAGCAGAAGAACAGTATCTACCAATCCCTATATTGAGATGCTTCGTGCAGTACTGGATCTGGCGAGACAGGATGTGATGGTACCGGGAATTTTTCGTGTCCTGCGGACAGGGCTGTGTGGACTGACGCCAGAAGAAGTAGATTTGCTGGAAAATTATGTGCTGGCTGCCGGTATGAAAAGCCACAGCCGATGGAAGAAGCCATTTGACTGGATTCCGGATGGATTTCTTCAGGAAGACCTGGATCGTTGTGAAGAAATGCGGCAGCAGATCATGGAACCACTGGAGACTGCAAGAACAGTGCTGCGATCCGGGAAGACAACCGTATTGGAAAAGACAAAAGAACTGTATCACCTTGGGGTACTATTTGGCATACAGCAGCAGCTGGCTGGGTATGTGTCCATGTTTGAGAAAGAGGGACAGCAGGATCTGCAGAAAGAGTACGATCAGGTATATCAGCTGGTGATGGATCTTTTTGACAAGATTGTGGAACTTCTGGGGAAAGAGACATTGTCCTTACAGGAGTATACGGAACTGCTGGAGACTGGATTTGAAGAACTGAGAGTAGGCATTATACCGCCAACAATGGATCGGGTTCAGATTGGCGATATAGAGCGAACACGTCTGAAAGATATCCGGGTTCTGTTTTTTGTGGGGTTGAATGATGGATGGGTGCCGAAAAGCGGCAGCGGCGGAGGAATTCTGTCGGAAATGGAACGGGAAACACTGGAAGCAGCCAGAGTAGAACTGGCTCCCACTGCAAGAGAAGAAAGCTATATTCAAAAGTTTTATCTGTACCAGAATCTGACAAAGCCATCGGAAAGGCTGTATCTGTCTTTCTGCAAGGGAAATGCGGAGGGCGCATCCATGCGGCCGTCCTATGTGATTCGAACCGTGATGCGTCTGTTCCCGGGCATGACGGTGACAGATGAGGACTATGCAGATGGCATTGTGGAACGTTCTGTGACACCTAAGACCGGAATCACATTGCTGGCAGACGGGCTGCAAAAGATTCGGGAAGAATATCCATCCGGGGAATGGATGGAATTGTATCAGTGGTACCGCAGTAGTGACAAGTGGCAGAAACAGGCAGAAAACCTGGTTCACGCCGCATTTCTCAGGTTTGAAGAAAGTGGAATCAGTAAGGCAGCTGCCAGAAAGTTATATGGAGAAATGCTCAGCAACAGTGTCAGCAGACTGGAAAAGTTTGCATCCTGCGCATTTGCGCATTTCCTGCAATACGGATTGCAGCTGAAAGAACGTCAGGAATATGAATTCCATCCAGTGGATATGGGAACCATTACTCATCGAATGATTGAACTGTTTTCCAGAAAAGTGGAACAGGAAGAAGGCGGATGGGAAGGACTGACGGAAGAAGTCCGTGAACGGATTATGGATGAGTGCGTGGATCAGGCGGCAGAAGAATATGGGCATCAGATTTTGCATAGCAGTGCCAGAAATGAATTTATGATCGAACGTCTCAGACGAATCATGAGAAGGACAGCCTGGGCTCTGCAGAAGCAGATTCTGGCCGGGCAGTTCCGGCCGGCAGGCATAGAGGTTTCTTTTTCTCAGGTAGCAGATCTGGATGCGGTGAATCTGGCGCTGTCAGATGGAGAAAAAATGAGACTGAAGGGGAAAATTGACCGGATTGATGTCTGTGAAAAAGAGCAGGAAGTCTATATTAAAGTGATCGATTATAAGTCTGGAAACAAATCCTTTGATCTGGTGGCACTGTATTATGGTCTGCAGCTGCAGCTGGTGGTATATTTAAATGCTGCAGTGGAAATGGAACAACGGATTCACCGTGACAAAGAGATCGTTCCAGCCGGAATTTTCTATTACCATGTAAAAGATCCGATGCTGACCGGAAAGGAAACAGTCAGTCCGGAGCAGATCCAGCAGGAAATCCTGAAAGAACTGAAGGTGAGTGGTCTGGTAAATGAGGAGCCAAAAGTATACCGGGAAATGGATCAGTATTTCTCCGGCAGTTCTGACCTGATACCAGTGGCAGAAAATAAAGATGGAAGTCTGTCAAAACGGTCAAAAACAGTGAAAAAAGAACAGTTTCATATACTTTCAGATTTTGTACAGGAAAAGATGAAAGAACTGGGAAGACGGATGCTGGACGGAGAGATCGCAGCAGTTCCGTTTGAGAGAAAAACACAGACCGGCTGTGATTACTGTATTTATCGTTCTATTTGCAGAATGGATAAAAAAATGCCAGGTACACATTACCGCAGGTTAAAGGAATATTCCGAAGAAATGATATGGAAACAGATGGAGAGTCAGAAAAATGGGAACGAACTGGACCAGTGAACAGAAATTAGTCATTGATTTAAGAGACTGCAATATTTTGGTTTCGGCAGCAGCAGGATCCGGAAAAACAGCAGTATTGGTGGAGCGGATTCTGGAATTGCTGATGGATGAACAGCATCCGGCAGAGATTGACCGTATGCTGATTGTGACTTTTACCAACGCAGCGGCAGGAGAGATGCGGGATCGTATCAGGGAACGTCTGGAAGAACAGGCGGAAGCAGAGGAAGATCCGGGTATGCAGGAACATCTGCAGCGTCAGATAGCCCTGCTTCCGAATGCACAGATTTCAACGATCCACAGCTTTTGCCAGTATGTGATCCGTAATTATTTTCATACAATTGACCTGGATCCGGATTTTCGCATTGCAGATGACGGAGAGCAGAAGCTTTTGCAAAGCGATGTACTGGCTCAGCTGCTGGAAGAAAAATATGCAGAAAAAACAGAGGCATTTCTTCATATGGTGGAGTGTGTGGCAACGGGAAGAAGTGATCAGGTATTGGATGAGACGATCCTGCAGCTTTACCAGTTTTCCATGAGTTTTCCATGGCCAGAGGAATGGCTGGAAGCCTGTTGCAGTGCCTATGAAGCAGAAAGCGTGCAGCAGTTTTTTCAGATGGACTGGATCAGAAAGCTGGTTGAGATCCTGAATGTGCAGCAGCAGGATATGCTTCATATGGCGCAGAGGGCGCTGGAGATCTGCCATCAGGCAGATGGACCGTATATGTATGAAAGTGCTATCGAAGATGATCTTGCGCAGCTGGAACAGCTGACCGGGATATGGGATTATCAGGAATATAGCAGTGCAATCAATAAAATTCAAAAATGGAAAACACTCTCTTCCAAAAAAGATGAACAGGTAGATCCGCAACTTAGAGATAAGGTGAAAAATCTTCGGGATGAGTATAAGAAAAATATAGGGAAATTAAAAGAAACCTATTTTTATACCACACCGGAGCAGATCTACCGGCAGATGAGGAGCTGTGCACCGATGATGGAACAGCTGCTGGATCTGACGATGGAGTTCTCCAGACGATATGAAGAAGAAAAACGAAGAAGGAATCTCTGCGATTTCCATGATCTGGAGCATCTGGCGTTGAAGATTCTGGTGGAAAGAAAAGACGGGAACAGCCAGCGTACCCAGGCAGCCAGGGATCTTGCAGATTACTTTCAGCAGATTATGATCGATGAATATCAGGACAGCAACCTGGTACAGGAGATGATTCTTACCAGTATTTCCGGGGAATCGGACGGAAGGTACAACCTGTTTATGGTGGGAGATGTGAAACAGAGTATTTATCGTTTCCGGCTGGCCCGGCCAGAGTTGTTCATGGAGAAATATGCAACCTATTCTCTGACAGAAGGGCATCACCGACGTGTGGATCTTCATAAGAACTTCCGAAGCAGATCTCAGGTGCTGGACAGCGTAAATGGAATTTTTGAAAAGATCATGGATACGGATCTGGGAAAAGTGTCATATGATGATGCGGCAAGACTCTACCCGGGAGCAGTTTTTGAATTGGGACCGGAGGAAAAAGAATTTTCTTCGGAATTGCTGCTGCTGGATCTGCAGGAGGAAGAGGGAGAAGAATCAGAAGAAACAGCACGGGAGCTGGAAGCGCGGATGATTGGAAACCGGATACTGGAACTGGCAGGAAATCAGCCAGTCTGGGATAAAACGATAAAATCCTACCGCCCGGCTCAGTTTGGTGATATCGTGATTTTACTGCGTACCATTACCGGGTGGGCAGAAGATTTTGCAAAAATATTGGGAAAAATGGGAATACCGGTATTTGCCGGAGCAAGAAACGGATATTTTTCTGCTCCGGAGGTTCAGACAATGCTGGCGCTTCTGACCATTATCGACAATCCGTGTCAGGATATTCCATTAACTGCAGTTCTGTATTCTCCTATTGGAGGACTGACGGCAGAACAGCTGGCAGAATTGAAAAGCAGCAGTCAGGGGAAACCATTCTGGCAGGTTTGCCAGGAAGCAGATGAATTACAGCCATTTTTTGCCATGCTGAAACGGTTCCGAAAAAAAGCGGTGTATACACCAATGCAGGAACTGTTGTGGGAACTGCTGGATGAAACTGGATATCTGTCCTATGTATCGGCTATGCCTGCAGGAAAGCAGAGAAAGGCAAACCTGGAAATGCTGTTGGAAAAAGCAGCTTCATACGAGGCAGGAAGCTATCATGGGCTGTATCATTTTGTGCGTTACATGGATAACCTGCGTAAATATGAAGTGGATTTCGGTGAGGCACCAATCGGTGGGGAAGAAGCTCATATGGTACGGATCATGAGCATTCATAAAAGTAAGGGACTGGAATTCCCGATTGTATTTGCAGCCGGTATGGGGAAGAATTTGAACCAGAGTGATGCACAGAACGCATTTGTGACCCATATGGATCTGGGAATTGGGTGTGATTTTACAGATCCGGTGCTGAGGGTCAGTGGATGTACACTGTTTAAGAATTTTATCAAGATGCAGATTCGAAACGAGAATCTGGGAGAAGAAATGAGAGTGCTGTATGTGGCACTTACCAGGGCGAAAGAAAAACTGATTATAACCTGCGGGGCAGAGAACCTGGATAAAAAGCTGGAAAGATGGGAAGCAAGAATGCAGGGAGAGCAGGAAAAACTTTCCTATACTGACCGGATACAGGCGAAGTCAGATTGTGACTGGATCATGCCGGTTCTTTTGGCAAAAGAAGGACAGAATATACGGATACAGCGTTATCAGGTAGCGGATCTTCTGGAGCAGGAAGCACAGCGGCAGACGGAGTATCTGATTCAGGAACAGGAACTGCTGCAGTTCCCTGAAAGTACGCATCCTGACCCGGCGGCCTGGGAGCAGCTGGAAGAACAGCTGGCCTTCCGGTATCCATATGAAGAAACTTCACAGATCCCGAGTAAGGTCAGTGTTTCAGAGGTGAAAAAAAGAAGTATGGAAGAACTTCTGGAGGAGAGCCAGGTACTGTATGAACCGGGAGAAGAAAAAGAAAAAACAGATCAGGAAGAGGTGATTGTGCCGCATTTCCTGCAGGAAGAGACGGCACTTACCGGCGCAGGACGAGGAACCATTTATCATAAGATTATGGAAACCATTGATCTGGGGCATACGGTACAGGAGGAACTGAATCGCCTGACGGAAAAAGGAATCCTGACGGAAAAAGAGTTGGAATGTGTAAATACAGAGAAACTGGTACGGTTTCAGAAATCGAAGCTTGGACGCCGCATGGCGCAGGCACAGAAAAAGGGATGTCTGTATCGGGAGCAGCAGTTTGTGATGGAGGTATCAGCTGCAGATATCCATCCAGAATGGGATGCAGGAGAAAAGATTCTGATGCAGGGAATCATAGATGCCTATTTTATAGAAGAAAAGCAGATTGTGCTGGTGGATTACAAGACGGATTTTGTGAAATTTCAAGAAGCCTCTTCCCTCTATGAAAAATATAGAGTACAATTAGGCTGTTATAAAAACGCATTAGAAACGCTGACGGATTATCCGGTAAAAGAAATGCTGATTTATTCCTTCTGCCTGGACCGTGAGCTGACAGGAAGTGAAAAGAATGGAAACATATGTAAAAAAACTGATGCATAATCAGGGAATCCGCTATATCTTTTTTGGCGGCTGTACCACATTGGTGAATCTGGTAAGTTACTGGATCTTTCGTAACCTGATTCACATAGACGTAACCAGGGCGAATTTTTTTGCAATTGCCCTGTCAATTTTATTTGCCTATGTGGTAAACAAACAGTTTGTATTTGAAAGTAAAACGATTGGTTATCTGGCACTGCTGAAGGAAATGGGACAGTTCATCGGTATGCGGCTGCTCACCATGTTCATAGAGATTTTTGGCGTAGTCATGTTCTGCTGCGTTTGGAATATGCAAGACATGATTGCAAAGCTGATCATTCAGGTAGTGGTACTGGTATTGAATTTTGTATTCAGCAAGCTGATCGTGTTCAAGGCAGAGGATACTGTCTTTACACGGGAAGAGTTGCAGCAGAAAAAAGTGAGAAAATGGTGCACCGGACTGGGATTTGCGATTCCGGCGCTGACGGTTCTGATTGCTTATATTGTGAATGGGGTTTATCCATTTGGAGATCATGGGGTACTGATCATTGACTCTCTGCACCAGTATCTTCCATTCTTTACGGATTTTCATGATAAGCTGGTGAACAGTCAGTCCCTGACCTGGTCTTTTGGAGGCGGTCTGGGATACAATATGTGGGCAGTCTTTGCATATTATCTGGCCAGTCCTTTGAATCTTCTGATTACAGCCGTTTCATCTGAACATGTGATGGATTTTATGGCATATCTGATTCTGCTGAAGATTGCGCTGACCGGAGGTATTTTTGGATGGTATCTATCTCAGAGAGAGGGAGATCAGGACTATTTTCCAGTTGCGTTTGCCTGCATGTATGCGCTTTCCGCATTCATGATCGGATATTACTTTAATGTGATGTGGCTGGACAGCATTATGGTGCTGCCGCTGGTGATGCTGGGGATCGAGAGGATTGTGGCAGGAGAGAAGGGCAGTATGTATGCTCTGGCACTGCTTTATGGACTTTATTGCAATTATTATATTGGCTATATGCTCTGTCTGTTTGCCTGCCTGTATTTCCTGGTATTGTGGATTGGAGCCAAGAAGTTTGAGGTGAAGAAGTTCCTGGGAACAGGCGTGAAATTCACCTGGTTTTCATTGCTGGCCGGGGGAATGGCAGCACTGGTTCTGCTGCCGGCTTACCTGAATCTGGGGATTACCGAATCGGCTGACAGCAGTTTTCCGGATAAGATCAAGTTCTACACCGATGGAATTGCCCAGATGACCGGACATTTCGCACTGGTGGAACCGATCAATATCTATGATGATCAGTCTGGAGTTAATATTTATTGCGGTGTGATTGTGCTGATTTTGGTAGTACTTTATCTGCTGGATCAGGAACTGCGTCTTTCTGAGCGGGTAGCGAAGCTGTTGCTGCTGGGACTGCTGGCACTGAGTATGAACTTTAATATGCTGAATTATATCTGGCATGGATTTCATGTGCAGAATGGTCTGCCAAACCGGTTTGCTTTTCTGTATATAGTACTTTTGCTGACCATGGGATTTGATGCCATACGGCATATCAGGAAGATGAAGGCATGGAAGATTATGCTGTCCTGGCTGGCCGCTATTCTCTTTACCGCATATTGTATGGTGGCACAGGAAGGTGAGCGGGAATGGTATGTCTATATGGTTACCCTGCTTTTGCTGGTACTGTATGGCATTCTGCTTCTCTGGTACCACGAAAGTGAACGGAGAACCCATCTGGTAAAACGTGTGCTGACCAGCGTGCTGGCTGCAGAGATGGCGGTTACCGGAATCTATGGTATCTGTATGAACGGAACCGTAGGACGGAGCACTTATGTGGATGAGCAGATTGCTTATAAAAAGCTGATCGGTGAATATGATCAGACAGATGATTTTTACCGCAGCGAGATTGACAGTCAGAGAATGCGAAATGAAAATATGTTCATGGGAGCGAATGGGGTGGTGCTGTTTTCTTCCACCATGCCGGAAGCAACTGTGAATCTGTGCCGCAGCATTGGCATGGAGGCCAGAACAAATAAAGATGGATATAACGGTATGACAAAGCTGTTCAATGATGTCTTTGGTGTGCGTTATCTGGTATCTAGAAAAGGATCGGATACGCTGTATCAGATGACACAGGAAGGATATGAGGAACCGTTGTATCTTTATAAGAATGACCAGGCACTGTCACTGGGATTCATGGTGTCATCTGCGATCAGGAACTGGAATATTTACAGTAATCAGACGGCAATGGAGATTCAGGATCAGTTTGCCCAGCTGGCGACTGGGGTACCGTTTTCTTATACCCTGAGAGAAGCTTATTCACTGGAAGAGGGACCGACTTATATCATCCGTCTCCACCCGGGGGAACAGACGTATATTGAATTCACAGAAAATGTGAAGAGCGTGACGATCAAGACACCACAGGGTGAAAAGACCGTGAATAATTATACAAAGAATCTGTTCAATCTGGGCACTGTGACAGAAGAGGGAGAGAACAGCAAGGCGAATATTACAATTACGTATAAAGATAACCAGAGCAGTCCGGTACCGGTAAGAGTATATACCTGCAGTGATGAGGAGTATCAGGAAGTTTATCAGAAGCTGGCAGCCAATCAGATGGAGCATGTGGTGGAAGAAGGCAGCCATGTCAGTGGAGAGATTCAGGTGGATCAGGCAGGTACATTGCTGCTGACGATTCCATATGATGAAGGATGGACCGTGAAGGTAGATGGGGAGAAAGTATCCACCTATCGTGTGGGAGATGCACTGACCGGTGTAGATCTGACAGAAGGAAGCCATCAGATTGAGATGAATTTCACCCCATCCGGACTGGATGCGGGCAGTCTGATCAGTATCGTGTGCATCGCACTTTTTCTGTTTAGTGCAATGCTGGAGCAATACAGCCAGAAAAAGAAAGAACAGAAAAAACAGGAAGAGACAGAAGGAGAGACAGAAAATGAAGCTTACATTTTCGGATAAAACGGAAATGTTCGGAGAGGGCATTTTTGCAGTATTAAATGAGAAGAAAAACGAAATGGTAAAAGAGGGAAAGAAGATTTATAATCTTTCAGTTGGAACGCCGGATTTTGAGCCTCCTGAGCATATCAGAAAGGCGGTGGCAGAAGCGGCATTAAAACCGGAAAATTATAAATATTCTCTGACAGATCTGCCGGAACTGACAGAGGCTGTGCAGAGTTTTTATCAGAAACGATTTGGAGTACAGCTGGAAAAAAATGAGATTATGTCCATGAATGGATCCCAGGAGGGAATGACACATTTTGCCTGGGCACTTTGCAATCCTGGTGATGTGGTACTGGTGCCAAATCCTGGATATCCGATTTTTAAGATCGGACCAGAACTGTGCGATGCAGTGACAGTGGAATATCCATTGTATGAAAAGAATAATTTCCTTCCAAAGCTGAAAGATATTCCAGAAGAAACAGCCAGAAAAGCGAGATTTATGGTGGTGAGTTATCCGTCCAATCCAGTATGCTCGGCAGCAGATGACTGCTTCTATCAGGAACTGATTGCGTTTGCAAAAAAATATGATATTATGATACTTCATGATAATGCTTATTCTGATATTGTGTTTGATGGAAAAAAAGGCGGTTCTTTCCTGCAGTATGAAGGCGCAAAGGATGTGGGAGTGGAATTTTATTCTCTGTCCAAATCTTTTAACTATACTGGTGCAAGAGTATCATTCTGTGTGGGAAATGCACAGATTGTGGAGAAATTCAGGACGATCCGTTCTCAGATCGATTACGGAATTTTCTATCCGATTCAGTATGGAGCAATTGCCGCACTGACTGGTCCACAGGACAGTGTTGCAGAGCAGTGTAAAAAATACGAAAGAAGAAGCCGTACTTTGTGCAGAGGATTATCACAGATCGGATGGAAAGTGAAAGATACACAGGGTACGATGTTTGTGTGGGCACCATTGCCGGAAGGCTTCCACAATTCCAACGAATTTTGTATGGAATTGATGGAAAAGAGCGGCGTAATCTGTACACCAGGCAGCAGTTTTGGAAGTCTGGGAGAAGGATATGTACGTTTTGCGCTGGTTCTGCCGGAGGAAGAACTTCAGGCAGCTGTGGAAAGTATTCGTAAGAGTGGAATCCTGAATTGAAAGGGGAACAGTGTGAAACAGGAATTTTATGAGAAATTAAGCAAGATAGTGGAAAAAGAACAGATTCTGATTGAGGAACCGATGAAGAAGCATACGACGTTTCGCATCGGTGGTCCGGCAGAGTATCTGATCCTTCCGCAGACCGCAGAAGAGATTGCAGATGTGGTGAAGCTTTGCAGACAGGAAGAGATACCATGGTATATTGTAGGAAATGGCAGCAATCTGCTGGTAGCTGATGAAGGAGTACGTGGTGTAGTGATTCAGCTGCTGCGTAATTTTAATCAAATTCAGGTGGAAGGCTGTCAGATCCGTATGCAGGCAGGAGCACAGAACGCTGCCGTGGCAAAGCGTGCACTGAATGCATCATTGACTGGATTTGAATTTGCAGCGGGAATTCCGGGAACTATCGGTGGTGCAGTGGTGATGAATGCAGGTGCCTATGGTGGAGAAATGAAGGATATTCTGAAAGAAGTAACGGTACTGGATCAAAATGGAATGATCAGAACGATTCCGGCAGAAGAGCTGGAACTGGGATATCGTACCAGTATCATTGCCAGAAAAGGCTATGTGGTTCTGGAAGCCGTGATTGTATTAAAGACAGGCGACCCGAAAGAAATCAAGGCTGCGATAGATGATCTGAAAGAAAAGAGAGTCACGAAGCAGCCATTGGAATATCCGAGCGCAGGAAGTACTTTTAAGAGACCAGAAGGCTATTTTGCAGGCAAACTGATTATGGATGCCGGCCTGCGGGGATTTTCTGTGGGAGGTGCACAGATTTCAGAAAAACATTGTGGATTTGTGATCAATAAAGGCAATGCGACAGCAAAAGATGTCACAGAGTTAATGGATGAGACGAAAAAAATTGTGATGGAGAAGTTTGGAGTTGCTCTGGAACCAGAGGTAAAACGGTTGGGGCAGTTCTGATCCTGTCAGGAAAGAGAAGAGTACATGAGATTTGTAATTGTAACGGGAATGTCGGGAGCGGGAAGATCGACAGCCCTGAAGATACTGGAGGACTGTGGATATTACTGCGCAGATAATCTGCCGATTTCCCTTTTGCCGATGTTTGCGCAGTTGATGAATGACAACCCGGATATTACCAAAGCTGCGGTTGGAATTGATATACGAAATGGAAAAGAACTGGATAAGATGGATGGCCAGCTGTCAGATATGAAGGCAGCTGGTTTCCAGTATGAGATCCTGTTTATGGATGCATCAGATAAGACGCTGATCAAACGTTATAAAGAAACCAGACGTCAGCATCCGATGGCTGTGGATGGCCGGGTAGAGACGGGACTGAAGGAAGAACGGGCGAAGCTGGCGTTTCTGAAGAAAGAAGCGGATTATATTATGGATACCAGCCAGCTTCTGGTTCGGGAACTGGTTCAGAATATGGATGAGATCTTTCAGCAGAACCGGGAATTTAAAAATATGGTAGTGACAGTGCTGTCCTTTGGGTTCAAAAATGGAATTCCGTCAGATGCTGATCTGGTATTTGATGTGCGTTTTCTTCCGAATCCTTATTATGTGGACGAACTGAAGACAAAGACTGGAAAAGATAAAGAGGTACAGGAATTTGTCATGAACTGTACGCAGGCAGGCATATTCCTGGATAAGCTGAGTGATATGGTACAGTTTCTGATACCTAATTATGTAATAGAAGGAAAAAATCAGCTGGTGGTGGCGATTGGATGTACCGGAGGAAAACACCGGTCAGTGACCATTGCCAATAAGCTGTATGAGATTCTGAAAGAGGATCGGGAATACAAAGTAAAGATTGAACACAGAGATATTGAAAAGGGAAGGTAAAGGAGCCGTTATGTCGTTTTCCGGAACTGTGAAAGAAGAGCTGGCCAGACAGAAGCTTGGGGCCAGACACTGCCAGATTGCGGAGATTACAGCCATCATCAGTATGTGCGGAGGAATTTCTGTATCGAAAAATGACAGGTTTTTACTGAAAATTCAGACAGAGAATCTGTTTGTGGCAAGAAAGTACTTTACATTATTGCAAAAAACATTTAATATAGAAGTTGAACTTTCTATCAGACAGCATCATGGCAGCAAAAACGGTCGGATGTATCATTTGTATGTAAAAAAACAGGAAGCTGTACTACAGATTTTACGGGCTGCCGGGCTAATGAAGCCAGATGGAGAAAGTTATATGGATCTGGCAGATGACTTTGAACTGGCGGACAGTGAGCTGATTCGAAGAACATGCTGCAAGAGAGCTTTTTTAAGAGGAGCTTTTCTGGTGACAGGGTCTGTCAGCAACCCTGAAAAGTTTTATCATCTGGAATTTGCCTGTACTTCGGAGTATTGGGCAAGACAGATACAGTGGGTGTTGCATTCGTTTCAGCTTGATGCCCGCATGGTGCAGCGGAAAAAGTATCATGTGGTTTATATCAAAGAGGGAGACGGAATTGTGGATGTGCTGAATATTATGGAAGCACATCAGGCTTTGATGGAACTGGAAAATATCCGTATATTAAAAGATATGAGAAACTCATTGAATCGCAAGGTCAATTGTGAGACAGCAAAT
The DNA here is from genome assembly GCA_934408725.1 of uncultured Marvinbryantia sp. Lineage (GTDB taxonomy): Bacteria > Bacillota > Clostridia > Lachnospirales > Lachnospiraceae > Marvinbryantia. The sequence goes on from CAKRVB010000009.1 coordinate 25,356, forward strand.
ATTTACAAGACGGTAAATGCAGCGGTGAAGCAGATAGAGGATATTCGATATATCCAGGATACAATTGGCTTTGGGGAATTGTCCGAAGGGCTGGCAGATATGGCGGAAGTCAGACTGGCTAATCCGGACGCCACACTGAAAGAATTAGGAATGTTATTGAACCCACAAGTGGGAAAGTCTGGTGTGAACCACCGATTAAGAAAATTAAGCGAAATAGCGGATGGACTGAGAGGCTGTAAGGAGGAGAAGCATTATGATTAAAAAATCTATCAAAATCGAGTTGCCTAGTGGTTTGGAGGCACGTCCTGTTGCACTACTTGTACAGGTGGCAAGTCAGTACGAGAGCAAGATTCACGTGGAAGTAGAACAGAAGCGTGTGAATGCAAAGAGCATTATGGGAATGATGACCCTCGGACTGGAAGCAGGAGAAGAGATCATGGTAGAGGCAGATGGCACAGATGAGGCAGCTGCGATTGAAGATATTGAAAAATATCTGAGCACACACTAACAGGAATCATGATTTGAGGCACATTTCAGAAAAAGAAAAGTGCCTCAAAATTTTTTGAAAAAAGTTATTGACAAATGAAGATATATCATGTATAGTATTACTTGTCGCTGAGGTGAGCGACAACATAAGAAATGCGCGAGTGGCTCAGTTGGTGGAGCGCGACCTTGCCAAGGTCGAGGCCGCGGGTTCGAGTCCCGTCTCGCGCTTTTGTTATATGCAAAGGGGTATCCTGATGGATACCCCTTTTTGCATATAATAAGCCCTACGGGCTTAAACAGCATTCTGAGAATGCTGTTCGAGTTCTCCGCTTCGCTCCGGTCGGTTCAAAGCCGACGTCCCCCGGACGTCGTGAACCGTCTCGCGCTTTTGTTTTGCGCAAAAAGAGCCCTGTCGGGCTCAAACGGTATTTGAGAAATACCGTTCGAGGTCTCGGAGAACTTAAAGTCCTCCTCGGTCGGCGCTGAGCATTGGTCCATCGGACCAATAGCGCCGTCTCGCGCTAAAAAAATGTATTCGTTGGACGGAAAAGGCTTTGTGACATATCCTATTGACATAGTAGGAATATGGTGATAATATCCTTTTTATATGGTAGCGTATTAAAGAAGTGGGCTGAATGAAAATCAAGTGAAACTTTACTATCATACTATATCATAAGAAAGGGAATGTGAAGTATTTCATAAGGTTGAGATGTTATGAACTGGGAATTTATTATGAAATATCTGCCGCTTTATGAGAAGGCAGCAGTGCTCACAGTGCGGATCGGCGTGATGGGTGTGGTGATTGCCATCATAGTTGGTCTGATCTGCGCGGCAATTCAATATTATAAGATACCAGTACTGAAACACATTGTTGGAATCTACATAGAGCTGAGCAGAAATACACCGCTCCTGGTGCAGCTGTTTTTTATCTATTATGGATTACCGAAGATCGGTATTCGTACACAGGCGGATATCTGTGGTGTGGCAGGACTGGCGTTTTTAGGTGGAAGTTATATGGCGGAAGCGTTCCGAAGCGGTCTGGAGGCCATTGAGCCGATTCAGGCGGAGAGTGCCATGAGCCTTGGTATGAATCGCTATCAGATGATGCGGTATGTGATTTTGCCGCAGGCGATGTCTATCAGTATTCCGGCATTTATTGCTAATGTGATCTTTTTACTGAAAGAGACCAGTGTATTTAGTGCGATTAGTTTGATGGATCTGATGTTTACAGCAAAAGACCTGATTGGAATGTATTATAAGACAACGGAGAGTCTGTTCCTGCTGGTGGTATTTTATCTGATTATTCTGCTCCCGGTATCGATTGTGGGCAGCATTCTGGAAAGGAGGCTGCGTTATGCCGGATTTGGGGCTTGAAGTATTATTAAAAGGGAAAAATATGATCCGACTGATTGGAGGACTTGGTGTAGCTCTGCGGATCAGCCTGATCTCAGTTCTGGTCAGCATTCCGCTGGGAATTTTGCTGGGAGCGCTGATGAACTGGAAGAATCCGATCACGAAAGCTATTTTGCGTGTGTATCTGGAGTTTATCCGGATTATGCCGCAGATGGTGCTGCTGTTTCTGGTTTATTTTGGAAGTACCAGAGCATTTGGATGGGAGCTGTCCGGTGAAACAGCATCCATTATCGTGTTTATTTTATGGGGAACAGCGGAAATGAGTGACCTGGTAAGAGGAGCACTCTCCAGCATTCCCAAGCATCAGTATGAGAGCAGTGAGGCGCTGGGCTTAAGCAAAGTGCAGACCTATTGGTATATTATTATCCCACAGACGCTGCGCAGACTGATTCCGCTGTCCATAAATCTGATTACCCGTATGATCAAGACTACCAGTCTGATACTGATGATTGGTGTGGTGGAAGTACTAAAGGTGGCACAGCAGATCATTGAAGCAAACCGTATGTCCAGTCCAAATGCTGCTTTTGGCATTTATCTGGCAGTATTTCTCTTATATTTTCTGGCTTGCTGGCCAATCAGCCTGCTGGCCAAATATCTGGAAAAGAGGTGGAAGTAAACGATGGCAGAAGAATTGCTGAAAATAGAGCATCTGACAAAAAAATTTGAAGATAATATGATTCTGGACGATGTGAGTCTGACTGTTCACAGAGGAGAAGTGATTGTAGTAGTAGGACCGAGTGGTTGTGGAAAAAGTACGATGCTGCGGTGTATCAATGCCCTGGAACCGACACAGGGAGGCACCATTGAGATTGAAGGACAGCAGATTAGTCAGTCGTCAAAAAATCTGACTCAGCTTCGACAGAAAATTGGTATGGTATTCCAGAGTTATGAGCTGTTTCCACATCTTACCGTGTTGAATAATATCCTTCTGGCACCTGCGAAAGTACAGAAGAGAGACAAAGAAGAAGTAAAGAAAGAAGCACTGGAGCTTCTGGAGCGTGTAGGACTAAAAGATAAAGCCGACAGTTTCCCACGTCAGTTGTCTGGAGGACAGAAGCAGCGTGTGGCTATTGTACGTGCTTTGTGTATGCATCCTGAAATCCTGCTTTTTGATGAAGTTACGGCAGCATTGGATCCGGAAATGGTACGTGAAGTACTGGATGTTATGCTTCAACTGGCTGAGCAGGGCAAGACCATGATCATCGTTACCCATGAGATGCAGTTTGCCCGTGCTATCGCAGACCGTGTTATTTTCCTGGAAGGAGGAAAGATTGTGGAGGATTCTGATCCTGAGACATTCTTTGACCATCCTAAGACGGAGAGGGCAAAACAGTTCCTGAACGTTTTCACATTCGAACATGTAAAACATAAGACGATAAAGAAAGATTAGTTCCTGACACCCGCTTGGTAGAGCGGGTGTTTTTATCATATAGAGCTATAGTTTAAATCTATAGCCAGTTATTATAAAAAAATGATTGACATATTTAACCTAGTGGTTTAGTATGTTATCAACATAAAGCAATGCAGATTTGGAAAAAACATTCTGATCAAGCTTGCTTGAGGAAGAATGTTTTGACAAAGCTATATGGCGTATGCCATACATGAGCAAGAAGCCGTAAGGCGAATTGCGAATGAGACATTGCGAAAAAGCAATGCAGATTTGGAAAAAACGAAGGAAGCTTTGCTTGAGGACTAAATAAATATCATAAAAGAGGAGAACAGTATCATGAAAAAATCAATCGTATTTGCAGCAACTCTTGCATTATCCACTTTATTTGCAACCTCAGCGTTTGCAGCAGACGGATTCCGTACACTGGATGAAATCAAAGAGGACGGAACTATTAACATCGGTGTTTTTTCCGATAAGAATCCATTTGGTTATGTAGATGAGAACGGAGACTATCAGGGATATGATGTTTATTTCGCAAACCGTCTGGGTGAGGATCTTGGCGTAGATGTAAACTTTGTTTCCACAGAAGCAGCAAACCGTATCGAATATCTTCAGACTGGAAAAGTAGATGTGATTCTTGCTAACTTTACCGTAACACCAGAACGTGCAGAAGAAGTAGACTTTGCTCTTCCATATATGAACGTAGCACTTGGTGTTGTTTCACCAGATTCCAATGTGATTGAAACACTGGATGACTGGAATCCAGATGATCAGATGATCGTTATCTCCGGAACGACAGCAGAAACTTATCTGTTTGAGAACTATCCGGATATCCCATTACAGAAATATGATTCTTATGCAACAGCCAAGAATGCACTGGAAAATGGAAATGGTGTAGCATGGGCAAATGATAACACAGAAGTGATTGCATTTGCAAAACAGAATGAAGGTTATACAGTAGGTATTCCATCGCTGGGAAGTGCTGATACCATTGCACCAGCAGTTACCAAAGGAAATGATACACTGCTTGACTGGATCAATGATGAGATCAAGACTCTTGGAGAAGAAAAATTCTTCCATGCAGATTATGAAGCTACTCTGCTTGATACTTATGGCGCAGACTATGAAGAGGAACTGGTTGTTGAAGGTGGCGTAACAGCAGCAGATGCAGAAGCAGAGAGCGAGAGTGAAACTGCTGCAGCAGATGAGACAGAAGCTGAAAGTGAAACAGCAGCAGAAACAGAGACAGAATCTGAAACAGCAGCATAAGGAATACTAACATAAGAAATAGCACATAAAAGTGAAAGAAGTGCGGGAGCGTATGACAAAAGCCATAAGATCCCGCATTTTCTTTGTTCGGAATATGGGCAGTGCGGAAATCAGGGGAAGCGATCAGAGGGAATTGAGACAAGCGACACAAGGAGGCAAAGAAAAAATGAGAAAGAAAATGATCTATACAATGATGATAACAGGTGTGCTGGCGATAAATCTGACCGGATGCGGGAGTAAAACAGAAAAGCAGGAAGTGACGGCAACAGAGGCAGAAATAACACAGGAAAGTGACAACGTTCAAAATGAAAGTGAAGATGCTGTGGAAGCAGATTTGGCGGATGGAAATTTGCATGTGCCAAAGGCTTCTCTGGGAGATCAGGTGACATTTATCGATTATGATTCCAATGGTACTGCCATGCAGGTCATGTTATACAAGGACGCAAATGGAACAGTACATGGAGCACTGAATACCTGTCAGGTGTGTGCAGGTTCGCCATATGCTTATTTTGAACAGGAAGGAAACGAAGTTGTATGCCAGAACTGTGGCAATCATTTTGCAGTAGAGGCTATCGGTGATGTACATGGCGGCTGCAATCCGGTACCGCTGGAACTTTCAGAAGATGGAGATCAGGTACTGATAGAGACGGCATCTCTTGATGAACAGGCGGATGCTTTTGTCAACTGGAAAAAGGAAATCTAAATATGGATGTAACAACAAAATTTTATGTCAGAGATATGATGTGCAGACAGTGTGAAAAGACACTGGAACATGCAGTTGGCAAAGTAGCTGGTGTGAAATCTGTGAAAGCAGATTATGGAAAAGGATTACTGACAGTTATATATGAAAATGGAATCTGTGCTCCGAATCAGATTGAACAGGCGGTAACTGCTTCCGGGTATCAAAACGGCAAGAAGGCTGGTCAGAAATGGAAAAAGTGGCTGCTGGCGGCAGGAAGTCTTATGGCGTTTCTGGTGGGGGAGCGAATGGGGATTATGACTGTTTTTGCTTCTTTCCCACGAGCAGAAGAAGGCGTAGGCTATATGGCACTTCTCTTAACCGGACTATTGACTTCTGTACATTGTATAGCCATGTGTGGGGGATTAAGCCTGTCCCAGAGTATGAAGCGCGGAGAACAGAGCAGCTGGAGAAGCAGTGTGTTATACAATATGGGACGGGTGTGCAGTTATACCCTGACAGGAGCACTTCTCGGAGCACTTGGCAGTGTAGTCTCAATTTCTATAGAGGTACGGGCCGGTATCGGATTATTTGCCGGAATCTGTATGTTGCTGATGGCGTTGAATATGCTGGATCTGCTGCCGTTTGTGCGCAAGATTCCTATTCCGTGTCCAAAAAGAATTCAGTCAGGATCGGCTTTTTTGGTTGGCCTGTGTAATGGTCTGATGCCATGCGGTCCGCTGCAGGCCATGCAGCTGGTAGCGGTAGCCTCTGGAAGCGTGGCAGCAGGAGCATTGTCGATGTTCTTCTTTGCAATTGGAACGGTACCATTGATGCTGTTATTTGGACTGGCTGCCGGTACGTTATTGCAAAAATGGCGATCTAAGATGCTGCTGGCCGGGAGCTGCCTGATTTTACTTTTTTCCGTCTATATGATTCAGAATAACAGTGCGCTGCTGGGATTTGGTGTGCCGTTAGCAGGTGGCAGCACAGGAATTCAGGCAGAAAAGAGTGAGAAAGTGCAGTACGTGACCACCACACTCAGGCCAAACGGATACGAAGATATTACCGTAAAAGCAGGGATTCCGGTGGAATGGACTATCGAAGCAGAGGCGAGCAGTCTGAACGGATGCAATAACGAAATTCGCATACCGGAGTATGATCTGGACATAAAGCTGAAATCGGGAGAAAACAGGATCACATTCCTGCCAGAAGAGGTGGGGGATTATCTGTATAGCTGCTGGATGGGCATGCTCAGAGCAACAATACATGTGACGGAATAGAAAAAAGTACAGAACAAACATTCGATTTGTTCTGTACTTTTTTTATAATGAATGATATACTTGACAGGTAGTAAAAATAAGAGTAAACAGATTAGATTCAATCAGGAGTATTCATATGGATCATTTTGAATTGGTTTCTGAATATCAGCCAACCGGTGACCAGCCACAGGCGATTGCCGAGCTGGTGAAGGGCTTTCAGGAAGGCAATCAGTGTGAGACGCTTCTGGGTGTGACGGGTTCTGGTAAGACGTTTACCATGGCGAATGTCATTCAGCAGATGAATAAGCCGACACTGATCATTGCCCATAATAAGACCCTGGCAGCTCAGCTGTATGGAGAATTTAAAGAATTTTTTCCACACAATGCGGTAGAATATTTTGTCAGTTATTATGATTATTATCAGCCGGAGGCGTATGTACCGTCCTCGGATACCTATATTGCCAAAGATTCATCGATTAATGATGAGATTGATAAGCTGCGTCTGTCAGCTACTACAGCGCTGGCAGAGCGGAAAGATGTTATTATTGTTGCTTCCGTATCTTGCATCTATGGACTGGGCAGCCCGGTGGATTATAAGAACATGGTAGTATCCCTGCGGCCTGGCATGGAAAAGGATCGGGATGATGTGATCCGTAAGCTGATCGATATGCAGTATGACAGGAACGAGATTGATTTTAAGCGAGGTACTTTCCGGGTACATGGGGATGTGCTGGAGGTGATTCCGGCAAATGCTTCAGAGACGGCCATCCGTATAGAATTTTTCGGGGATGAGGTGGATCGGATCACAGAGTTTGACGTACTCACCGGAGAGATCCGCAACCGTCTGGAACATGTAGCTATCTTCCCGGCATCTCATTATGTAGTGCCGATGGACAAGATGCTGGAGGCCACGAAGCATATCGAAGAAGAACTGGCAGAACGGCTGGAATATTTTAAGAGTAACGATAAGCTTCTGGAGGCTCAGCGTATTGCAGAACGGACGAATTTTGACATCGAGATGATGCGTGAGACGGGATTTTGCTCCGGTATCGAGAACTATTCCAGACATCTGTCCGGATTGAAGCCGGGCGTGCCGCCTCATACACTGATTGACTATTTCCCAGATGATTTCCTGATCATGATTGATGAGTCTCATAAGACCATTCCGCAGATTGGGGCGATGTATTCCGGTGACCGTTCCAGAAAAACTACACTGGTGGATTATGGATTCCGGCTTCCGTCAGCACTGGACAATCGACCGTTGAATTTTCAGGAGTTTGAGAGCAAGATTGATCAGATCCTGTTTGTTTCTGCAACACCGGGCAATTATGAAGAAGAACATGAGATGCTCCGTGCGGAACAGATTATCCGTCCGACAGGACTTCTGGACCCGAAAGTGGAAGTCCGCCCTGTGGAAGGACAGATTGATGATCTGGCAGGAGAGATCAATAAGGAAATTGCAGCAAAGAACAAAGTGCTGATTACCACATTGACGAAGCGCATGGCAGAAGATCTGACTTCGTACCTGCGGGAGATTGGTATACGGGTACGCTATCTGCATTCAGATGTAGATACGTTGGAGCGTACCGAGATTATCCGTGATATGCGTCTGGATGTCTTTGACGTATTGGTAGGAATTAACCTGCTCAGGGAGGGGTTGGATATCCCGGAGATTACTCTGGTAGCGATTCTGGATGCAGATAAAGAAGGTTTTCTGCGTTCTGCCACATCCCTGATCCAGACTATTGGGCGTGCAGCCCGAAATGCAGACGGCCATGTCATTATGTACGCTGATGTGATGACAGATTCCATGAAGATTGCTATTGACGAGACCAACCGAAGAAGAGCGGTTCAGGAAGCTTATAATGAAGAACATGGTATTACACCACAGACCGTTCGGAAGGCAGTCCGTGATCTGATCAGTATTTCCAAGGCAGTAGCCAAAGAAGAACAGGATCATGAAGTGGATCCAGAATCTATGAGCAGAAAAGATCTGGAAAAACTCATCGGCAAGGTAGAAAAACAAATGAAGAAAGCAGCCGCGGAACTGAACTTTGAAGCGGCCATGGAACTGCGGGATAAGATGATTGACCTGAAGAAGCACCTGCAGGAACTGGAGGAAGAATGAGCAACGAAAAAGAAAAAATAGATAGAAAGCAATATATTCGGATTCGTGGAGCGAATGAGAATAATCTGAAGAACATCAGCCTGGATATTCCGAGAAATAAGCTGGTAGTGCTGACTGGACTTTCCGGTTCCGGCAAGTCTTCACTGGCTTTTGACACCATCTATGCAGAAGGACAGCGGCGTTATATGGAATCGTTGTCTTCCTATGCCAGAATGTTTTTGGGACAGATGGAAAAGCCGGATGTGGAGAGTATTGAAGGGCTGCCGCCTGCGATTTCCATTGATCAGAAATCAACGAACCGTAATCCACGATCTACGGTGGGAACGGTAACAGAGATCTATGATTATTTTCGCCTGCTGTATGCCAGAATTGGAACACCTCATTGTCCTTCCTGTGGCAGAGAGATTAAGAAACAGACGGTAGACCAGATGGTGGATCAGATCATGCTTCTGCCAGAGCGAACCAAGATCCAGCTGCTGGCTCCGGTGGTACGTGGACGAAAAGGGGAGCATGTCAAGCTCCTGGAACAGGCGAGAAAGAATGGCTATGTCCGTGCGGTGATTGACGGCCTTACTTATGAACTGTCAGAAGAGATTAAGCTGGAAAAGAATAAAAAGCATACCATCGAGATTGTGGTAGACCGACTGATTGTCAAGCCGGGAATCGAGAAGCGCCTGACAGACTCTCTGGAGACAGTTATGTCACTGACAGGTGGACTAGTTGTAGTAGATGCGGCAGATCAGGGAACCTTAAGTTTCAGCCAGAGCTTTTCCTGTCCAGACTGTGGAATCAGTGTAGATGAGATTGAACCGCGAAGCTTTTCCTTTAATAATCCGTTTGGTGCCTGTCCGGACTGTTATGGACTGGGATACCGGATGGAGTTTGACGAAGACCTGATGATACCGGACAAGTCCTTAAGTATCAAAGAAGGTGCCATTGCGGTCATGGGATGGCAGTCCTGCAAGGATAAGGGCAGTTTTACAAGAGCCATTCTGGATGCCCTGGCAGAAGAATATCACTTTAGTCTGGATACCCCATATCAGGATTATCCACAGGAGATCCGGGATATCATTATTCATGGAACTAACGGACATGAGGTGGATGTGCATTATGTGGGACAGCGGGGAGAAGGTGTCTATCATGTGGCGTTTGAGGGGCTGATTAAGAATGTAGAACGAAGATACCGGGAGACCGGATCAGAAAGCTCCAAGGCAGAGTATGAGACCTTTATGAACATTACGCCTTGCAAGACCTGTAAGGGACAGCGTCTGAAAGCATCCTCTCTGGCAGTGACCATTAATGACAGGAATATTTACGAAGTGACTACACTTTCCATTGATAAATTACAGGAATTCATGACACATCTGACATTGACGAAGCAGCAGGAGCTGATCGGAAGACTGTTGTTAAAGGAAATACGATCCAGAGTGAAGTTCCTGATGGATGTGGGTCTGAATTATCTGACTCTGGCCAGAAGCACCGGAAGTCTGTCTGGTGGAGAAGCCCAGCGTATCCGTCTGGCCACCCAGATCGGCTCCGGGCTGGTTGGCGTGGCCTATATCCTGGATGAACCTAGTATTGGGCTGCATCAGCGAGACAACGATAAGCTGCTTGCTACGTTGAAGAGTCTTCGTGATCTTGGCAATACTTTGATTGTGGTAGAACATGACGAAGATACGATGAGGGAAGCAGATTATATCGTAGATATCGGACCGGGAGCCGGTGATCACGGCGGAGAAGTGGTGGCTGCCGGAACGGCAGAAGAACTGATGGCCTGTGAAGAATCGATAACAGGAGCTTATTTAAGCGGCAGACTGCAGATTCCGGTACCGAAGGTACGAAAAGAGCCAACCGGATTTATCAGGATCGTGGGAGCCAGACAGAACAATCTGAAGAACATTGATGTGGAGATTCCACTGGGAGTATTGACCTGTGTAACCGGCGTATCCGGCTCCGGCAAGAGTTCGCTGATTAATGAGATTCTCTATAAGAGTCTGGCAAAGACACTGAACCGTGCCCGGACTATACCGGGAGCTCATGACCGGATTGAGGGGACGGATCAGCTGGATAAGATCATCAATATTGACCAGTCCCCGATTGGGCGTACGCCAAGATCCAACCCGGCGACCTATACCGGAGTCTTTGATGCCATCCGTGATCTGTTTGCAGCCACAGCCGATGCCAAGGCCAGAGGCTATAGCAAAGGCAGATTCAGCTTTAATGTAAAAGGTGGAAGATGTGAGGCCTGCTCAGGAGACGGTATCATCAAGATCGAGATGAACTTTCTGCCGGATGTGTATGTACCGTGTGAAGTCTGCCAGGGGCGCCGTTACAACCGGGAGACTCTGGAGGTCAAATACAAAGGAAAAAGCATTTACGATGTGCTGAATATGACGGTGGAAGAGGCTGTGAAGTTCTTTGAACATGTGCCATCTATCCGAAGAAAAATAGAGACACTGAATGATGTGGGCTTGTCCTATATCAAGCTGGGACAGCCATCTACCCAGTTGTCCGGCGGCGAGGCACAGCGTGTAAAGCTGGCCACTGAGTTGAGCCGCAGGAGTACCGGAAAGACCATCTATATTCTGGATGAACCGACCACCGGACTGCATTTTGCCGATGTACACAAGCTAATAGAGATTCTCCAGAGACTGGCCGATGGCGGCAATACGGTAGTCGTCATTGAACATAATCTGGATGTGATCAAGACCGCTGATTATATCATCGATATGGGACCGGAAGGCGGAGACGGCGGTGGAACCGTCATAGCCAGAGGCACACCGGAAGAAGTAGCTGAGAGCCCAATCTCCTATACTGGAAAATATATTAAGAAGTATTTGTAACTAAATAAAACGTGAAATGAGCTGTGCATCTCGCACAGCTCATTTCAGGAAAGAGAAAAAACTAAATGTTATTTGAGGGAGTGCTTCGCAACGTGTGGTGCTGCGAAGCTTGAGTTATGAAATATATTAGCTCTTTGCTAATATGGCTACAGTATATCGGTAAAATGTGTTCAAAATGTGTTCAAAAAGAAAAGAAAATATGAATTTCGAGAAGTTTTCGGAAAATAGGAAAAAGGACTTTAAAATTTCAGGGCGGTGTTTTATACTTGAACAAGGAGTAAGAAAGGGGAAGTATATGAACGTATCAGATATTGGGATCGATCTTGGAACAGCCAGCATATTGATTTATGTCAGAGGAAAAGGTGTGGTATTAAAGGAGCCGTCCGTGGTGGCTTATGATCGTGATGCAGATAAGATCCGGGCAATTGGTGATGAAGCGCGTATTATGCTTTCAAGAACAACCGGGAATATTGTAGCCATTCGCCCGTTGAAGAATGGAATTATAGCAGATTATGCGGTAACAGAGCAGATGCTGAAGTATTTTATTCAGAAGGCTACCGGCAGACTGTCTTTTAAGAAGCCGCGTATCAGCATCTGTATACCGAGTAATGTGACAGAAGTAGAGAAAAAGGCTGTGGAAGATGCTACCTATCAGGCAGGTGCCAGAGAGGTGCTGACAGTTCCGGAGCCGATTGCAGCAGCCATGGGAGCAGGTATCGACATTTCCAGACCATGTGGAAAGATGATTGTGGATATCGGTGCCGGTACCTGTGAGGCAGCGATATTGTCTTTGGATGGTGTGGTGGTAGATCATACCATCAATGTAGCCGGTGATAATTTTGACGAAGCCATTATGAAGTATGCCAGAACGGTACATAACCTGATCATTGGGGAACGTGCGGCAGAGGATATCAAGATTCATGTGGGCACTGCGATTGAACGACCGGAGCAGAAGATTATGGAAGTGAAAGGCCGTGACCTGGGCACCGGACTGCCGAAGACGGTGCGGATCACATCAGAGGATGTGCGAGAGGCGTTGAAGGAGACTACCGGACAGATCGTAGAAGCAGTACACAGTGTACTGGAGAAGACCCCTCCAGAACTGGCAGCAGATATTGTAGAGCGTGGCATTGTTTTGACCGGAGGAGGTGCACTTCTGGACGGACTGGAAGAATTGATCGAGGAGAAGACGGGGATCAACACAGTGACTGCAGAAGAACCGATCGCAGCAGTGGCTATTGGTACTGGTATTTATGCAGAGATGACTGCGAAGAATAACCGAATGGAAGGTTAACAGATCAATCGGTAGTGGAAGGAAAAACGAATGGAAAAAATTTCGGGATACATAGATCATATTATTTTCCGAAATGAAGATAACGGATATACGGTGATGGTGATGATCTGCGATGGGGAAGAAGTGACCTGCGTAGGTACCTTGCAGTATATCAACGAAGGAGAGCTGATCGAAGCGGAAGGAACCTATACGCAGCACAGTACGTATGGCACCCAGTTTAAAATCAGCTCTTTTGAATTAAAGACGCCGGAAGATGAGCTGGCGATGGAACGTTATCTTGGATCCGGAGCAATAAAAGGAATCGGAAGTGCACTGGCTGCCAGAATTGTACGGCGTTTTAAGGCAGATACATTCCGAATTATGGAAGAAGAACCAGAACGTCTGGCTGAGATCAAGGGAATCAGCGAGAAAAAGGCAAGAGAGATCGCACAGCAGATGGAAGAAAAACGAGATGCAAGAAAAGCTATGATTTTTCTTCAGAAGTATGGGATTTCTTCAGCCTTAAGTGTGAAGATTTACAATCAATACGGAGAGCGGATGTATCGGATCATCGAAGAGAATCCCTATCAGATGACGGATGAGATTCAGGGGGTCGGATTTAAGATTGCGGACGAGATCGCAGAAAAAGCAGGGATTCATACAGATTCGGACTTCCGTATACGAAGTGGTATGTTTTATGCACTGAAGCAGTCCATGGCAGAAGGACATGTCTATCTGCCAAGAGAGGAATTGTTTCGGAGAGGAGCCGAGCTGCTTGGGGTATCTTTGGAAGCCATGGAACGGAACCTGATGGATCTGGCCATGGATCGAAAGGTAGTTCTGAAGGAAGACAGGGTATATTGTACACAAAATTATTATCTGGAACTGAATACAGCCAAGATGCTCCATGATCTGAATGTGACAGCAGATATTGCAGATGATACCGTGCTGGAGAAGCTGTCTGACATAGAAGAAAGGACAGGAACCAGCCTGGAAGAACTGCAAAAAGAAGCTGTGGTGCAGGCGGTGAATCATGGACTTCTGGTGATCACTGGTGGACCTGGTACCGGTAAAACAACGACGATTAATACGTTGATTCATTATTTCGCATCCGAAGGGCTGGAGATCCTGCTGGCAGCGCCGACTGGAAGGGCAGCCAAACGTATGACGGAGGCAACAGGCTATGAAGCTCAGACTATACATCGGCTTTTGGAGATCTCCGGTGTGCCTGAGGAAGATTCCGCAGGATATCATTTTGAACGGAATATGGAGAATCCGTTGGAAGCGGATGTGATTATTATTGATGAGATGTCCATGGTGGATCTGTTTCTGATGCATGCACTGCTATCGGCAGTGGCGGTGGGGACCAGACTGATTATGGTAGGAGATGTGAATCAGCTGCCATCTGTGGGACCTGGAAGTGTGCTGAAAGACATTATTTATTCGGAGTGCTTTCCGGTAGTACGCCTGAATAAGATATTCCGTCAGGCCAGTGAAAGTGATATTGTGGTTAATGCTCATAAGATTAATGAGGGAGAACACGTTGTACTGGACAATAAAAGCCGGGACTTTTTCTTCCTTAAGAGAGATGAGGCCAATGTGATCATCAGCGTAGTGCTGACATTAGTGATGAAGAAGATGCCGAAATATGTGGATGCGGGAATGCTGGATATTCAGGTTCTGACACCGATGCGAAAAGGACTTCTTGGCGTGGAACGTCTGAATACAATCCTGCAGGAATATTTGAATCCAAGATCGCCGGAAAAGAAGGAAAAGGAATTCGGCTCCGGACTTTTCCGGGAGGGCGATAAGGTGATGCAGATCAAAAATAATTATCAGATTGAGTGGGAGATTCGTGGAGCCTATGGCATTCCTGTAGAGAAAGGCGTAGGCGTCTTTAACGGGGATATGGGAATCGTTTCTGAGATTAATCCTTACGCAGAGCAGATGACAGTTGTGTTTGATGATAATAAATACATCGAGTATTCGTTTAAAGAATTGGAACAGCTGGAGCTGGCTTATGCCATTACGATTCATAAGTCCCAGGGAAGCGAATATCCTGCAGTGGTGATTCCATTGCTTTCTGGTCCACGTATGCTGATGAGCCGCAATCTCTTATATACAGCGATTACCAGAGCGAGAAAATGTGTGACCCTGGTAGGATCTGAGCAGGTATTTCAGCAGATGATTGATAATGAATTGGAACAGAAGCGTTATTCCACGCTGAAGGAACAGATTCAGCAGTGGCAGGAAGAGGAGTGAAAAAAGATCAGAAAAATAGAATGGCCAGATAGTTGGAAAAGAACAGCAAAGACAGCAGCGGAACTTTTGTACCCTTCCACATGTCCTGTATGTGGAAAGATCAGTCAGGGGATCTGTGAGGAATGCCGAAAGGGATTAAAGTTTGTAGAACAGCCGGTCTGCTATCGATGCGGAAAGCCGGTTGGCACCATGGAGCAGGAATTCTGTCCTGACTGCCAGAAGACACATCACAGTTACCGTCAGGGATGTGCCATGCTGCAATACGAAGGAAAAGTAAAAGAAGCCATTCATAAGATAAAATATAGTAATAAAAGAGAATACCTGGAGACTTTTGCCAGGATGCTGGCCAGATATGGAGAAAAAAATGTGCAGATGTGGCAGCCGGAAGTACTGGTGCCGATTCCGATGTATCCAAAGAAGAAAAAACTCAGGGGATATAATCAGGCGGAGATCCTGGCAGGATATCTGGGGGAATACTGGAATCTGCCGGTGAATACAGAATTGCTGAAAAAAGTCAGGGATACCGGAGCACAGAAGGAACTGGATCGTGCAACACGCAGAAAAAATCTGCTGGAAGCATTTGAAGCGAAAGGCGGAAGTCAGTTTCAGAGAATTTTGCTGGTGGATGATGTATACACAACGGGAAGTACCGTGGATGCAGCTGCTGAGAGTCTGAAAAAAGCGGGAATTTCAGATATTTTTTATATAGCAATTTGTATTGGCCACGGTGATATGATATACTGAAAAAAGAAATGTGAGGTATACATATGAATGAAAAAAGAATCTACCTGATGATCAGGCTGGCTATTTTTGAAGAACATCACAGGGAACAGCTGCAGGGAGTACGAACGTGCTTTCGAAGTGATTATATTGGACGACATATGATAAAAAATGGATTAAGAGTTACAGCTGCATTCTTATGTATCCTGGCCGGATGGGGGATGTATCATGCGGAGACTCTGATGCTGGATATTACCAGAATAGATGTATGGATGCTGGGAAAGCAGATTTTGTTTTTGTATGCGGCATGGCTGATCTTTTTCCTGGTGATGACATATTGCATACACAGTATTCGTTATATGCGTGCGAGAAAAGATCTGGAGCAGTATCAGTCTATGCTGACGATGCTGGAACGAGAGTACAACAGGGAAGATAAAATAACGGGAAAAGGGGAGCAAGCATGAGACTGTTACTTGGTATCAGAGACAGCTTAAGCAGATTTTATGGAGAACATGATACCAGCATACGTATACTGGCCAAATTTTGCATGGCATTATGTGCTTTTGCCATGATCAACGCATCATTGGGACAGATGGTGATACTGAGAAATCCGCTGATTGTTGCGGCACTTGCGTTGCTATGTGCTTTTTTACCATCTAACAGTACAGTGATGATTGGTGCGGGGATGATCCTGATACATTTTTATGGAATTTCATTGGAAGCAGCGATAGCAGGCGGTGGAATGCTGATTGTGGGAATGCTGCTTTATTTTAGTATCGCACCCCACTCTGCGGTGCCATTGATTTTAACAGCAATTACCATGCGTATGGGGA
Organism: uncultured Marvinbryantia sp.; assembly: GCA_934408725.1. Classification (GTDB taxonomy): domain Bacteria; phylum Bacillota; class Clostridia; order Lachnospirales; family Lachnospiraceae; genus Marvinbryantia. The sequence goes on from CAKRVB010000009.1 coordinate 41,914, forward strand.
TCCCGGCTATGGCAGCGGTATTGTTCGGACTGGTGGGAGGCCCTCTGTCTGCGGTGGGTGTCATATTTGGAGTATTTGCTTATGAACTGACAGATGTGACCAATCAGATGGGTGGCACGCTGGAGTCTACGGCCAGTGATGCAGCGGAAGCCATGATGCAGAAAATGACAGAACTGATGAATGCAGTGATGAATAATCGGGAGATGCTGGTGATGGCCATTGCGCTGGCGGTGCTTTTGTGGGTTGTGTGGCTGATTCGCAGAATGGAGATCAAATATGCCTGGATGACAGCGGCCGGAGTGGGAGTATTTCTGTATGTGGCACTGCGTATAGCAGGCGGTGCATTCTTTGGTGTTCCGGTACAGATTGTAACTATGATACTGGATGCGATCGCAGCACTTCTGACAGCGGCAGCAGCGCAGGCTTTTCTGTTCAGTCTGGATTATAGAAGAACAGAAAATGTGCGATTTGAAGATGATGAATATTTCTATTATGTAAAAGCGATTCCGAAAAGAAAGGTTCATCGCAAAAAAAGAAGCAGAAGATCGGAAAGGAGATAAGGGATGCAGACAATTAGGATGTGGTTTATCCAATATATCCCAGGATTATATATATTTCGGATGCCGGTCGGGATCATAGATATCATAGAAATTATTCTGTTGTCCTTTTTGGTATATACGATTCTGGTATGGATCAAGAATACCAGGGCATGGACTTTGCTGAAAGGAATCATTTTCTTGGGCTTTTTTGTTGCACTTGTCTATCTGTTCCATATGGACACCCTGATCTTTATTATCAATAAGGGATTGAATATCGCAATTATTGCGGCGATCATTATTTTTCAGCCAGAACTTCGAAAGGCATTGGAGATTCTGGGTGAAAAAATGTTCCTTGTCAACATTTTCGGTGGCGGAAATGAAAAAGATGTGGAGCAGAGGTGCAGTGATAAGACAGTAAATGAATTGGTCCGGGCTACTGTAGAGATGGCAAAGGTGAAGACCGGAGCATTGATTGTGCTGGAACAGAATGAGACACTGGAGGAATATGAGCGGACAGGAATTGACCTGGATGCGCTGGTGAGCAGCCAGCTTCTGATTAATATTTTCGAGCATAATACACCACTCCATGACGGAGCTGTAATCATCAAAGGGGATAAGATCCGATCAGCAACCTGTTATCTTCCGTTATCGGAAAATCTGTCTTTGAGCAAAGCACTTGGAACCAGGCACAGAGCAGGTGTGGGAATCAGTGAGGTGACGGACTCGGTTACGATTATTGTATCAGAAGAGACCGGAAAGATTTCCATCGCTCAGAGAGGGCGGCTGCGTCATAATGTGCAGGAGGAGGAATTGCGTGCCTGTCTGGTTGCATTGCAGAATAAGGTGCCGGTTACTAAAAAAGGAATACCAGGTGTGGGAATCTTAAGAAAGAAGGGAAAAGAATCAGATGAAGCATAAATGGACAAATAATCTGGGGCTGAAGATTGTTTCTCTTCTGGTGTCCTGCCTGATCTGGGTGGTAGTAACCAATACTAACGATCCGGAAAGCATTCAGGTATACAAGAATGTGCCGATTACCATTAAGAATCAGGACACCATTACGAATGCCAACAAGACATTTACAGTGGTGGATGGTGTGGATAAGATCAATGTATATGTGACAGCGAGAAAGAGTGTACGATCGTCATTGACGGCGGGCAGTTTCACTGTAAAAGCAGATATGGAGAACTATAATGAGGCACTGGGGACCATTCCTCTGGAGATTAGCTGTGAGGATGGCAGAATCCGCCAGGAAGATATCAGGATGATTCCTTCTTCACTGAAGATCAGTATGGAAGATAAGGTGGAACAGAACTTTGGAGTGGCAGTGGTCACTACCGGAAAAACAGATAAAGGATATGAAGTTGGAAAAACGACCATTGTGACCGGGGATACGATCAGAATTGCCGGACCGGAATCACTGATTAATATCATCGGAAAAGTTACGATTTCCGTGGATGTTACGAATATGAGTATGGGATCTACAGATTTTTATCCGATTCGAATTGAAGACAAAAACGGAGCAACACTGACAGACGGACAGATGAGCAATCTGGAACTGAAAAACAGTGATGGAGTAAGCCTTCAGAACAATTCGGCGGAAGTTCGGACAGAAATCTGGAAGGTATACAATGATATTCCGTTGAAAGTGGATGTGACAGGCGAAGTTGCTCCTGGATATAAAGTGTCTTCTGTAACACTGGCTCCACAGACGATTAATCTGGTAGCGGAAGAAAATGCGATAGAGGAACTGGGAGGTGTCATACAGCTGAAGGATCCTGTTAATATAGAAGGTATGACAGAAACGCAGGATTTCACAGTGGATTTGAATGATACGTTAAATCAGTATGCCGACATTCGACTGGAAAGTGATATTTCCTCTGCTATCACGGTACATGTAGGTATTGATGAAGTAGGAAGCAAGACATTCCAGATGCCAATATCTGATATTATCATGCATAATATACCGTCAGACAAGAAACTGATATTCTCACCGGCAGATGCAGTTGATATCAGTGTAAAGACGACAAATGAGGACAGTGAGGAAGCGATTACCCTGACTTTGTCGGATATTTCCGCAGAGATCGATCTGAAGAACTGTGAGATAAACGGAAGTTATACACTTCCGGTACAGGTGACTCTGCCAGAGGGATATGAGCTGGTAAATGATGTTTCTATTGTAGTTAATATAGAGGAACAGGATAATGAAGCAGAGGTAGAAGCGAATACGGAGGGATAGAAATGGTAAGCAGAACTTTTACAATCAGGAACCAGGCGGGATTACATCTGAAACCATCAGCAGCACTTTGTACAGAAGCAATTAAATATAAGTCCTCTGTAACGCTGACATTTGGAAATACGACCACGAATGCGAAAAGTGTTCTGAATGTCCTGAGTGCCTGTGTTAAACATGAAGATGCGATTACACTGACGTGTGAAGGCGAAGACGAAGAAGAGGCATTGGAGAATATTGGGAGACTGATAGAAGAAGGGCTGGGCGAGTAGTAGATCAAATAAGACGGGCAGAAGAAAAAGAGTTGGAAAGAAGAAATGAATCTTCTTTCCAACTCTTTTTTCGTATGGAATAAATAGGATCTAATTTTTGAGTGCCACATCATATCCGGCTGGATTTTTAAAGTCATCAGTTGGGTCTGCGCCAACAGATCTCTTTGGCATTTTTGCAACGGTTGGTTTGCCAAGAGGAGTAGGAGCATTGTCACTGATTACAACAGTAGAGCCGATCGGAACATTGTAATAAATCCATTTCGCATCGGCAATGCACAGACGGATGCATCCGGCAGAAGCTGGTTTGCCAAGGTTGTTATAGTCGTTCGCTTCCACTTTGTAAGGATTCCGGTTGGTAACGTGCATTGGAACGGAGTGGAACAGGTATTCCGGAAGAAAATGACTGCTGTACTGTCCAATAGATGGACCATCCAGCATAGCCCATGTCAGGTGATCTTTGATAGTAAAGGTACCTACCGGTGTTTCATGTCCGCTGCGTCCTACGCTGCAGGCCATGGCTTTGATTGGAACTCCGTTATCATATATCGTTACTACACATTTCTTACGGTTAACCTGAATGACAATATTTCCAGAAGAATTGTAGGTTACATAGCCGCTTTTGCCAAAGGTATAGGTTTTGCCATTGATCTTTTTGGTGCCGACGGTCATGGCACCCTGTCTGGCTGGATCCAGATAGTATTTTTTGGAACCAAGTACCAGCCATCCGGTCTGACGGCGGCCCATACTATTATAATGATAGCGGGTACCGTTCATGGTTTTCCATGCATTCGTAATGGCACGGCCTGTTTTCTTATTCAGATAATAATAAAATTTTCCATATTTAACGGAACCATACAGCATTTTTCCTGTGGAAGCACCAAATACATAGTAATATTTGCCAATGCGCTGAAGGCCTTTCTGCACAACACCTTTGGAATTAAAGTAATATTTGTTCTTGTTGATGGTAGCAATTTTACTGCGCACTGCTTTACCATTAGAAGCAAAATAGTAAGTGCTCTTGCCGATGGTTACCCAGTTTTTCTTAATCATAGCGCCATTAGCCGGATCAAAATAGTAATAATTGCCGCTGCGTTTGCATAAACCAGTCTTCAGCGCACCAGAAGAAGCTGCATAATAATTTTTCTTTTTGTACTTTGTCCAGCCGGTAATAAGACTTCCATCTGCACGGCTGACATAAAGCTTGTTGTTATATCTGGTTACCTGATTGGTAATCAGCCTGCCGGTGGAATCAAAGAGATATCTTTTTTTACTGATCGTTTTCAGGCCGGTTACCTTCTGCCCATTACGATAATACGCAGTGGCACCATCTTCTGTTCGCCATTCTGCACTGACCAGACCGGAAAGTGAGAAAAAGAGGCAGAAAAACAGAAGAACAGACATTAGTGTATACTTCTTTTTTTGAATCATATTCCTCTCCTTTTTGAAATAAAAATTTTAGGTTTCTTTTAATTTCAGTATAGCATTGGGAATAAAATTCCACAAGCTGAAAAAGGAAAAATCAGGGAGATACTTGCGAAATAAGAGGCCTTACGATAGAATAGAAAAGAATTGTAATGACAGAATAAAAAATAGAAGTAAGAGGATATAGGAATATGGGAAAAATAATAGCAGGAAGTGTAATCTGGTTAGGTGTGATCCCATTTCTGATGGGAACACTGCTGCTTTCCTTTGCAAAAAGAAAAGAGGATAATATAGCAGAATGTATGACAACTGGATATTTTGTAATGTTTACAGTATGTCAGATACTGGTAGTTCCGATGATTTTGACTGAGGTACCGTTTCATGTATTCAGTCAGACACTGGCAGCAGTTTTGGCGCTGCTGGCAGTAATGGGACTTCTTCGGACACGAAAGAGGATCTGGAAGATGTTGAAGGAGTTGATCGAAGGAGCATTTCGACATTCCTGGACAGTATACGCAGCGGCAGCAGCAGTTCTTGTGCAGGCGTATTATTATATACAGTACATGGTGACCAATCTGGACGATGCTTATTATGTGGGGGTGGCAACGACTGCGCTTCAGACGGATAGTATGTATCGCTATTCCCCATACACAGGAAGGGCAGTAACTGGTTTTAATTTAAGGTACTGTCTGTCACCGTTTTCCATGCTTCAGGCAGCACTGAGTAGATGGATTGGGGTACATCCGTCTACACTGGATCATACGATTCTGGCACCGGTGCTGGTCATTTTGGCTTATCTGGTATACTGGTCTATGGGAAAATTATTATTTGCAAAAGAGAACAGGACGGATCACAGCACAGACAGTACGGAAAAAATGACAGGATTATTTATCCTGTTTCTTTCGATCATTCATGTCACATCCTATTATTGTATTCGTAATCAGGGATCTGTGCTGCTGGTGCGGATCTGGCAGGGAAAAGCGGTGCTGGCCTCAGTATTGATTCCATTTTTATTTTACCATTGTTATCGAATGGCACGCAGACCAGAAGAAAAAGGGAATGTTGTGATTTTGCTGACTGCAATGTTTAGCTGTTGTCTGGTGTCCTCGATGGGAATTGCATTGCCAGTGGTACTGCTGGGCATTTTTTCGTTACTGTTTGGACTGTTTCAGAAAAATGGACACTATTTCTGGAAAATGGCAGCAGGCTGTCTGCCGTGTGCCTTATATGGCATATTATACATTGCACTTAGAAATATATTAGGATAAGAAAAAAGGAATAGAAAAATGATAAATTTGATTATAAGCCAATTGCACATGTCTGTAGACTGGCTGCGGCAGTTCAATGATGAGGGGCTGCATTTTATCATCATGTTTCTGGCACTGATCTATATTCTGCTAAGAAAAGAGGAAGTTTGTCACAGACGGTTATTTATAGGATACAGTTTGATTTTTACGGCTGTGTATTTTTGCCCACTTACTTCCTGGCTGATTACAAGGGCGATTGGTGAACTGGTATACTGGAGAATGCTGTGGATGATGCCATTGCCTGTGATCATTGCCTACGCTATGGTGAAGCTGTGGAGCCGGATGGAGAAAAAATGGCAGAGGACAGTCTCCATAGGTGTATTTGCCGGTACTATGGTTGTGCTTGGACAGTTCATCTATATGGAGAACAGTCCCTACGAGACAAGAGCCAACTGGGAAAAGATTCCGACTTCGCCGATTGCGATTTGCGATATTGTAAATGCCGGCAGAGAAAGTGAAGATGAATGGGCAATGCTGGCAGCACCGGAAGATATGGTGCCTTATATCCGTGTGCATGACGCATCCATCCGCCAGGTATATGGACGGAAGGGAAATTACTGGATGGCCAAAAAGGGTGGAAGCTATATTGTAAATGCCCTGAAAAATGAGATTACCGATTATCAAACTTTGTGTGAGAAATGTCGTGCAGTGAGATGCAATTATATTGTTCTTCCAGATGGAGCGGGAAGAGTAGAAGGTATGGCGGAATATCACTTTGAAGTGATTGGAAGAGTGGGCAGTTATATCGTATTCAAAGATATGGACTGGACCCCGTAGCAGCTTATGATTGTATTTTGCAGAAAAATGTTGTAAAATGTGATGAAAATGTTTTACAGAAGGTAGGGAGCATGAAAAAAAGAGAACAATACAAGCGTATGATAATGTTTCTGTCTTCGGCACTGATTGTAGCGCTGGAGACAGCAATCTTTGCTTATGTATGGTACTATCATTATGCAGATGAAGCAATTATCGGAAAAACATTCTGGAAAAAAGGTAACTTTGTGGTAATTGCTCAGTATGCATTGATGATCTATCTGTTTTATCGTATCTATGGTGGATTCAAAGTGGGATATCTTCGCGTATTTGAGGTGCTGTATTCTCAGATTTTGTCTGTATTGTGTGTGAATATGATCACATATCTGCAGTTGTGCCTGATCGGACGGTGGAAGTTTACAACCAATATTCTGCCATTGTTGTATATGACTCTCATTGATCTTATTATTGTGATCTTATGGGTTGTGTTTATGCGTATGATATATGAAAAAATATATCCGCCGCGGAAGATGCTGCTGGTATATGGAACGCATAACCCGAAAGATCTGATTCACAAGATTTCTTCCAGAGAAGACAAATACAACATTTGTGAGATGGTACATTTGTCTCTGGGCGAAGAAAAGATCAAAGAGAAGATTGATGAGTATCCATCTGTAATTCTTGGAGATATTCCAGCTCATGAGAGGAATGTTTTCCTGAAATACTGTTTTGAACAGAATATCAGATGCTACAGCATTCCTAAGATCTCAGATATTTTACTGCGAAACGCAGACAGTATCCATCTGTTTGACACCACACTGATGTTGTCGCGGAACAGGGGATTGACAGCGGAACAGGAATTTGCCAAACGCGCCATGGATATTGTATTTTCATTGATTGGGCTGATAATTGCATTACCGTTTATGCTGGTGATTGCCATACTGATTAAGGCATATGACGGAGGACCGGTATTTTATAAGCAGGATCGTCTGACCAAAGACGGAAGAGTATTTCAGATTCTGAAGTTTCGAAGCATGAAAGTGCAGTCAGAGAAGAAGGGAGCCCGCCTGGCAATGAAAGATGATGACCGGATTACGCCGATAGGAAGAGTATTACGCCAGATTCATTTTGATGAGCTGCCACAGATCTTCAACATTCTCAAAGGAGATATGTCGCTGGTTGGACCAAGACCGGAACGGCCGGAGATTGCCAGACAGTATCTGGAAGAAATCCCGGAGTTCAATTACCGGCTGAAGGTCAAAGCGGGACTGACCGGTTATGCACAGGTATATGGCAAATATAATACGACACCATATGATAAACTGAAACTGGATCTGACATATATCGAGACATATAGTTTTGTACAGGATATTAAGCTGCTGATGCTGACCTTTAAGATTCTTTTCCAGAAAGAGAGCACAGAAGGGGTGGAAAGCTGGCAGGTGACAGCGGCCACGAAAGAAGATATGGCAGCAGAAGAGAAAAAGAAAAGCAAAGAAGAGTAAAGAAAGTCACAGGGTGACGGAGGATTTTATATGACTGAGCCAATTGTATCGGTTATTATGCCGGCATATCACTGCGAGGCGACGATTGCAAAGGCAATTGAATCTGTACTAAAGCAGCAGGTAGCACTGGAACTGATTATTATCAATGACTGTTCCGGAGAGGGCCTGGATCAGGTTATGGAGTCCTATGCGGATAATCCTGTGATTTTTTATGTGAAAAATGAAAAAAATATGGGAGCGGCACAGAGCCGTAACCGGGGAGTAGCCATGGCAAGGGGAACCTATGTGGCCTTCCTGGATGCAGATGACTGGTGGGAAGATAATAAGCTGGTAAAGCAGATCCACCTTATTGAAGAGACTCAGACGGTGCTTTGTTGTACAGCAAGAGAACTGATGACACCAGATGGAAAGCTGACCGGCCGGGTGATTCCGGTAAAGGAGACAATTACCTATCGTCAGCTGCTGCATCATAACAGCATCAACTGTTCTTCTGTGCTGATCCGCAGAGAAGTGATTCAGCAGTATCCTATGGAGCATGAAGACAGCCATGAAGACTATATCCTTTGGCTGCGCATTCTCAGAAAATACCAAAGGGCTTGCGGTCTGAATGAACCTCTGCTAAAATATAGGTTGAGTTCCAGCGGGAAGTCAGGAAATAAACTGAAATCAGCGGGTATGACTTATCGTGCTTATCGCTACAGCGGCTTTGGAAGAATACGGTCTTCCTGGTATTTCTGCTGCTATGCAGTACACGGAGTATGGAAGTATCTGCGGGCTCGTTAGGAGGGCGTACATGAACACATATGGCAAAGCACTGTTTTCAGAGTTTATGAAAGTAGTGCTGCTACCATTTCAATTAAAGAAAATAAAAGAAAACCGCATTGTATTCACTGGGTTGACAGGGGGAACCTCGTATGAATATTCAGGGAATCCAATGTACCTCTGTGAATATCTGATGGAGCAGGATCCTGGAAAGTATGAGATCATCTGGGCAGTCAGTGATCCGGATAAGTACCGTTTTCTGGAAAAAAAAGGCATACGGTTGATAAAGCACTTTACCTGGGAGTCGTTTGGGTGGCTTTTGACAGCAAAAGTGATTGTATCCAACGGGTCCTATGCGCCCTGGTTCCCGTTTCGCCGTCATCAGTATTTCATCAATACCTGGCATGGTGGCGGAGCCTATAAGAGGATCGAGAACAGTAAGCCGGGGGCTAACTGGGCTACCAGACACCGGGCAAAGTTCTGTGCAGAAAATATAGACTTATTCATATCTACCTGTAAAGTCGCCACGAAAGAACTGATTCGTGGTTCTTTCTGTTATGCGGGAGAGGTAATGGAAGCAGGGATGCCACGAAATGATTTTCTGGTAAGACAGGAACTAAAAGCGGCAGAGGAGTCAGTACGCAGGTATTATCAATTGGACGAAGATACGAAAATTTTGTTGTATGCACCGACTTACCGTCATGGCAGCACAGAGGTGGTACTGGATGCAGATAGTCTTCTGGAAAATCTGGAACAGAATGGGGAAAAATGGGTATTTCTGTATCGGGCCCATCGTTATCAGGATGCAGATATGAAATTGCGTGTGAACGGTAAACGCATCCTTCCGGCATCGGAATATCCGGATATGCAGCAGCTGCTGGCAGCAGCAGATATGATGATAACCGACTATTCTTCGAATATCTGGGACTATTCATTTTTGTATCGTCCGTGTTTCCTTTATGCACCAGATCTGGAAGAGTATCTGGAAAAGACCGGATTCTATGTGGATATTCATCAGTGGCCGTTTCCGATTGCAGGTACGCAGGAAGAATTGTGGCATCTGATAGAGGAATATGACGAACAGGATAATCGAAAGAAAATCGAAGAGCACCACAGGATGATGGGCAATACAGAGACTGGCCATGCCTGTGAAGAGATTAGAAAGAGGATTGCCGAGGTGTGTGGAAAATGAGCAGGTGGATCAGAGAGATATACCGCTATGTGACGTTGAAGATACTGTTTCCCTGGCAATATAAAAGAAACTGTAAAAAGCCGTTAAAAGAGAAAAAAGCCATATTTCTGGAATCTCAGCTGCCTTCTTTATCAGACAGTCTGCAGGTACTGTATGACCGTCTGGAGAAAGAGGAAGGATGGGAGCTTCACATTCATTGTCTGCGGGAGTCATTTGTAGACAAAGGCACCTTTATTCGTCTGGCTATGAAGTGCCTGGAAGATATGGCGGATGCAGAGTATGTATTTTTATGCGATGCCAGCAGAGTAGTAAGCTGTATCCATCCAAGATGGGAGACTGTGATTACGCAGCTCTGGCATGGATGCGGAGCATTTAAGAAGTTTGGTATGAGCACTGCGGATCTGATTTTTGGTGGAAGCAGAAAAGAATATGAAAAATATCCCTATTATAAGAATCTGGATTATGTGACCGTATCCAGTCCGGAGGTGGCATGGGCCTATGAAGAGGCTATGTGTCTGAAGAAGAATTCCGGACAGATACAGCCGATCGGGATCAGCCGGACAGATGTGTTTTTTTGTCAGGAATTTCTGGAACAGGCCAGACAGAAGGTACGGGATGAAGTGCCGCAGGCAGCTGATAAAAAAGTACTTTTGTATGCTCCTACCTTCAGGGGAAATGTAAGTAAGGCAGAGGCTCCGGATGCACTGGACGTGGCAGCAATGGCCAGGGAGCTTGGTGAAGAATATATTCTTCTGATCAAGCATCATCCGGTGGTAAAGAACCGGCCCCAGATACCGGAAGAAGCGAAGAACTTTGCCTTTGATGTGACAGAGAGCCTGGAGATTGAGGCACTGCTTTGCAGCTGTGATCTCTGCATTTCAGATTATTCTTCTCTGATATTTGAATATTCGCTGTTTGAGCGGCCTTTGATCTTTTTCGCCTATGATCTGGAAAATTATGGAGACTGGCGGGGATTTTATTATGATTATGAAGAACTGACTCCAGGTCCGGTGGTACGGACCACGGAGGAAGTGATTGCCTATATTAAAAAAACAGAAAATGGGTTTGATCCGGAGGAGATCCGGGCATTCCGGAAACGATTTATGAGTGCCTGTGACGGGCATGCGACAGACCGGCTGATTGAGCTGGTAACAGAACGGAGGCATTAGACATGGAAAAGACAAATGTATTTGGTGTGGTACTGGCCGGCGGAATCGGAAGCCGTATGGGTAATGTAGAAAAACCAAAACAGTTTATGGAGGTAGGCAAAAAGCCGATTATTATTCACACGATTGAGAAATTTGTGGTACAGCCACAGTTTGAAAGAATTATTGTGCTCTCTCCAAAGGCATGGCTGAATTATACAAAAGATGTGATTCGAAAATATATCAGGGAAAAAGATAAGATTGATGTGATTGAAGGTGGGGCAACCAGAAATGACACAATTATGAATGCGATCAGTCATATTGAGAAGCAATATGGTCTGGACGAGGAGACCGTGATTGTTACGCATGATTCCGTGCGTCCATTTGTGACACACCGCATTCTGGAGGAAAATATTCATTATGCCAGAGAGATGGGAGCCTGCGATACGGTGATCCCGGCAACAGATACCATTGTAGCCAGTGCCGATCACGAGATCATCAGTGATATCCCGGATCGTTCCCAGATGTATCAGGGACAGACTCCACAGAGCTTTAAAGCATGGAAACTGCGACAGGTCTTTGAAGCACTGACACCAGAAGAAAAGAAGATTTTGACAGATGCCTGCAAGATCCTGGTGCTGAAAGGGGAAAAAGTGCATCTGGTACAGGGAGAAGTGTCCAATATCAAGATTACCTATCCACATGATCTGCGTGTGGCAGAAGCTATTCTGGGAGGAGAGAAGACATGCTGAATACCGTTTACCAGTTAAAAGCGCCGCGGCAGTTCGAGACAGTTTTCAAGGATATTCCGCTGGATGACAGACATGTACTGGTGCGTCCCACTCATTTATCCATCTGCCATGCGGATCAAAGATATTATCAGGGAAACCGGCCGGAGGCAGTCTTACGTTCCAAGCTTCCAATGGCACTGATTCACGAGGGGATCGGAAAAGTGGTGTATGATCCCACCGGAACATATCAGGTTGGGGAAGAAGTAGTGATGATTCCGAATCATCCAGTGGAAAAAGATGATATTATTGAAGAAAACTATCTGCGCAGTACAAAGTTTTGCGGAAGCAGTAAAGATGGTTTTATGCAGGAATATGTATCTCTGCTGCCAGATCGTCTGGTGCGCCTGCCGGAAGGAATTGATAAAATTGTAGCTGCATTTACAGAGATTGTATCGGTCAGCTATCATGCAATCAGCAGGTTTCAGAAGTTTTCTCATCAGCGCAGACATACGATCGGCGTATGGGGAGACGGCAATCTGGGCTATATCACATCTCTTTTGTTAAAGAAGATGCTGCCGAACAGTAAAATCTATATTTTTGGAGTAAATGCGAACAAGCTCAGTGATTTTTCCTTTGCGGATGAGACTTATCTGGTATCGGAAATTCCTGAAAATCTGATGCTGGATCATGCATTTGAGTGTGTGGGAGGCAATGGATCTGCCATAGCTATCAACCAGATTATCGATTATATTCAGCCGGAGGGTACCATCAGTATTCTTGGAGTCAGTGAAGATCCTGCCGCGATCAATACCAGAATGGTGTTGGAAAAGGGACTTCATATTTTTGGGAGCAGCAGAAGCGGCCGTGCAGACTTTGAAGGGTTGATGGAATTATATAAAGAAAACCCAGATATTCCGGAATACCTGGAGAATATTGTGGGAACTACATTTGAAGTAGCATCTATCAAAGATATGACCGAGGCTTTTGAGACGGATATTCATAAGCTGATCGGAAAAACTGTCATGATCTGGAACGGCTGACAGGGTCAGACAACAAGGAGTAGCAATTATGGGAAATATAAAAGAAACATTGAGAAATACACCGCTTTTGCCTGTCTGGCATTTTGTTAAAACAAAGCCGCCGGTAAAGCAGATGCGTTCACTGGCAGGAAAGTCACATCGATATTATACCTTGAAGATGAAACTGCCACGTATCTACCGCAAGTATGCCAGTCAGCCAGTGGATGAAAAGAAAGTCGTTTTTTTTGAAGTGAGGCTGGCGGAACTGACTAACAGTCTTCAGACACTTCACAAGACCATTACCGAGATGGGCGGGTATGAGGTGCATACCCATTTCCTGAGACTGTCCTTTGCCAGCAGAAAACAGTACGATAAGAACTGTGTGGAATTTGTAAAAGATATTGCAACAGCAAAATATATATTTGCTGATGAAGCATCCAATGTGCTCAGCTGCGTACCAATGCGCCCGGAGACAATTGTGACACAGACCTGGCATGGATGCGGAGCATTTAAAAAGTTTGGATTCAGTACAGCAGATCTGATTTTTGGGTTAAATCGAGAACAGCAGTTGAAATACCCATTTTATAAGAATTATACTTATGTGACCTTAAGCAGTCCGGAAGTGGCATGGGCTTACGAAGAAGCTATGAATCTGTCAGATCGTCCAGAAGTGTTAAAAGCCACCGGAATCAGCCGGACAGATGTATTTTTTGACTCAGACTTCATTGCAAAAGCTTACGAGAAGCTACATCAGCAGATGCCGCAGAGCAAAGGAAAGAAAGTGATTCTCTATGCACCGACATTCCGGGGAAGAGTTGCCCATGGTGAAGCGCCGGATAAGCTGGACATTCCGATGTTCCAGAAAGCACTGGGAGAAGAATATGTGCTGTTGATCAAGCAGCATCCGTTAGTAAGAGTTCGTCCGGAAGTTCCGAAGGAATGCAGAGGATTTGCCATGGATGTGACAGAAACCATGGCGATTGATGATTTGCTTTGTGTGGCAGATATCTGTATTTCTGACTATTCTTCACTGGTATTTGAATATTCGCTGTTTGAAAAACCGATGATCTTCTTTGCCTATGACAAGGCGGAATACGATGACTGGAGAGGGTTCTATTATAATTACGAAGAGATGACTCCAGGACCGATCTGTACAGAGAATGAAGAAATGCTGGATTATATCCTGCATCTGGATACCAGATTTGACAAACAACAGGTCATTGATTTTAAATATAAGTTTATGCGTTCCTGTGATGGTCATGCAACAGAGAGAATCCTGGATATGGTCATGGGAGAGCAGAAAAGCGCCAAAAAGGAGGCAGCAGCGAAATGAAACGATTGTCCGTGATACTTCCGGCATACAACGAAGAGAAGATGATTGAAAAAGCACGGGACACCTTAGGCCGGATCTTAAGTGAACAGGACATTCCATATGAGATCGTATTTGTAGATGACGGATCGAAGGATCAGACATGGTCTGAGATTGAAAAAGCAGCAGAAAAAGATAATCATGTGGCAGGAGTACATTTTTCCAGAAACTTTGGAAAAGAATCTGCTATGATGGCTGGTTTGGCCAGTGCAGGAGGAGATTGCTGCGTGGTAATGGACTGTGATCTGCAGCATCCGCCGGAAACGGTAGTGGAGATGTATCGTCTCTGGGAACAGGGGTATGAAGTAGTAGAAGGTGTCAAACACAGCCGTGGAAAAGAAAGTCTGGCTCACAAGGCAAGTGCGGGAATGTTTTATAAGATCATATCCAAGGCAGTAGGCATCGACATGTCCAGAGCGTCTGATTTCAAGCTGTTGGATCGGAAGGCAGTGGATGCGCTTTTAGAGATGCCGGAACGGAATGCTTTTTTCCGTGCCCTGTCTGCGTGGATTGGATATAAAACCACATCTGTGGAATTCGATGTGCGGGAAAGAGAAGAAGGAGTATCCAAGTGGTCTACCAAATCACTGATTCGCTATGCCATTACGAATATTGTATCCTTTTCCTCGGCACCAATGCAGTTTGTAACCGGAGCAGGAGTGTTTATGTTCCTGCTGGCAGTTGTGCTGGGAATTCAGACACTGGTTCATTATTTTACCGGTAATGCCGTAGAAGGATTTACAACAGTGATTCTGCTGCTGTTGCTGATAGGAAGCATTTTGATGATCAGTCTTGGAATTATTGGCTATTATATTTCCAAGATCTATGAAGAAGTAAAAGGAAGACCTCGTTACCTGATTTCCAGAAAGATTGACAGTCAGGTAAAAGAGCAGGGAAACAGATAAATAAAAAAGATTCCGTACAGGAAAGATGGGAGAAAACAATGAAGATATTTGTAACAGGTGTTGCAGGTCAGCTGGGACACGATGTCATGAATGAACTGGCAAAAAGAGGATATGAAGGAATCGGAAGTGACATAGCTCCGGAATATACCGGGATTCAGGATGGCAGTGCAGTGACAAAAATGCCATATGTATCGCTGGATATTACAAATAAAAACGCTGTAGAACAGACACTGGAACAGATTCGCCCGGATGTGGTGATTCATTGTGCCGCATGGACTGCAGTGGATATGGCTGAAGACGATGACAAGGTAGAAAAGGTACGTGCGGTCAATGCAGGGGGAACAGAGAATATTGCGCTGGTCTGCAAAAAGCTGGACTGCAAGATGGTCTATACCAGTACGGACTATGTTTTTGATGGTCAGGGAGAGACACCATGGGATCCGGACTGCAAAGACTATAAACCAATGAATGTATATGGGCAGACCAAGCTGGAAGGCGAGCTGGCAGTCAGCCGCAATCTGGAAAAATATTTTATCGTCCGTATTGCCTGGGTATTTGGGGTTAACGGTAAGAACTTTATCAAAACGATGCTGAACGTAGGCAAAACCCATGATACGGTTCGTGTTGTAAAAGACCAGATTGGTACACCTACCTATACTTATGATCTGGCAAGACTTTTGATCGATATGGTTGAGACCGACAAATATGGTTATTATCATGTTACCAATGAGGGCGGTTATATCTCCTGGTATGATTTTACCTGTGAGATTTATCGTCAGGCAGGATATGACACAAAGGTGATTCCGGTAACGACAGAAGAATATGGCATGTCCAAGGCAGTGCGCCCATTCAACAGCAGATTGGATAGGAGCAAGTTGGTAAAGAAAGGATTTACCCCATTACCGACCTGGCAGGATGCGTTAAGCCGATACCTGAAGATAATCCAGGGGTGAATCTATGAAGCAGTTAATGACAATACCGTCAGAGTTTTATCAGAACAGAAAACTGATCTGGACGCTGGCGAAAAATGATTTCCGTACCAAATATGCAGGATCTTATCTGGGTATCATCTGGGCTTTTGTACAGCCGGTAGTGACAGTGATGGTATACTGGTTTGTATTTGGCGTGGTACGACAGGGAGCACCAAAGGCGGTTCCATTTGTATTATGGCTGGTCTGTGGCCTGGTGCCGTGGTTTTTCTTTCAGGAAGCTCTGGTACAGAGTACCAATGCGTTGATAGAATATAGTTATCTGGTCAAAAAAGTAGTATTTAAGATCAGTATTCTGCCGCTCATCAAAGTAATTGCGTCTTTGTTTGTGCACATTTTCTTTGTAGTATTTACGCTGGTGCTGTTTTGCTGCTATGGTTATTTCCCGGATCTGTATGTACTTCAGTTGCTATATTACAGTTTTTGTGCATTTGCACTGGTACTGTCTATGGCATATATTACCAGTGCAGTAGTGGTATTTTTCCGTGACCTGACACATCTGATTACGATTCTGCTGCAGATTGGTATCTGGATGACACCGATTATGTGGGATTTTACAGATATGGGAATTTCGGAATCAGCTCTGGCTGCCAGAATCCTGAAGCTGAATCCGATGTATTATATTGTTTCCGGGTATCGGAATGCACTGATTGACAAACAGTGGTTCTGGGAGCATCCGGGAATGACCCTGTATTTCTGGGCAGTGACAGTCATTCTGTTCGTGTTCGGGACAAGATTATTTCAGAAGTTAAAAGTACATTTTGCAGATGTGCTGTAAGAGGTAGAAAAGATATGAGTGATGTGGCCATTTCGGTGGAACACCTGAGCAAACGATATAAATTATATGAAAAGCCATCTGACCGGCTGAAAGAAGCACTGGGAAGAAAGGTGAATGTAAAAGAACACTATGCACTGCATGATGTGAACTTCCAGATTCAAAAGGGAGAATGTGTAGGAATTATTGGAACCAATGGATCCGGAAAGTCTACGGTACTGAAGATCATCACCGGAGTGGTGAATCCTACGGAAGGCGAGGTAAAGGTAGATGGAAGAATTTCCGCACTGCTGGAGCTGGGAGCGGGATTCAATATGGAATATACCGGTCTGGAAAATATCTATCTGAATGGAACTATGATTGGATTTTCCAGAGAGGAAATTGACCAGAAACTGGATGATATCCTTTCTTTTGCTGATATCGGAGAGTTTGTGCATCAGCCGGTGAAGACCTATTCCAGCGGAATGTTTGTCCGCCTGGCCTTTGCAGTAGCCATTAACATTGACCCGGAGATCCTGATTGTTGATGAGGCACTTTCCGTAGGAGATGTATTTTTTCAGTCCAAATGTTACCGGAAGTTTGAAGAATTCAAGAAGATGGGAAAAACCATTGTGTTTGTCAGTCATGATCTGGGCAGTATCAGTCGTTACTGCGACCGTGTCATACTATTGAACAAGGGCGTGATTCTGGACAGTGGCAATCCCAAAGAGATGATCAATCTGTACAAGAAAGTACTGGTGCAGATGGATGGCGAAAAGAATAAAGTGGCAGGAACAGAAAAAAAAGGTGTATTCGAGCGTCCGTTCAGCCGAAATCCCAATGTATTGGAATATGGAGGGCAGGAAGCAGAAATCGTGGATTTTACCATAGAAGATGAAAATGGACTGGCGGGAAATACTATTGAAAAAATGACACCATTTACCATTAAATATAAAGTAGTTTTCCATGAGGATGTAAATGCACCGATTTATACGTTCACGATCAAGGATCTGAAAGGAACTGAGATCACCGGTACGAATACCATGTATGAAAGGGTAACGATCGAACCGAAGAAAAAGGGAGACAGCCAGATTGTCAGCTTTACCCAGACCATGAACCTGCAGGGCGGCGAGTACCTTTTGTCTATCAGCTGTACCGGATACGAGAATGGAGAATTCAACGTGTACCACAGGCTATACGATGTGTGCAGTATTTCTGTGGTATCCGATAAAAATACCGTTGGATTTTATGATATGGATTCAGAGATAACAGTACAGGACAGCGGAGAATAAAGAATGAGAAGTAAGATTGGTAAGGTAGTCATAGATGCGACTTATGGCCTGCAGATGTCTGAGCAGGTAACCGAAGAAGAAAGAAAAATAGAAGAGATTGTTTCCAACTGTCAGGAAAATGAATACAATGCCAAAATTGCCCAGGAGAAAAACTGGGCTATTTTGTTTTCCCTGTCCCATATAAGAGGAAATGCGGTAGAGTGGCTTCCTGTTTCACAGGGAGAAAAAGTTCTGGAGATTGGCTCTGGTTATGGAGCGCTTACATCAGTTCTGGTGGAAAAATCAGGCTTTGTAACCTGTGTGGAACCCTCTCCGATAAAAAATAAGATCAATGCACAGCGCAATCGAAACAGGGAAGAAATTGAGATCTGCCAGGGAAACTGGATGGAAGTATCTCCACATCTGAAAAAAACATATGACTGGATTTTTTTGATGGATGCATGGGGGGAAGCAGCAAGCTGGATCGATGGAGCAAATCCATGGGCGGAACTGCTGAAAAGTGTAAAAGAGTACCTGGCACCGGGTGGAAGAATTGTGCTGGCGTCGGATAACCGTCTGGGTCTGCGATATTTTGCCGGGTGCAGAGAACCCTATTCTCAGGAATACTTCCGTGGCATAGAAGGATATGCGGAAAATGCCGGAAAGAAGACATTTTCCCGTCCGGAGATGGAACAGGTGATACATTTGGCAGGATTGGAACAGATAGAGTTTTATTATCCATATCCGGATTACCATCTGCCAATGACGATTTATTCAGACGAACATCTGCCAAAAGTAGGAGAACTTTGGGATAATCTGCGTAATTTTGATCAGGAGAGATATCTTTTCTTTGATGAGATGAAGGCATTTGATCAGATTATTAAGGATGGATTGTTCCCGGTATTTTCGAATTCCTTTCTGGCCGTTATCCGGGCAGAAAAAGAACAGGTACCGCAGGCACGAACCATTTTTTCCAAATATTCCAATGAGCGGGCAAGAGCGTTTGCCATCCGTACAGATATCTGGAAGGATGAAGAGGGTATCCGCCATGCCGGGAAGGCAGCCTGTAATCCGGAAGGACGCAGACATATAGATCAGCTGCCGATCTGGATGGAACAGCTGACGAAGGTCTATAAAGATGTGGGGATTACCATGAATACCTGTCATCTGGGAGATGAGAGAATTGAGATCGATTTTCTGAAAGGTCAGACGCTGGAAGAAAAGATGGATCATTTCCTTCTGGAAGGAAAGGCAGAAGATGCCATCAGAGAACTGATGCGTTACATTCAGGCAGTGCGTCAGGCAGGCAGCAGCCAGAAATTCTATGTGACACCAGAGTTTGAGCAGGTATTTGGACCGGTATTGCTGCCAGATGGACTGACATGCGGTGCAGTCACAGATATCGATATGGTGGCCGGAAATGCTATTTGTTGTGAGCAGGGCTGGGTTCATATGGATTATGAATGGTCTTTTGACTTTCCGATACCAGTGAATTATGTCATTTACCGAATTATTCAGAATTATCTCTATGGAAATGTGGAGAGAAAAGCACTGAACAAGGAATTGCTGTATAAAAGAGCAGGTCTGACAGAACAGGAGATTGCACAGTATACGGATATGGAAGCAGCATTCCAGCATTATATTACCGGAAAGCATGTGCCGCTGCGGTATATGTATGAAGAAATTTCACCTGGATGTGTGAATTTCCAGGCGGAAGAGGCGCACCGAAAGGCAGTTGCCCTGGCCAACGCCCAGGCGAATAAAGGAATTGAAGTATTTGTAGATACCTTTGAGATTGCCATGACTGGAATTCATGTGAACGGATGGGCGGTCAGCAAGGCGGATAAACAGGTCAGCTTTACCTTACTGGATGAGCAGGGCAGAGAACTGGAGACAGTCAGGACAGAATATTTGTACCGCCGGGATGTGGTAGATCAGTTCAAACTAAGCGGCAAGAACAGTAAAGCAGGATTTCATCTGGAATGCAGACTACCAGAAGCGGTTCAGAAAAATCGAAAGTTTACACTGGTGGCCAGAGATGGCAGCAGTGAGGTGCAGTTCCCGATACCTGTAGAAAAGCTGCGGATTAAGCAGAGCAGGATCGGAAAAAAGCTGATGGATCTTCGGGGAGCAAAAGATACCATATCCTATATTGCACCTCATGAGATGGGACTGTTTGGTGAGTCTGACAGTTATCGAGTGGAAAATCAGCGTTTTGATACCTGGAGAATGGCACATCAGTTTACCGAAAGGCAGCGGATCAGTCAGCAGAAAACAGTTTTTGCAGAGAATCCAAAGATCAGTGTGATCCTGCCAGTAAGAGATGGACAGACAAAGGCAGCTGCAGAGACACTGGAAAGCATACGTCATCAGACGGTAGCGAACTGGGAAGTGCTGATGGTCAGCGAAAAGAAGCTGAAAAAAGAGGATGAAAAAGTACGGGGAATTATAGTAGAAGCAGATGCGGATCTGGGAGCCCGTATGGAAGCCGGAAGAAAGCAGGGAAAAGGAGAATGGCTGCTGTTTATGGAACCGGGAGATATCCTGGAACCGGGGGCATTTTACCAGATCTGTCAGAAAATCAACCGGGAAATGAACGTAAAACTGATCTATTCAGATTCAGATAAAATAGATCCCGAGACACACACCATTTTTGAACCACAATTTAAGCCGGATGACAGTCCATATACTTTGCAAAGTGGCAACTATATTGGAAGCAGTATCTGGATCCATGACAAACTGGCAGAAGAGGTGGGAGGTATCCGGGAAGGATATGGCAGTCAGCCACTGTATGATCTGATCCTGCGCTGCAGAGAGAAAACAGATCAGGTATCCCACATCAGCGAGATCCTGTATCATGAGAGCAGCCAGATGGAGAGAGATCTGAAAGGCAGACAGGAGCTGTGCAGAAAATGGGATGATGGAAAACGGGTGCTGGAAAGTTATTATGCAGCAGCACAGATCCAGGCACAGGTGACCTGGGCCAATTATCCACTGCGCTACCGGGTGAAATGGCAGGTACAGGGGAATCCAGGGGTATCCATTATTATTCCAAACCAGGATCATATTGCAGATCTGGAGCAATGCCTCAGATCTATACAGAAAAAGACTACCTATACCAATTATGAAGTGCTGGTAGTAGAAAATAACAGCCGTCAGCCACAGACATTTGCCTGGTATGAGAAGATGCTGCAAAGATATGAGAAGGTAAAACTTTTGAAGTGGGAGAAGGAATTTAATTATTCTGCCATCAACAATTTTGCAGCAAAGCAGGCAAAAGGAGAGTATCTGATTTTCTTAAATAATGATACTGAAATCCTCACACCGGACTGGATTCAGGAGATGCTGTCTGTATGTCAGCAGAAAAAAGTAGGAGTAGTAGGGGCAAAGCTCTATTACCCGGATGATACCATCCAACATGCAGGGGTGATACTGGGACTGAGCAATATTGCAGGACATCTGTTTGTGAAAGAGCCTGGCAATATCAGTGGATACATGGGAAGAGCCTGTACCATGCAGAATTTAAGTGCGGTAACGGCGGCCTGTATGATGGCATCAGCTGAAATATTCCGCAAAGTAGGCGGATTTGAAGAAAAACTACAGGTAGCCCTGAATGATGTAGACTTCTGTATGAAAGTCCAGGAAGCCGGAGAAATGGTTGTATTTCAGCCGGAGGCAGAACTGTATCACTATGAATCCAAGTCCAGAGGACTGGAGGATACACCGGAGAAAAAGGCACGCTATGACCGAGAGGTGGCTTATTTTCGTGGAAGGTGGAAGGAGGTACTGGAAAAAGGAGATCCGTATTATAATGTGAATCTTTCCCGTACCACCTGGAACTGTACCTTCCGAATTCCGCCGGCAGCAGAGAGAGAATAGTAATCAACAAAAGGAGCACAGGCGTTACGATGTCAGATCTGAAGAAAAAACTGGATAAAGGAATCGCATATCTGAAACGAAACGGTGTGCGTAAGACAATCTGCCGGGCGGGACGAAAAGCCGTTCTGTCCAGAGAAGTTTCCTATGAGGCATGGCTGAAAGGGCATGTGGCAGATGAAAAAGAACTGGAAAGACAGAAAAAAGCGGTAGCAGAGCATCCAGTGAAAGTGGCAATATGGCTGTTCCCGGCAGCCGGACCGGATAGTCCGACTCTGGAGAGTCTGATGTGTCAGAGCGCAGGCAGATTCCCGATTTTTACAGCCAGAGAGCTGCAGCAGCAGACGGAAGCTGCCGGATGGAAGCAGGAGGAATATGTTCTGCTGATCCGTGAAGGAACGCTGCTTCGCCCGGAGGCAGTCTATGAGATGACAAAAGAAGCTGCAAAACAGAAAAGATCCGCGGTACTGTATGCGGATCATGATGTGACCGGAGCAGATGGACATCTGAAGTGTCCGTTTTGCAAGCCGGATTATGATCCGGTATGGCAGAAGCAGCAGAATTATATGGGAAGTGTGCTTCTGGTGGAGCGGACGATAGCAGAGAAAATGGAGCAGTGGCTTCTGGTGCAGGATCCGGATTTTGTTCTGACAGGAACAGAAAAATTTTGGAGGGCGCTTCTGGCTCAGGCAGTTCAGTCAGCCAGAGAAGTGATTCATCTGCCGGCCCTGCTGTATCATGTCAGTGAAACACTGGAAGCGGAAATGGCAGAGCTGTCACCAGTTTCCCAAATAGATGGCCGAAAGAGAAATCCACTTTTGTCTGTGATTATTCCCAATAAAGATCATATCGAAGACCTGAGACTCTGCGTGGAGAGTCTTCTGGAACAGGGGGGATATGAATCTCTGGAGATCCTGATTGTAGAAAACAACAGTGAGGAGGAGGCTACCTTTCAGGGATATGAAGAAATGAAGAAGGCGGATGAAAGAATCCGGCTGTTGAACTGGAGTGGTGTCTTTAATTATTCGGCAATTAACAATGATGCGGCGAAAAAAGCACATGGAGAGTATCTGTTGTTTCTGAATAACGATACAAAAATAAAAGAACCGGGAGCCTTGCGGGAACTGATGGATTGTATACAGAGAGAAAAAGCCGGTGCAGCAGGAGCAAGACTTCTTTATGGCGATCTGACCATCCAGCATGCAGGTGTAGTGCTTGGATACGGAGGAATTGCGGGACATGCCTTTGAAGGTATGTCGCAGACAGAATATGAGAATCTGCGTTATGCGAAGGTGATTCGGCAGATGTCGGCGGTGACGGCTGCCTGTATGTTGGTGGACCGCAGGGCATTTGAACAAATCGGGGGATTTACAGAAGAGCTGGGAGTAGCTTATAATGACATTGATCTTTGCATGAAGCTGAGAAAAGCAGGCTGGATGATACTGTATGATCCGGCGGCACAGATGTATCACTACGAATCCCAGACCAGGGGATTTGAAATGAGCACAGAGAAAGCAGAACGTGTAAAGCGGGAGGCAGAGTATTTCTGTCAGACATGGAAAGAGGAACTTCACGGGGGAGATCCATTTTATAATGCCAGTCTTACGCTGGAAAAACCAGATTTTTCCCTGAAAAGATAAAATCGGAGGAGAAGTATCAGATGAAAAATGAAAGAATCAATCGCAATACCATTCTGCTGATGTGGTTTTTGGTGGGACTGGGTTGCCTCTATATTTTCCATATGTACGTCATCGGCAATTATACCATTGCTTTTTACGATGTAGGTACCGATGGAAAAGATCAGTATATTATGTGGTATAACGGAATTGTAAACAGTCTGCGGGATGGCAATTTTTCTCCGTGGGATTTCCGAAACGGGTTCGGTATGAATACCATGGGACACCACCTGACGGAGCCGTTCCTGATTCCAATCTATATACTGGGTGTGATCTTCGGACCGGAGCATATCACCTGGTATATGGTGTGGATGGAGATCTTCCGTATTTTTGTAGCGGCAACGCTGTGTTACTGGTATCTGTCAGAATTTGATTTCAGTGAGAGGTCCAAGCTGATTGCTGCCGTGATCTATGCATTCAACAGCTACATGATGGTGTGGGGACAGCATTATGCACTGGGAAGTTCTGTAGTATATTTCCCTGCGATCCTGATTTTTGCAGAACGTGTTGTAAAGAAGAAAAAGTTCAGCATCGGACTTTGCCTGATCAGCTGTCTGGCCATGCTCAGCAGTTTTTATCAGGGTTATATGTGTATGTTTGGCGGCGGCGCCTATATTTGTATTCGTATCCTGATGCAGGAGAAGGAGACGATCCGGGAAAGAGGAAAGGCTTTCTTTGCCGGGGCAGGCGCTATGATTCTTGGGGTTCTGATGTCTGCATGGCGTTTTTTCCCATCCGCAGCAGCGCAGGTTGGTTCCAGCGAGCGTATGGCAGCAAAGCAGTCTCTGGTGGAACGTCTGTTCCATATCAAGCTGTGGAGTACGGGCATTAATAAGTCTATTATCTACCGTCTGTTTTCCAGCTGTATTCAGGGAAACGGAAATGAGACATATGTAGGATCCCGGAACTTTTATGAAGATCCGGAACTGTTCTTTTCTACCTTATTTATTATTCTGCTGATTCAGTATCTGGTATGCATTCCAAAACAGAAGGGCAGCAGACGCAGTAAATGTATGCAGTATCTCTGTGTGATCCTTTGTACAGCAAGTGTTGTGATTACGAATGTGACTACTTTATTTAATGGTTTGTACGGTCCGTTTTTCCGTCACACCTTCGTACTGATGCCGGTGTTTGCCGTGATGGTATGTCTGGTGCTGGATCGGATCTTGAAGGAAAAACAGTTAAATATGCCGGCACTGATCATTTCTGTACTGATGATTACTGCAGTCTACATGAAGGCTTACCGGATCCTGCCGGAACAGCAGTTCAAAGATAATGCGATGATTCTGTGGCTGACCGGACTTGGGATGGCAGCCCTGTTATGGATGTACTGTAAGAATAAATTCCTGGATGGAAAGACCTGCTATACTTTACTGGTACTGGTCGTGACGATCAATATCGTGTCAGATTCTTATCTGTGTTACAATGATCGTGTAGCATTGCCAAAGAATCATCCGGAATATTTTTCAGAGACCTATCACTCTGATGTCAATGCAGCACTGGACTGGCTGGAAGCCAATGATGATACTTTCTATCGCGTGGAAAAAGATTATTTTACCGCATCCAGCTGTTTTGATTCTCTGGCACAGGATTATCGTGGCATCAGTGCTTACAATTCCAATCAGAATGCGGATATCAAAGAATTTGTAGCACAGATCTGGCCACAGCTAAATCATGAAAGGGATGTGAACCATATTCAGTTTATGAATGCTCTGTGGGACAGCACATTTGCCGGACTGACGGATGTTAAATATATTTTATCCAAGTCTGGAGATATGGATGTGGATGGATACGAACTGATTCATCAGGAGGGTGCGGTCTATATATACCAGAATACCAGAACACAGTCACTTGGCAAGTTCTTTGCACAGACCATGACTCAGGAACAGTACGAAGCAAATCAGGACAGCCTGAATACCAGAGCATTGCTGACGGATACTCTGATTCTGGAAGATGAAAATGAAAAAACATTAACAGATTCTGAAATAAAAACATATGAAAAGCAGGAAATCAGTGGTATACTGACAAATAACAGCAGTACTGTTTATGAAACAGATGTACAGGAAGATGGCAAGTCCGCACCATTTGTAGTAGAACTGAATCTGGATCAGAGCAGGCGGGCTGCATATGAATCTGCTATTCTGGAATTCACCATGCAGGCCGAGAAACGAACTGTTGTGACCGTGCAGATCAATGATGGATACAGTCATGATTATGTACATAACTGGGAGACTGAACGGAAGGTGCATATCGAACTTCCAGAGGATGCACAGAAGGTGACACTGACTGTGGAGAATCCAACTGGTTATATCCGGATCAGTGATGTGCAGGTATATGGCACGGAAAAAGAACCGGCATTTTCCGATCAGGCGGAGATTACCGTGGAAGCACCGAAAAAAGACAGCCTTCTGAGTGGGCATATCAGCGCTAAAGAAGACGGTTATGTGATGCTGGCAGTTCCGAATGAGAATGGCTGGAGTGTAACTCTGAACGGAGAAAAGCAGGAACTGTCCAATGGAGATTATGGATTTATCAGTTTTCCGGTGAAAGCGGGAGAATATGATATGACGGTAAAATTTACCGCACCACTGCTTCGACTTGGGGTAGTAGTTAGTATAATCAGCACATTGATATTTATCAGTGTGGTGATTGTGATAAAAAAACGGGAGAACATAAGGAGAAAGAAATGATCGATTTTAATGTGGCACCTTTTACAGGTAAAGAAACAGAATATATGCAGCAGGCGATCGCCAATGGAAAGCTTTGCGGAGACGGACCTTTTACGAAAAAGTGTTCCCAGTGGATGAAAGAACATTTTGAGAGTCAGCATTGTCTGCTGACCACATCCTGCACTCATGCACTGGAGATGGCAGCATATCTGTGTGACATTCAGCCAGGAGACGAAGTAATTATGCCAGCCTATACCTTTGTATCTACTGCCGATGCATTTGTATTACGTGGCGCAAAAATCGTGTTCGTTGATATTAATCCAAAGACTATGAATCTGGATGAGAAGCTGATAGAAGAAGCCATTACAGAAAAGACCAGAGCAATTGTTCCGGTACATTATGCCGGTGTTGCCTGTGCGATGGATGAGATCATGGCGATTGCCAGAAAACATAATTTACTGGTAGTAGAAGACGCAGCCCAGGGAGTGAATGCATGGTATAAAGGAAAAGCTCTGGGAACCATTGGCGATTTTGGATGCTACAGCTTTCATGAGACAAAGAATTACACCATGGGAGAGGGAGGCGCTCTGTTATTCCAAGAAGATAAATATCAGGAAAAAGCAGAGATCCTGCGAGAAAAAGGAACCGACAGAAGTAAGTTTTTCCGTGGTCAGGTAGACAAGTATACCTGGGTGGATTTTGGATCTTCTTACCTCCCAAGCGACCTGAACGCAGCTTATCTGTATGCACAGCTGGAACTGTTTAAGGAAATTAACGACAAACGTATGGCCATCTGGAATCTGTATAATGAGGCATTTGCATCTCTGGAAGAAAAACATCTGGTAGAACGTCCATTTGTTCCAGATTATGCAGTACATAATGCACATATGTATTATCTGAAGCTGAAGAATCTGGAGATCAGAACAGCGTTTATCCGTTATATGAAAGAGAATGGAGTGCAGTGTGTCTTCCATTACATTCCGCTTCATACAGCAACAGCTGGTCAGAAGTTTGGACGATTTCATGGGGAGGATCGTTATACAACCAGAGAAAGTGAAAGACTGGTACGTCTGCCGATGTATTATAATCTGGATCTGGAGCAGGCAGAGCAGGTGGCAGAGCTTGTCCTGAAATTCCCGGGCTACCAGGAAATATAAGTAACGGGGGCATACATGGCAAGAAAAGAATATGGTACACAATGGGGGAAAATGCTGACATCGATTTCTCCCGCCTATATCAAAAAAGGATACCGTTATCTGAAGCGACATGGCATGAAGCAGTTTCTGATTCGTCTGACAGAAAGGTTTCAGCAGGAAGACATTGATTACGAGACCTGGTTTGGGTTAAATAAGGCAACAGAAAAAGACCTGCAGAAGCAGAGAAAGAATCAGCCGGAGCATGGACCGCTCATCAGTATCGTTGTGCCGGTATATCGTACACCGGAGATCTATCTGCGGGAAATGATGGAATCAGTTATGGAGCAGACCTACGGAAACTGGGAACTATGTCTGGCAGATGCCAGCCCAAGAGGGGAACAGCTTCGTCAGGATCTGAAGAAGATAAAGGGCAGAAAAACAAGAGATGCTGTGATGAAGATCCCGGATGGAGATACGGAGCTGACATCTGTGATCCGGGAGTATCAGTTAAAAGATTCCAGAATTCGTTATGAGATTCTGAAAGAAAATAAAAGCATTGCAGAGAATTCTAATGCAGCCATGGAGATGGCGACGGGTGATTTTGTGGGTCTTCTGGATCATGATGATACTCTGGAACCAAATGCGCTGTATGAAGTGGCAAGGAAGATCTGCGAAGATGACCGGGTAGATGTAGTTTATACAGATGAAGATAAAATCAACAGCAAGGGAACGAAACATCTGACACCGAATATGAAGCCGGATTTTAATCTGGATCTGCTTCGTTCCAATAACTATATCTGTCATTTGTTTGTAGTGCGGCGTATTTTAATGGAAAAAGTTGGTGGATTCCGCAAGGAATTTGATGGAGCTCAGGACTATGATTTTATTCTGAGATGTACAGAAGAGGCAGAGAAGATTGCTCACGTGCACAAGGTATTATATCACTGGCGGACACATGAGAAGTCTACTTCAGATAATCCAGAAAGTAAGATTTATGCATTTCATGCAGGCAGGCGGGCAGTAGAATCCCATCTTCAGAGACTGGGGATTCAGGCAGAAGTAGAAGAAACCTGTGATCTTGGATATTATCGGGTGAAGTATCCGGTGACTGGCAGTCCGATGGTGTCGATCCTGATCCCGAACAAGGATCAGCTGCCGACACTGAAAAAATGTCTGAAGTCCATCTGGGAAAAGACAGAATACACAAATTATGAGATTCTGATTATCGAGAATAACAGTACAGAAAAAGAAACGTTTGAGTTTTATAAAAAAATCGATGGCAGACACCATGTCCGTGTGCTGTACTGGGATAAGGAATTTAACTACTCTGCCATTAATAATTTCGGAGCAGCTCAGGCAAAAGGAGAATATCTTCTGCTTCTGAATAATGATACCGAAGTGATTACAAAGGGATGGATGAAAGAACTGCTGTCTCATTGCCAGAGACCGGAAGTAGGGATGGTAGGAGCCAAACTATATTTTCCTGATAATACAATCCAGTCAGCTGGAACGATTATTGGAATGGGCGGTATGGCAGATCATGCTTTTGTCAATATGGACCGAAAGAAGTCTGGATACATGCATCGCGCTTCTATTCAGGTAGATATGAGTGGGGTGACAGCAGCCTGTGCCATGGTAAAAAGATCTGTATATGAGGAAGTCCATGGGCTGGAAGAAAACTTAACTGTTGCGTTTAATGATGTAGATCTGGGATTGAAGATAGTGACAGCCGGATATCTGATCGTATTTGATCCGTATGCGGAGCTGTACCATTATGAATCAAAGTCCAGAGGCGTCAATGACGAGAAAAAAGAACGGCATGCAAGGGAAGTAAAATATACCCAGGAGAAATGGGCAGATTTTTTGGCAGCAGGAGATCCATGCTACAATCAGAATCTGACCCTGGCAAAGCATAATTTTTCTCTTCGCAAATAAAACCGGAGTATAGGAAATATATGGAAGTAACGGTAATTATACCAAACTGGAATGGAAAAAAATATATCAGCCAGTGTCTGGACAGCCTGAAAGATCAGAGCGTTGGACAGGTGCCGGTGATTGTAGTAGATAATGCATCAGAAGATGGCAGCAGAGAATGTGTGGCAGAGCAGTATCCATGGGTAGAACTGATTTCATTGGATCAGAATTATGGGTTCTGCAGAGCCGTAAACGAAGGAATTCGTGCAGCACGAACCAAATATGTGATATTGTTGAACAATGATATCCGTGCAGACCGGGATTTTGTCCGGCATCTGTTATTGCGTGCAGGTAAGAATGAAAAGCTGTTTTCCTGTCAGGCAAAAATGCTTCAGATGGACCATCCGGATCGCATTGATAATGCAGGCGATCAGTACTGCGCCCTTGGATGGGCTTACACAAGAGGAAAAGACTGCCCGGCAGATAAGTTCTCTGAACCGGCAAAGATCTTTTCAGCCTGCGGAGGTGCAGTTTTATATCGAAGAGAAGTGTTTGACCAGATTGGATTATTTGATGAGGCACATTTTGCTTATCTGGAAGATGTGGATGTGGGGTATCGGGCACAGATCTGTGGCTATGAGAACTGGTATGAGCCGCAGGCGATAGTTTACCACAAAGGCAGCGCAGCTACAGGATCCAGACACAATACTTTCAAAGTGTCTCATGCATCCAGAAATAATATTTATCTGATCTATAAGAATATGGCAAGATGGCAGATCCTTATTAACCTGCCATTCCTGTTTGCCGGATGTCTGATAAAGACACTCTATTTTATACCCAAGGGTCTGGGACATATTTACCTTGCTGGCCTGTGGAAAGGCGTATTGTTAAGCAGAAAAGGGGAAAAGTTTACACTGGTACCGGAAAATTTTGACAGATGTTGTAAAATTCAGCTGATATTATGGCGAAACACACTTGGCTTATTAAGAAAAAATAAATAAAATTGTAATAAAATTGAAAGAATTATTGCAATTTTCAGATTCGTCATGTATGATGTTAAGGTACGTAGCTTACGAGGGGTGAAATACATTGATAAAGGATAACCAGCAGTATTTTAATCGACTGCATGTTCTGATCGATGCCCTGATTACAGCCGGCTCCTATATGCTGGCTTGGTTTATTCAGATTAAGGTTATAACCGGGGAAGAGATCGGTGTACTTCCGGCAGAGATGTACATGATAGTTCTGGTACCTCTGATTCCGGGAATGCTTTTGCTGAATTCCGCATTCAACCTGTATACACCAAAGCGGGTGCAGGGGCGCAGATTAGAATTAAGCAATATACTAAAAGCAAATCTGTTCGGCATGCTGATATTCATGGCAGCCGTTACACTGGTAAAGCAGCATGAGTTCTCCAGACAGCTGATCTTTATCTTTTTTGGATTCAATATTTGTTTTGAGACACTGGAGCGAGTCATTATTCGTTGGGGGTTACGCAAGATCCGGCGCAGAGGAATGAATTTAAAGCATATTCTTCTGGTTGGTATGGGCGCAGCAGGCAAAGGCTATATTGACCGTATTATGGATAATCCGGAATGGGGTTATCATGTATTTGGAATTTTAGATGACAATATGGAACGTACAGCCACTTACCGGGGAATACAGATGATCGGCCGGACGGAAGATCTGGAAGATATCCTGAAGGAACATCAGCTGGACGAGATTATTATTGCGCTGAGTTTGAGTGAGTACTATAAACTGGCGCATATTGTTGCGGTTTGTGAAAAGTCAGGCGTGCATACCAAGCTGATTCCTGACTATGGCAATATCATACCAACCAGACCGTATACAGAGGATCTGATGGGGCTTCCGGTAATCAATATCCGGTATGTGCCATTATCCAATACATTCAATGCGATGGCAAAGAGGGCAGTGGATATTGTTGGGTCACTGGTGTGCATTGTGATATTTTCGCCTGTGATGCTTCTTGCAGCACTTCTGGTGAAGCTGACTTCGCCGGGGCCTGTGATTTTCAGGCAGGAACGGGTTGGACTGCATAACAGACCATTTATTATGTACAAGTTCCGCTCTATGCAGGTGCAGAGCAAAAGCAAAGAGAAAGCAGGCTGGACCACGAAGAATGATGCCAGAGTAACCGGAGTTGGAAAGTTTATGAGAAAAACCAGTATCGATGAGCTTCCACAGCTTTTTAATGTTTTAAAAGGTGAAATGAGCCTGATTGGTCCAAGACCGGAACGTCCACAATTTGTGGAAAAGTTCAGGGAAGAGATTCCACGCTATATGGTAAAACATCAGGTAAGGCCTGGGATGACAGGCTGGGCACAGGTGAATGGATATCGGGGAGATACTTCGATCCGTAAGAGAATTGACTGTGACCTTTATTATATTGAGAACTGGACCATGGAACTGGATATCAAGATCTTGTTCCTGACGGTTTTTAAAGGATTTATTAATAAAAATGCATATTAGATAACAGGAGAAAAAGGGGAACATTATGGCGAGAAGCAGAGACGAACGCGAGAACAGAAGAACCGGAAGAGAAGCCGGTTATACTACGCAGACAAATCAGCAGAATCCAAATGGACAGCAGTATCAGCAGAATCCGAACGGACAGCAGCAGTATTACCAGCAGAATCCGAACGGACAGCAGCAGTATTATCAGCAGAATCCGAATGGACAGCAGTATTATCAGCAGAACCCAAATGGACAGCAGCAGTACTATCAGCAGAACCCAAACGGGCAGCAGCAGTACTATCAGCAGAATCCAAACGGGCAGCAGCAGTATTACAGACAGAACCCAAACGGGCAGCAGCAGTATTATCAGCAGAATCCATATGGCCAGCAGAGATATTACCAGAATGCAAGAGGCCAGCAGGGATATGGTGCTCCTTATCAGGCTGAGATGGCAGCAGCGAGTGATAAAAAGAAAAAGAAGAAAAAGAAACGTAAAGTATTATTCGTGTTTGAGATACTGCTATTGCTTGTACTGGCTGTTGGATTATATGCAGCAGCAACACTTTCCAAGGTGCAGCGTGTACAGCTGAAGGATGATGAGATCAAGCAGAAGGTACAGGAACAGCTTCCGGAATATACAGCCAAGGCTCTGCAGGGATATTGGAATATTGCACTGTATGGTGTAGACTCCCGTGATAATCTGGATGTGGGCCAGAGTGATACGATCATGGTATGCAGCATTAACAAGGATACCAAAGAAGTAAAACTGGCATCTGTATATCGTGATACTTATCTGGAAACCGGTGATGGATCTTACAATTTCCGTAAAGCCACAGATGTTTATGGTATTTATGGAGTAGAACGTTCCATTCAGATGCTGAACGAGAATCTGGATCTGGATATTTCAGACTTCCTGACGGTTAACATGAATGTGGTTGCAGAAGTAGTAAATGATATCGGTGGTGTAGATATTGATGTCCGTGAAGATGAGATCAATTTCCTGAACGGTTATCAGAATGAAGGTTCTGAGATTACCGGCCTGGAGATTGTACCGGTAACATCAGCAGGTATGCAGACACTGAACGGACTTCAGGCATTATCCTATTGCCGTATCCGTTATACTGAGGCAATCGACTCCGAACATGAAGGATTGGATTATGAACGTACTTACAGACAGAGAAAGGTGCTGGAACAGATTCTGGAAAAAGTAAAGAAGATGGATCCAATCACAATTACTAATATCATTAATGATGTGATGGGTCAGGTATCTACCAGTCTTTCCACAACTGAGATCCTGAATCTTGCAAAGGATGTGGCTTCTTACAGTCTGACAGATACTACAGGATTCCCGTTTGAAAAACAGACAGCCGATGTAGATGCAGGTGACTGTGTTATTCCGGTAAATCTTGCACAGAATGTTACAGAACTGCATCAGTTCTTATTTGCAAATGAAGAATATACACCATCTGATACAGTACAGGGCATCAGTGACGAAATTGCTTATCGTACAGGTATTTCATAAAGTAGATTTTGGGGGACTGTAAAGGCAGTCCCCCTGTTTGTATCATTCAGTCTGTAAAAAACAGGAAAGGGAAAAATATGGAATATAGTATTGATATCATCATTCCCACATATAAACCGGATGCAACATTTGAAAAACTGATCAGCCGGCTTCAGCGTCAGACAGTGAAACCACAGAGAATTCTTGTGATTAACACCGAAGAGGCACTGTGGGAACAGGCTGAGTTCGATAAATCACCATTTGTATTCGGAACACTGGCTGGTATGAAAATGGAGTTGTATCATATCAGAAAAGAAGAGTTTGACCATGGCGGCACACGGGCATGGGCAGCTGGAAAATCACAGGCAGAATACCTGATGTTTATGACACAGGATGCCATGCCTGCAGATCAGTATCTGATTGAACGACTGCTGAGAACCATGACACAGGATCCAATGATTGGTGCGGCTTATGCAAGACAACTTCCGACAGCCGATTGTGGTATGATAGAGCGTTATACCAGAGAGTTCAACTATGGAGAAAACAGTCTGATCAAAACGGCAGAAGATATCCCTCAGATGGGAATTAAGACATTTTTCTGTTCGGATGTGTGTGCAATGTATCGGAGAAATATTTATCTGTCTGTAGGTGGGTTTGTCCGTCATACGATTTTTAATGAAGATATGATCTGTGCCGGTACCATGATTCAAAAGGGATATAAGGTGGCTTATGCAGCGGATGCGAGGGTGATTCATTCCCATAATTACACTGCAATGGAACAGTTTCACAGAAATTTTGATCTGGCAGTTTCTCAGACAGATCATCCGGAAATATTTCAGGGAATTGCTTCAGAAGGGGAAGGAATGCGACTGGTGAAAAAAACGGCTGGATATCTGATGAAAAAACGATATTATTTATTGCTTCCTAAGCTGATCTGGCAGAGTGGCTGGAAATATCTGGGATATCGTGCCGGAAAAAGTTATCGTCATCTTCCAAAAAAGCTGGTGCTGAAGTTTACTTCGGATAAAAGCTATTGGGGAAAAAGAATTTGAAGGATATCACAGATTGAACACAAATATCTGTTAAAATATTTAAATTATAAAAACAGGGGGATGGGAAGATGCACAGAAAAAATCACTGGCGCAGCCTTGCGGCACTGGCCATGGCAGCCTGCATTATGAGTGTATCCGCAGGCAGTATGAGTGTAGCTGCACAGGAAGCAACAGAAAGTGAACGGATTAAGATAGGATCTGATTTCTCTAAGAGAGAGACGGAAGAAATGGATACAGAGGAGACTGAGACGGAAACGGAGAGTGAATCACAGAAAGAAAATGTCTCAGATCAGAAAATTGGAAATCTGATTGGAACGACTGAGCTGCTGGAGGAAAAAGATCAGCAGAGCCTGCCTGATATCTCCGCTGTAGCAGAGAATGTTATGCCATCCATTGTAGCGATTACCAATGCCGGCGTAGAGACAATCAGCTACTACGGAACAGAATATCAGATGGACAGTGAGAGCACAGGATCTGGCATTATTGTAGGAAAAAATGACAGTGAACTGCTGATCGCTACCAACCAGCATGTGGTAGAAGGTGCCGAGGAACTTACCGTATGCTTTACCGTTGATGCGGAGGATAAGGATAAATTAGTGCCTGCCCAGGTGAAGGGAACTGATTCGACATGGGACCTGGCTGTGATAGCAGTGAATTTAAGTGATATCAGCGAGGATGTGGCAGGAAAGATCAAAGTAGCACAGATGGGAGATTCCGATCAAACTGAGGTGGGAGAATATGCAGTGGCCATTGGCAATGCGTTAGGATATGGACAGTCAGTAACCTTTGGCATTATCAGTGCCCTGAACCGGGAGATCTCTGTTTCTACTAATAATGGAGTAGTAACGAATCCTATGATACAGACAGATGCAGCCATTAATTTTGGCAACAGCGGTGGCGCACTCCTGAATCTGAGGGGAGAACTGATCGGTATCAATTCAGCAAAGGCAGCAGAGACCGGAGTGGAAGGCATGGGATATGCCATCCCGGTCAATACAGCCAAGCCAATTATCGAAGATCTGATGAATCAGGTGACCAGAACAAAAGTCCGTGCGGAAGATGCCGGAGCATTGGGACTGGTCCCGGTAGATGTATCTGAGGAAGCGAGACAGATATACAACATTCCGACTGGTGCTTTTGTGTATGAATTGACAGAAGGCAGTGCCGCAGAAAAGGCAGGAATCCGTGAAGGTGATATCATTGTCAAACTGGACAAGACAGGAATTAGCTCCAAGAGTGAGCTCCTGGATCGGATGCAGTATTATGCGGCAGGCGAGACGGTAGCAGTTACTGTAAAACGTTCTGGCTCAGATGGATATGAAGAAAAGGTAATAGAAGTAGAACTTGGAAAAAAGAGTGACCTTCCGGGATATCAGAACAGTACACAGGAGGACAGTAGTACACAGGGTTCAGAGGATGAGACAGAAGGATTTGATAACAGTCAGAATGGAGAAGAATATCAGGACTGGTATAATTTTGGAGGAAGAAGTCAGATCCCGTTTTCTGATGGAAACGGGGGGCTTGGAGATCTGTTCCGTTACTTTGGATTTTAAGCAGCAAATGCCATGGGAAAAACCCATGGCATTTTTTTAAAATTATGCTTGTATAAAAAACGGATGTATGTTAGTATTATTTATTATGGGTTCAGTATGCGTCAATAAAAGGAGAAAAATACGTGTCAGAAGAAAAGAAGACAGAAGAGTTAATCGAAGAGACAACAGCATCCTCGACAGAGGATGACACAGATGAATATGAGAAAGTCTGCTGTATCTGCCACAGACCGGAGAGTAAGGCCGGTAAGATGATTGAGCTGATGCCTAATATGTGTATCTGTCCGGACTGTATGCAGAAATCCTTCGACAGTATGAGCAAAATGGATGCGAACACTTATCAGGAGCTGATGGAGATGTCCAAGCGGTTTCCGAATATGCAGATGATCAATGTATCCGATCTGACAAATCAGGTACCTCAACGTCAGAAGGTAAAGAAGAAAAGCAAAGCACCTGCATTAGACCTGAAGTCTATTCCGGCACCCCATAAGATCAAAGAAAAGCTGGATGAATATGTCATTGGTCAGGAATATGCAAAAAAGGTGATTTCTGTAGCTGTATACAATCATTACAAACGGGTGGCTACTGGAACAATGGACGATATTGAGATTGAGAAGTCCAATATGCTGATGATTGGGCCGACAGGATCTGGTAAGACCTATCTGGTAAAGACGCTGGCCAGACTTCTGGATGTACCGTTGGCGATTGCTGATGCGACATCTCTTACGGAAGCAGGATATATTGGAGATGACATTGAAAGCGTAGTATCCAAGCTGCTTGCTGCTGCAGGAAATGATGTGCAGAAAGCAGAGCAGGGAATCATTTTTATAGATGAGATAGATAAGATAGCAAAGAAAAAGAACACAAATCAACGAGATGTCAGTGGAGAATCTGTTCAGCAGGGAATGTTAAAACTTTTAGAAGGCAGTGAGGTGGAAGTCCCGGTGGGCTCCAACAGTAAGAATGCCATGGTCCCGTTGGAGACAGTGAACACCAGGAACATATTGTTTATTTGTGGAGGCGCCTTTCCAGGTCTGGAAGACATTATAAAGGAACGATTGACGAAACAGTCATCGATGGGATTCCAGGCAGACCTGAAGGACAAATATAATGACGACCCGAATCTTTTAGAAAAAGTAACTATAGAGGACATTCGCAGTTTTGGAATGATTCCTGAATTTATCGGACGTCTGCCGATTATATTTACCCTGAAGGGGCTGGATAAAGATATGCTGGTTAAGATTTTAAAAGAGCCGAAGAATGCGATTTTAAAACAATACCAAAAACTGCTGGCGCTGGACGAAGTAAAGCTGGAATTTGAGGATGGAGCTCTGGAAGCCATTGCTGAAAAGGCGTTGGAAAGGAAAACAGGAGCCAGAGCGCTTAGGGCAATCATTGAAGAAATAATGCTCGATATCATGTATGAAATTCCCAAAGATGATAATATTGGTAAAGTAACGATTACCAGGGAATATGTGGAGCATAAAGGCGGCCCGAAGATTACCTTGAGAGGAGATATGGTAATTTATGGATGAATTACAGGAACAGTTCACGAAGATACTTACAAAATTAGTAGAGGATGCCAAGACAAAAAAGAATGTGCTGACTTATAAGCAGGTAAATGATGCCTTTGCTTCCATGCCAATCAACGAAGAGAAGATGGATTTGATTCTGGAGTATCTGGAAAAGAACAATATTGATGTGTTGCAGGATGATAATGTGGATGATACAACAGATCTGTTGTTGGATACTGATGATGAAGTGATTCTCAGTGAAGAAGATGAAGTTGAGATTATCGATGATGCGGATGTTCTGGAAGGTGTCAGTACAGAAGATCCGGTGCGTATGTATCTGAAAGAGATCGGAAATGTGCCACTGTTATCCACAGAGGAAGAGGTGGCGCTTGCACAGCGTGTAGAAGCTGGTGATGAGAGTGCCAAGAAGCAGCTGATCGAGGCAAATCTGAGACTGGTAGTCAGCATTGCCAAGAAATATGTAGGCCGTGGTATGCCGTTCCTGGATCTGATTCAGGAGGGAAATATGGGACTGATGAAAGCGGTAGATAAGTTTGACTATTCCAAAGGTTTTAAGTTCAGTACCTATGCAACATGGTGGATCAGACAGGCGATTACCCGTGGTATTGCAGATACCGGAAGAACGATTCGTGTACCGGTGCACATGGTAGAAACGATTAATAAGACGCTTCGTATGACCAGAACACTGCTGCAGGAACTGGGGCGTGAACCGACCCCGGAAGAAGTAGCGGAAAGACTTGGCGTACCAGTGGCCAGAGTAAGGGAAGTTCTGAAAATTTCCAGAGATCCGGTATCCCTGGATACACCAATTGGCGAAGAAGATGACAGTCATCTGGGCGATTTTATAGAAGATGATTCAGCACTGTCTCCAGCAGATTCTGCGGCATTTTCCATGCTGCGGGAAGAACTGAGTACTGCACTGGAATCACTGACTGACAGAGAGAGACAGGTTGTACAGCTGAGATTTGGTCTGATTGATGGAAGGGCACGTACTCTGGAAGAAGTAGGAAAAGAATTCAATGTTACAAGAGAACGTATCCGTCAGATTGAGGCAAAAGCACTCAGAAAACTGAGACATCCATCGAGAAGCAAAAGATTGCGGGATTTTCTGGTATAAAAAAGACATAAAAAGGAGTGTGCCAAAGCACACTCTTTTTTATGTCTTTAAATACGATATAGAAATAACAGTTAGTATCCATTGGTGATATGATCCTGATAAGTGCCGGAATCCAGCCACAATCCACAATATGGACATTCCTGATATTCCTGTGTTACATTGGCTCCGGAATTAGCTGCTGCAGATTCAGCTGCTTCGTGTTCACCATATGGAGAATATCCAGATGCGTCAGGAGTGGTAGAGAACCACTGGTAACAATATGGGCACTGTGCATAAGAATCACTGCTTCCGCTGGAAGAGCTGCCGTCAGAAGAAGTACCGGAGGAACTGTTGCCTGAAGAACTACTGTCACCGGAAGTGTCACCAGGTTGAATGCCATACATATCAGCATAAGCTTTTTCCTGCGCATAATGTCTGGAATATTCGGAAGATCCGTCAGAATCAGGTGTAGTACTGAAACTCTGATAGCAATAAGGACAAGTCTGAGTGGCAGAACTGTTTGCAGATGTATTGTTCTTATTTGTATTAGTTTCATTTGGCTGGACGGAAGTCTTTTTCTCAGTCTGAGAAGTGGAAGACTTCTTAACGGAAGAAGTAGTGGTTTTCTTTTCTGTCTGTTTTTCAGTGATCTTTTCAGTTTCTGTCTCGGTCTCTGTTTCCGTCTGTGTTTCAGTTTCAGTTTCAGTCTCTGTGGCTACAGGCTTGCGACGGCAGCCGGATAGCAGCAGAGTAGAACTGACTGCCAGAAGAAGCATGAGCTTCCATGTCTTTTTCATATTAATTTATTCTCCCCTTTGATTCAATATGTTTTAGTATAATGCAGATAGACAGAGAAATCAAGAATTTCCTTTAGAGGTCTAATTACAATGAAACAGCCGGTAGGGGAGCTACCGGCTGTTTCGAGGGGAGTATAAATAATTAATAAGGGGCTATAGAACAATGAGTTTATCATGGTTTAGTGAGGTGTTGGGATGCCTGAAAAACAGGCATTTCAGCACTTTTCTAATTTATGGGGATTTATCCTTGTTTACTCAAAATGGTGTAAAAATGGTGTACAAATTATGCATAGAATGCATAAAATGCAAAAAGCAGATGTGGCGCAATACGAACTGAGCTGGCTGGCATTGTCGATTTGACAGTGCAGGCCAGCAGGCAGAAAAAAGGTTGAGAAACACGATCATAGAAAGAAGAATGCCAAGAATCAGGAAGTGTTATCTTGAATCTTGGCATTTCGGAAAAAGAGATATTATAATCGATGCTTTAAAAGATCGCTTGATATAATTTTATGAATTATGTTGTATGCATCCTCTGGGGTTTTAATATCGTCTTTATAATTGACCAGCGAAGCAAGTAGGCCGGAATGCTCTTCACGTAAATACATTAACTGTTTCTGAATTTCCAATAATAGAGCATTGGAAAATAAATCATAATCCTCAGAGAAGGATAAGTTCAGCCGTGCGTCAAATAACTCTAAATGATCAATAGGGGTATATCCTGCATCATCGTTATAAAAATCAGTAAAATGAGAAAAATGCAAAAACAGATAAGTACAAATAGTGCTAAGTAGGTCATTGTATCCACCAATTAAAAGATTAATGGTATATAGTTCTATTTCACGATATAGTTTTTGCTCATAATTTGTTTCATCAGAATCGACAGAAATAGGAGTGGTATCTATTGAGTTTTTTAGTAAATTTAAATGTTCAATACTATGAGAGGATAAACCTAGTTTTTTGGAAATAGTATTATTTTCTATATTCATTTGTTTTGTATCACTCAGGCCAAGAAGATAATCAGTAGACACGCCATAGTATTTAGCAATGGAATATAGAATGTTAATATCTGGTTTTCTCTCACCGCTTTCGTAATAGCTCAATGCGCCTCTTGAAATTCCTATATTTTTGGCAGCAATTTCCTGGCTTTCTCCATTTCTTAATTCTTTTAATCTTTTACTGAACGTTTCTGTTACATGATCCATAAAAAATACCCCCTTTCGTCTAACATTGTTACAAAACAGATAAAATGCAACGAATGTAGTTGAAAAAATTATGATGTTGCGCTATAACAAAAGTGTAACAGATGTGAGCAGAAATTTCAATATGTAACAGGATAAACAAAGATAAATAAGAAAAGAAAGGGACAAACCAAAATGAGAATGCGAGAAAACAGAATAGAAAGTTTAGAAAGCAGATTAATGGACACAAGACAGTTATGCGTATATACAAACATGGGACGCAACAGCGCTATGAAACTGGGAAATGAGATTGGGGCAAGGGTGCAGGTCGGTAGCCGTGTACTCTGGGACAAGAAGAAAATTGATAATTACATTGATGAGATAACGGGTAACTGAGAAGGAGAAAAAAGACATAAGAATCTTTGACCTGCTGCCGGCTGGAAAAGAGAACGCAATATCTACAGCAGATCTGTTAAAGAAAAGCGGATGCCGGACAGCCAGAGACTTGCAACAGTGCATTGTCAGTGAGCGGGCACAAGGCGCAGTTATCTGCAGTGGTACCGGAAGGAATATTGGAAACTGAAGAACCGGAAAGAAATAGAGGATTTCTGCAAAACGATGGATGCACGGGAACGTCATATATTTGTGGCAACCAAGAGCGCACGGGCATTGTTGCGCCAAATGGATCGGCAGCAGGACGATAACACGGAGAATAAATAACCGGATCTGGTAATAAAACAGAATAAATCTTGCTTTCCAAATTTGGAAAGCGAATTTTTCAAAAGGATGCCAAGAGCTGACAATAGAACAGAATAATGACTGACGGTATGGCAAAGAAAAAGACCGATTCAACATGGAACCGGTCAGCCCTGTAAGAGATACCTAACAACTTCACAACTATAGTATCCTATACAGCCCGGAAAGTCAAGAAAAACGGTGGTTTTTACTGCCGTTTGCCACTTGATAAAGATATTAAAGTTAGGACATATATAGGAATGCTAAGAAGAACATACAGGCTAAGAAAAGGGAAGATATTAGAGGTGGAAGAGTACCACCAGGGGAATTATGGAGCACCAGGAAAAAGCCGGAGCATAAAAGAGAATCTGACAAAAGAACAGATGAAAATAGTAAACCGGATGAATAAGAAGAAACAATGCAGACTCAGGCTCCTGGAATACTTTGACGAGGGGGATATGTTCGCAACATGGACATATAGCCCAGAAGAGAGGCCGCCAGATATGAATGGAGCATTAAAGGATTTCCAGAAAGCAATGAGGAAGGTACGTGCAGAATATAAGAAAAGAGGGCGGGAACTATTCTGGATCCGTAATATAGAGCGGGGAAACAAAGGAGCCTGGCATATCCATTTAGTTGTAAATGAGATTGGGGACACGGCCAGCATTTTACAGAAGGCATGGAAGAAAGGCGGCACATGGAGCAATGACATCCGGCACAATGACAAGACCTACGATGAGGACTTTTCGAAGCTGGCTTCTTATATGACTAAGACTGCAGGTGCGGGAGAAAAGAAGCAGGATGGAACGATCATACAGCCCAAAATAAAAGAAGAAAATTATGGAACATCCAGGAATATGCCAATACCGGAACCAACCAAGAAAGAGCTTGCAAGATGGAAAAAGGAACCCAGGCCAGTAAAAGGGTATTACATAGCAAAACTGCATAAGGGAACAAACCCGTTTACAGGTTATCCATACCGGCATTATACAATGATCCGGCTGAACGATAAGCAAGAAGAACATACAGCCAGAACCGGCAGCAGGCGTCATATTCAAAGAGAGGACAGGCAGAAAAAGAATAATGAATCAGAAAGGAAAAAGGGGGATATGGGAAAGATAAAGGGAAATTACTATTGCTTTTCATTTGACAGATATAACCATGAATTGTACAGCGTGAACAGCATGAAACGAAGAGAAGCAATCCGTTATGCTATAAAGACAGGAACACGCCTGTATATAGTAGAATACAGGAACGGGGAACAATACGGCAGAAAACAGCGTATTTCTTTAAAAGGAAAGGCTAACAAATGCTAACGTTTGTTACAAATGAAAGAAAAAATGTTGGGAAATGTCAAGGTTTGTTTACAATCGTTAAACTAAAGATATGTAGATAGGTGTAACATGAGCAATGAAGAACTGGTGCAGAAGGTGCAGTGCAATATAGACAAACAGGAAAATATGAGCCAGCTATGGCAGCAGAACCTTGGAATGATACGGCAGATAGTGCGAAAGCATAGCTATGTAGTGGATACAGAAGATCTGATGCAGGAAAGCTATATTGCATTAAGTAAAGCGACAGCCTGTTATGATCCAGAACGGGGCGCCAGTTTCTCAACGGTATTGCATCAGTATTTGGAATGGCATTTCATACAATATTGTCAGAATCAGGAAATGATAAGGATATCGCCAAATTTGACGAAAACCTTGAGGGAGTACAGGGAACTGGTAAAGGTCTTTCAGATCCAGACAGGGCGCAAGCCTACAGACTGGGAAGTATGTCATTATCTTCAGATCAGTGAGAAAGTGCTGCAGGCGGTAGAATATACAGAACAGGCAACGCAAATAGGAAGTATAGACGTGCCTGCAGGGGAAAACGGGGAAACGTTGGCTTCGAACCTGATAGCGGATGAAACGGACATGGAACGGGATGTTCTGGGAGAACTACAACAGAAACAGCTTGCGTCTGTACTCTGGCCAATGGTGGACGAATTACCGGATATGTCAGCTAAAGTATTGAAAGCCAGATACCAGGACAATATGACACTGAGGAATGTGGCGGACAACATAGGAATCAGCGAAAAGGCGGCAGGGCAATGGCTTGGAAAAGGAATCAGAGAACTGAGGAAGCCGGGAAACCGAAAGAAGCTGGAGCCATTCATGGATCTGGAATACACATACAGCCAGGCATTACAGGGGAACGGTGTGCATAGATTCAATCAGACGTGGACAAGCAGTACAGAAAGAATAGCAATAGAACTTTTTGGAAGAAAGTAGAGCGGAGCAGTATATAATGCGGAGCATGGCAGCAGGACACTGGATGGGGTAGGGGGAGTCTGAAAAGTTTTACATGATCTTTCCTGACCTCACAGCCTGTTTTGTCTGCACAAAATTCTAAATACTCTGAAAAAGTGTGCAAATCTAACATTTCTAACACCCTAAAAAGGAAATGGGCGGGACTGCTAACATCCTGCTGCCAGGAGAAAGAGAAATATATTTGCAAAAAATAACGGGCAAATGTGGAAAGTATCAGGAAAATGTACATGATTTTGAAATACGGAAATTGTGCCGGGACAATAAAAAAAGAACACAGAACAAAAGAAAATTGCCCGGTGTTCT
The DNA here is from genome assembly GCA_934408725.1 of uncultured Marvinbryantia sp. Classification (GTDB taxonomy): domain Bacteria; phylum Bacillota; class Clostridia; order Lachnospirales; family Lachnospiraceae; genus Marvinbryantia. The sequence goes on from CAKRVB010000009.1 coordinate 85,890, forward strand.
TTAGAAGTATTTGCACTAATTATAGTGGAATTTGTGAGAAATCAATGAATAAATCAGGGTAAATGTCGGCTTTTATGGTATCGGAAAAGGTAAAATCATCTGTATTGTCGTTTTCGAAGTCCCATACAGTAATACGGTTTTTATCTGGGTCTATGATCCAGTATTCACGTACACCAGCAGAACGGTATTTGAATAATTTGGTGAAGTAGTCCATTTTCCTGCTGCCAGGGGAAACGATTTCCATGATCCAGTCAGGAGCACCGGTGCATCCCTGGTCTGTGAGCTTGTCAGGATCGCAGATAACACAGATATCCGGTTCGACATAGGTTTTATTATCTGCATTGAGAAACACGGCAAATGGGGCAAAATAGACACGGCAGACCCCTTTGTGATCTTCGATATAGTTACCTATTTTCCGGGAAAGAATCACAGCAATATCCTGATGCTTACGGGTTGGCGGTGCCATAAAATAAATCTGGCCATCGATCAGCTCGGCACGTTGGCCGTCAGGAAGGTTATAGATATCATCAGTAGTATACTGGTCATTGTACTGTGGTAATGGCATGAAAACACATCCTTTCATAAATGATAATAGTGTATGGTTCCTTTGAAACAATAAAATAATTCAGAGAATCTAGCGCAGTTTTACGCTCTGTGGCTTCTGGAAAGACACAGGCGGGTAGCAGGACAAGCCTATTCAGTAGTGATACAGGAATTGTCACGTTCTATAGTTTCGTTCACTGCACGAACAATAAAAGCATTTACACTTTCGTTCTGAGCTTCTGCATGAGCTTTAATTTCTGCCTTGCGGCCTTTTGGAACAGTGAGCTCTAAACGGTCATAATTATTTTTCACATATTTGTGGACAGCTTTTTGTTGAGCTTTGCTTATTTTGCTTTCTTCTGGCATGGTTTCACCTGCTTTCAATCATAGTAAAAAATAAGTTGAAAAAGTAGAACATACCTTTTCCATCATGCCATAATTATATACTAAAAATCTATTCACGTAAATATAAAAAATTAACAAATATATACCCGTAAATATATGAAATGTGTCAATGTACTATTTACGGGAATAGTGTTATACTAAGGAAGTAAAGAAAATACAGGAAAGGAAACACGGAGATATGAAGTATAACTTATCCAGAATCATGCTGAAAGCATGGAAGATCTACCGGGACAAAAAGCAAATCAGTTTCGGGGAATTACTGCACCGTGCCTGGTTATCGGTAAAAGCTGAGACAATCAATGCCAGACGCATAGAAATGGCGAAGCGGGCAGCAGGAGTAAAAGAAGAGAACCACACATGGCACGGATGGAAAAGAAAAGGCTATACTGTCTTACATAATTCCAAGGCATTATTTTCCTGCTGCCTGATCTGGGCGGAAAAGGGAGACGGGGCTATATATAAAGCCAGTTTCTTCGGAAGATCACAGGTACAGAGAATACCTGCAGTATAAAAAACACCCCTGTCAGAGCGGCAACTCTGGCAAGGGCAAAGAACCCAACCACAAAATAACGGGATCCTTAGCCATTATATAAGAATCCCAGACCAAAAATCAAGGGAAAGAAGTGATGCCAATGGAAAACGGACAAGTATTTGAAAAATTAATAAAAATATGCCATGACAAGCATATATCTGTATTGTTTACCCAGTTTAAAGCCAATTATGGACTGATTCGTGGGGACAGAATAGGTATAGCGAACGATATGGGGATAGATGCCATTAATAAGACGTTGGCGCATGAAATAGCACACTCATATTTACATTATGACAAGGGCAATATTACAGGAGAACAGCAGAATGAAGCCTATGAAGAACAGGCAGACAGGGCGGCAGTTATGCTCTTGGAAACGATACAGATAGCAGGGGGCGCACAGGTATGAACAAAGAGATATACAGACAGGCGGCAGCATTGATACTGGAATTATCGGAGCTTACTCCGGAAGATTACCTGCAGGTAAAAATGACTATGCTGGCAGTTACCAGATGCCAGCAGGCAAAAGACTTTCTGTACATAGTATTTGCTCAGGCAGAAAAGAACAGACCATTGCTCATAGAAGCAAGATAGAAAGAATGGATTTACATAGATTACAAGAATCTCTAGGCCACTGGCTCCGGTGTAAAGGGCAAAGAAAACGTGCCGGATGCAATAAAGGAAAATTGCACCGGCACAAATTGTATAAGTTTTGAATTGGTTGAATTTCCTATTGCTGGATATGAAAAGACTTTTGATCAAAATGAGCGAAAGACGCAGGGACAAGTTTCATATTTATATATAGAGACCTAAAAGAATCCAGCAGGAATAGGAGAAAGGCTGGGAATAATGGCGAAAGATTTGAAAGGAAAAGAATTACCGAAGGGAATCACACAGCGTCCAGATGGCAGATATATGGGACGTTTCACCTTTTCTGGTGAAAGATATACATTGTATAATCTGGATCTGAAGGAATTGAAAAGAGAATTGAATAATTTACGTTATGAAGTCGAAAACGGGCTGTATGTGAAAGAGACGAACATGACAGTAGACGCATGGTTCAGGGTCTGGATAGAGGACTATAAGAAAAATACCGTAAAGTATGGAACGTACATTATTTATAATGATATGTATGATGCACATATCTGTAAGGTGCTGGGAAAGAAGAAACTGGCTGATATACGCCCACAGCATATACAGAATATTTACAATGCAATGAGTAAAGACGGCTACAGCCAGAAGACAATAGGACTGGTGGCGGTGGTACTGGGCGGGATGTTTAAACAGGCATACAGGAACCAGATCATCCGAAAGAATCCGGTGGAACTGGTAACACGACCAAGAAAACAGACAAAGAGAAAAGACCTCAGAGTGATGAACAGAGAAGAACAGAAAATATTTTTGAAATATGCGACAGATAGCCTTTATTGCAATGTGTACCAGGTAGCTCTTGCAACCGGTCTGAGATCGGGGGAACTCAGAGCACTGGAATGGGAAGATATTGACTTTAAGAACAGGAATATACATGTGACTGGAACACTGAAATATCATAATGGAGAAGGATACAGGAAGGATCTGCCAAAGACAGTATCAAGTGACCGTATAATTCCTATGATAGACGAAGTGTATAAGATTTTGAAGCAGCAGAGAAAAGAGCAGGCAGAAATGAAAATGAAGCTCGGTACACTGTGGTGTCCTGCTGCCGGTCTGGAAAATCTGGTATTTACAAGCCAGTACAACCGGAAAGGCTACGGGATCCCGATAGGGAGCGCAGCGCTTAATGATGATCTGAAAAAGATCATAGAGCGGATCCGGGCTGACGGTATCAAGTTCGAAGCAATTACACCGCACACGTTGCGCCATACCTTTGCAACCAGAGGACTTGAAAATGGCATACAGCCAAAGGTTATGCAAGAGCTTTTGGGGCACACCAGCTTTTCTATGACAATGGATATTTACAGTCATGTACTGCCAGATACAAAGGCAGACGAGATTCAGAAAATAGCAAATATTCTATAGAAAAAGAGGATAAAAAAGCAAATTGGTGTAAAAATGGTGTAAAAGGTATCTGGGAATCAGGTGGCAGCAGGACAGAAAAAAGAAGAGAAAAGCCAGAAAATGCCGTATTTAAGGCAAATGAAACAGCCGGTAGGGGAGCTACCGGCTGTTTCGAGGGGAGTATAAATAATTAATAAGGGGTTGTAAGAGTAGTAACTCTTACAGGAGACATTATAATATAATTTGGTAAAAATTGCAATACATATTTTAAAATTATTAAGAAATAATAAATACTGTAACAAAAAATTAATATTTTCAGGAGGTATTTGAGATGGCAAGAAATAAAAATCTTCAGGATAAGAATACGGTAAGCGGAAATAAAGCGGAATCGAATATGTCAAATTGTGGGAAAAATGAGAATTCCACAAAAAACCGCACCTCTAATTCCAGTAAAAATACAGAGAGTAAGTACACTGCCAAAAAAGATATGGATGAAGAGGAATACTAGTCCATCAGCCTGAGGATAAAAACAGCATCGCAGCCGGCCGGAATATTCTGGCCGGCTGCGATGCTGCAGCAGATGTAAAACTGCTTTTTGACCTTTTTTTTCTGATATCATATTGTGTAATATAGAATAACCGGGAGGCTGTTATGAGATTTCATATGCTTGCACCAGATGAGATGGAACATTATCTTCGGGATGACAACAGTCTGATTATTGATTTGCGGGAAGAGGAGGACTATGAAAAAGATCATATCCGGAATGCGATAAACATTCCTTATCATAACTGGAAGCACTATACAAACAGCACAGAATTTCAGAATATACGAAAAAAGAAGAACATAATACTTTACTGTGAACGCGGGCCGACCAGCTTCGCAGCAGCAAAAGAACTGATGGAAAGAGGAATTCCGGTCAGTGTGCTGGTAGGGGGGATCAGAGCTTACCGGGGGAATTTAAAAGAGAGATATTGACAGATGGGGCTTTAGAACCTTAATATAGAAAGGTATACAAAAAGATATGAGAGAAGGAAGAAAAACGGAGGAAGTCCTTTAGTATGGAAAGAATAGAACTGATTGCCCCATGTCATTTCGGGATGGAAGCAGTGCTGAAAAGAGAGATCTTGGACTTGGGCTACGATGTTAGTAAAGTGGAAGATGGTAAGATTACATTTATTGGTGATATGGAAGCAGTTTGTTATGCCAATGTGTTCCTGAGATCGGCAGAACGCATACTGATCAAGGTTGGAACTGTGCATGCTGAGACATTTGATGAACTTTTTGAAGGTACAAAAGCGCTTCCGTGGGAGCAATATATTCCGGAAAATGGGAGATTCTGGGTGGCGAAGGCCACTTCCATTAAGAGCAAACTGTTCAGCCCGTCAGATATTCAGTCTATTATGAAAAAGGCTATGGTAGAGCGGTTAAAATCCGTATATCACAAGGAATGGTTTACCGAAGACGGCCCATCTTATCCGGTGCGGGTGGCATTCATGAAAGATGAAGCAGTGATCGGGCTGGATACATCCGGGGAGTCTTTACATAAAAGAGGTTATCGCAGACTGACCAGTAAGGCTCCGATTACCGAGACACTGGCGTCGGCATTGATTCTGTTTACTCCATGGAAAAAAGAACGCATTCTGGTAGATCCATTTTGTGGAAGCGGCACATTTCCTATTGAAGCAGCGATGATAGCGGCAAATATAGCGCCTGGTATGAACCGCAGCTTTCTTGCGGAGCAATGGAGCAATCTTGTCCCGAAAAAAAGCTGGTATGATGCCATGGATGAAGCACAGGAGATGGTGGATGACAAAATAGAGACAGATATTCAAGGATATGACATTGATCCGAATGTGGTAAAAGCTGCGAGAGAGAATGCCAGAATGGCAGGGGTTGAGCATCTGATTCATTTTCAGCAACGGCCGGTATCAGCATTGAATCATCCGAAGAAGTATGGGTTTGTGATCACGAATCCTCCATATGGAGAGCGTATTGAGGAAAAAGCCAACCTGCCACAGCTTTACCGGGAGATCGGAGAAGCTTTTCAACGGTTGGACTGCTGGTCAGAATATGTGATTACCGCATATGAAGATGCAGAAAAATATATTGGAAAAAAAGCGGACAAAAACAGGAAAATTTATAATGGTATGATGAAGACTTATTTTTATCAGTTCCTGGGACCAAAACCGCCAAGAAAAAAAGAAGAAAAATGACAATCAAAAAAATAGAAAAACTGTTTGCAGCGATACTGGTCTGCCTGTGTACAGGACTGGCTGTCTGGCTTTACGCAGTTACAAGAGAGGAAGATGGAACTGTTGTATACAGAGAACGTCTGGTTACAGAAGAAAAAGCAGAATTGCCGGCAGCATATGATCTCAGAGAGCAGAAAAAAGCACCTACGGTGAAAAATCAGGGAGAGCTGAGCACGTGCTGGGCGGTAGCAGCATCTTCTGCGCTGGAATCAGCCCTACTTCCACAAGAAAAAGAGTTATTTGCAGCAGATCACATGTCTTTACAGAACTCCTTTTCGCGAAAACAGAGCGATGGCGGAGACTATACGATGGTGATGGCCTATCTTGCAGGATGGCAGGGGCCGGTGCTGGAAGAGGATGATCCATATGGAGATGGAATCTCAGATGAGTCTCTGACTGCAGTGAAGCATGTGCAGGAAATGCAGATTTTGCAGGAAAAAGATTACCAGTCAATCAAAAGTGCCATCTATCAATATGGTGCAGTACAGTCTTCACTCTATATGGATATGGATACTGCATTTTCTTCTTCGGTTTATTACAACCAGATAAATCATTCCTACCTGTATCCGGGAGAAAAAAAAGCGAACCATGATATCCTGATTATCGGATGGGATGATGCTTATCCGGCAGAAAAGTTTAATTATCAGACAAAACAGGACGGAGCATTTATCTGTCAGAATAGCTGGGGAACGGAATTTGGGGAAGACGGAATTTTTTATGTTTCCTATGAAGATGGGAGCATCGGAAAAAATACGATTTGTTATACAGATATTGAAGATACCGATAACTATGATCATCTTTATCAGACTGACTTGTGCGGATGGGTAGGACAGTTAGGCTATGGCGATGGAACCTGCTATTTTGCCAATCTGTTTCAGGCAGAAAGGAATGAATGGCTGGACGCAATAGGATTCTATGCAGTTGGGCCGGATACAGAGTATAGCGTGATAGTCATGGACGGAGAAAAAGATCTTTCCAATGCGTTACTGGAAGAAATGAAAGCGTCCGGCAGCTTTGCCAATGCTGGTTACTATACTGTTGATATGAAAGAACCGATTTATATGGAAAAGGGAAAAACTTATGCAGTAGTAGTGAAAGTGCATACACCGGATGCGCATTATCCAGTGGCGACAGAGTATGCGGCAGATGAAGCCACAGAGGAGGCTGATTTGTCAGACGGGGATGGTTATATCAGCCACAACGGTGCCAAATGGACTGGAACAGAAACAGAATATGGATGCAATGTTTGTATGAAGCTATATACAACAGACAAAGTAAAACGATAAAACAGAAACGGAAGAAAGCAATGAAACCAAAAAGAATTGTATTTGCAACAGGAAATAAAAACAAGATGAAAGAAATCCGCATGATTATGGAAGATTTGAATCTTCCAATCCTTTCCATGAAAGAAGCGGGAGTAGAAAAAGAAATTATAGAGGATGGAACCACTTTTCAGGAAAATGCACTGATTAAGGCAAAGGCGATTGCAGAGCTGCTGCCAGATGATATTGTGATGGCGGATGATTCCGGGCTTGAGATTGATTATCTGAATAAAGAACCAGGAATTTATTCTGCCCGCTATATGGGAGAACATACCTCTTACGATATTAAGAATAACCATATTCTGGAACGGCTGAAGGGTGTGCCGAAAGAACAGCGGACAGCCAGATTTGTCTGCGCTGTGGCAGCAGTTTTTCCAGGTGGAAAAAGCATAGTAGTGAATGGAACCATGGAAGGAAGAATTGCAGATCACATAGCAGGAGAAAATGGATTCGGCTACGATCCGATTTTCTGGCTGGATGATTATGGCTGTACATCAGCGGAAATTTCTCCGGAAGAAAAGAACAGCCTGAGCCACAGGGGAAAAGCACTGCGCGCAGTAAAGCAGCAAATCGTGGAACAGATAGTTTAAAAGAACGGGTTTAGAAGGAAAAAGAATGAGAATTTTAGTAATCAGTGATACACACAGAAAAGATGAGAATGTGGAAAAAATATTAAAAAAAGAAGGAAGTTTTGATCGGGTATTCCACCTGGGAGATGTGGAGGGCAGCCAGAAGAAGTTGATTCGCATGGTAAAGTGCCCTGTCGATATGGTAGCAGGTAATAATGATATACTTGGAGATCTGCCAAAAGAAAAAGAACTGGAATTATGTGGTCACCATATCCTTCTTACACACGGGCACTATTATTATGTGTCTCTGGACACCGGGATGCTGGGAAGCGATGCCGGAGCAAGAGGGTTTGATATTGTGCTGTATGGTCACACGCACAGACCGAAGATCGAAGATCGAAATGGTGTTATTCTGGTGAATCCTGGAAGTGTGGCTTACCCAAGACAGGAAGGCAGAAAACCAAGTTATATTATTATGCGCCTGGAAGAGAATGGGGACACTGATTTTGAAATAAAATATCTGGAAAACTAGGAATAGAAACCCGGAAAACCGCATAAAATAAGGAAAAAAACGGGAATTGCAAAAAAAATAAAAAAATTAAAAAAAGGTGTTGACTTTTTAGAGGTATTCATATATAATTCTATTTGCGTCAAACGAAAGCACAAAAACAAAAGTGCTTACGGGGTGTGGCTCAGCTTGGCTAGAGCGCCTGGTTTGGGACCAGGAGGTCGCAGGTTCGAA
>CAKRVB010000010.1 GCA_934408725.1 uncultured Marvinbryantia sp.
ATTACAAATCCCGCGATCGGAAGAATTGTTCTTACTATGGGCCGTTCCAGAAAAGGAATCTTTTCTGCCGACTCTTTTTTTACTGTTGATTCCATTCTATGTACCCCCTAAATCATATTATCAATCAGATCCGTATCACGAAGTTCCTCGGATCGCAGGAACTCACCGCTTATTTTACCGTCTTTCATAATCAGAATACGGTCTGCCATACCAAGCAGTTCCATGATCTCTTCCGAAATCATAATAATAGACTTTCCTTCTTTACGCATACGGTTCATCATCGCATAAATATCAGCTTTTACTTTGACATCGATACCACGGGTCGGGGAATCCAGGATAATCAGATCTGAGTCCTTACCGATCCATCTGGCCAGTACTACCTTCTGTTTGTTACCACCGGAAAGTGCGGAAACGAACTGGTCTACGCCGGTCATCTTAGTACTCATCTGCTTTGCAAACCTGTCCGCAAATTCCTTCATGGTTTTGCCTCTTAAAATGCCTCCCTTTTTCAGATCCTCCAGGGATGGCAGGCAGATGTTTTCACAAATGGTATCATTAATGACCAGAGATTCATTATCTCTGTCCTTCGATGCATAAGCCATACTGTGTTTGATGGCATCCGGAATGGAATTGATCGGTGTTCCGTCTCCCAGAGTGACACTTCCCTCACGGAAATAGGATGCTCCGAAAATGGCTTTACCAACTTCATGCATACCGCATTCGGAAAGTCCGCCGATACCAAGAATCTCGCCTTTGTGCAGCTCCAGAGAAAGGTTATCGATCTGTCCCTTTACGCTTACATTCTTTACAGAGATTACCACTTCGTCAGAGATCTTCTCACCGTAATCGGTACGGTAATAACTATTGCCGATTTCACGGCCTACCATCAGCTGTTTCAGACGGTCCGGTGTTGCTTCTTCTTTGGTAATCGTTCCAATATATACACCGTCTCGCAGTACACTGATCTGGTCAGACTGCTCGATTACTTCTTCCAGGTCATGGGAAATAAAGATCACACAGCTTCCCATATCACGCATCTTGTGCATGACCTTGAAAAGTTCTTCACGGCCTTTCTGTCCAAGAGCAGTGGTAGTCTCGTCAACAACCAGTACCTTCGGATTAAAGTAAGTGGATTTTACAATCTCAATCAGCTTACGGTCTTCAAAATTGTAATCGTCAATGGTTTTAGCCGCATCAATGTAGTTAAATCCATAGCTGTCCAGATATTCCTGAGCCTTTTTGTTCATGGCTGCAGTATTTTTGATACCAAATTTTGTAAACTGATCCTCGTTGCCAAGGAAAATATTTTCTGCTACAGTCAGACCAGACAACGTTCCGATCTCCTGTACGATAATTGCCACACCCTGATGATTACCATCTACCTGGTTTGCTGCGGAAACTTCTTTGCCATCCAGAATGAAGGTACCAGAATCCTTTTTATAAATACCGGTCAGGCAGGAAGTCAGTGTGGATTTTCCAGATCCGTTTTCTCCAATCAGTGCATGAATCTCACCTTTGTGAAAAGTAATGGAGACATGATCCAGAGCATGTGTGATTCCAAAATGTTTATCAATTTTTTCTGCTTTTAATAATACTTCACCCATACTGTCTCCCTCCTATTTCACAACCATGCCTTTAACCGGCCTGGTGGTAAGTGCTACAATCAGAAGCAGTGCTGCACCTGTTACCACATTCTGAATGGTAGTCGGTGCTCCCAGTGCTACGAATCCGTTAAACATCAGCTGAATAATCATCTCTCCAATGACGATAGCAATAACCGGATGACCATATTTCTTAAAAGCCAGTCCGAAGAAAGTTCCCATCAAAGGTGTGAAGTTTCGGCTCATGGAAGACAGATTGGATGCAGATGTCATAGACGTTCCAAAACTGATGGTCAGGATTGCCTGAATTCCGAAGAACAGACCTGCCAGAGTGAAAGCTACAACTTTATACTTTGGTACATTAACGCCCATGTTCTTGGCAATGACTTCATTACTTCCGATAGCGTAAGTATAGGTACCAACCTTTGTGTACTTCAGGATAAATGCACAGAGCAGATAGGCCAGCACAGCCAGAATCAGGTTTGCCGGATAATCTCCAAATGCACGGAAACCAATATCCAGAATTACGTTCTTTCCATTGGTCGCATATACACTTAAAGCCTCATAGATCAGGGACAATGCCACGGTAACAATCAGGGAAGAAATATGCAGCTTAATATAAACAAGACCATTGATCAGTCCAATCAGGGTACCACAGAGGATCGGTGCAATGATCAGTCCCAGGTATCCAAACTGTACACTTGCATTACATGCAATAATAGAGGAAAGTACGATGTTTGCACCCACGCTCATATCAAATGGTCCCATAACACAAATGAAATACAGACCGCAGCCACCTACTGCATAAATCAGTGCTGACTTCATATAAGTAGCCAGCTTGTCCGGTGATCCGAATGTCGCCGGAGCCAGAAGTTTAAATATGGCCCAAAAAGCCACCAGCATTACCAGCAAAAGGACAATACCGAAATACTGGTTTTGTTTCAGTTTCTTCATATCTGTTCTCTTTCTCCTTTCTGGTGATCCGACGCAGGGATCTACGCGGAACTTTTTCTTCTCATTCAGAGAAGGACACAACACGAGCCACACGGGCCGCTGCCACTATACAGCCGGTCATCCGGTGGCTCGTTTGGGTTTTATATATCTGTGAGGACAGCCTCACCAGTTCTTATTAATTGCTGTGTCTTGAGATTACGTCATCGATAGAAAGTGAAGTAGCTGCTTTGTTCAGATCATCAAAGCTGTAGCCAGCCATTTCTACGATTTCTTCATCGGTATAAGGATCAGCATCTACGAAGTACTGTTCATAGTTTGCATAGTCTTCCGGAGAAGATACATACAGGTATGGGAAGAGAATCTCATAGCCAAATGTTCCTTCGTCTTTTACATAATTGCCTTTGATTGCATTGTATGTGGTAAGGAATGCAAACAGAGGGTCACAGAAGTGTCCGCCTGATTCTGCAAACATTCCGCCGCTTTCCAGCTGTTCAGCCAGGTCATCCAGGAAGTCTGTAGACACTACATCAATCTTGCCTGTCAGTCCTTCATTTGCAAATGCACCGATAGAACCTACCAGTGGATCCCCGCCACCACCTGCAACAATCAGAGCATCCATATCAGGATTGGAGTTATACAGTGATAATGCAGCTGCTGCACCTTCTTCAGAAGAGGTATTTGCATATACCGGTTCAGTCATAGTTGCCTGATCATCTGGATTTGCTTCGTTCCATTCGTCAACTGCTTTCTTGTAACCAGTCCATCTCTGCTGGAATGTGGCATCACCAACAGTCCATGCTTCCAGACCGATGTTGCGGTCTCCGTTTTCCAGAAGGAGATTTACCAGTGTGTAACCATTAGTTACTTCGTCTTCATGAACTGCTCCAAGGTAATATGGAGAATTGCATGCAGTCTGATATACTTCCGGGCTGTTCTCTTCAGAAATAATACGGAAGAACTGTGTCAGATATACGCTGTTAGCATCACAGGTCTGAATAGCGGATGTCATTTCAGAATCAGCTGAGTTACAGATGATGATACCGTCACATCCTGCTGCACATAACTGCTCTACAGAAGCGGTAACCTGCTCAGATACATGTCCCTGGTCTACATACATTACATTTACGCCAAGTGCATCGGCTGCTTTGTCGATGATCTTCTTACACTGGCTTCCCAGAACGTCTGTAGAACTCCAGATAGATACACCGATGGTGATGTCATCTTCTGCTGCAACAGGAACTGCTGCGGATCCTGCAAAGGATGCTACCATAGCTGCTGTCATCATAGCTGCTGTGACTTTTTTCATTGATTTTCTCATTTTTCAAAAACCCTCCCTTAATTTTTTAGCCGGACTGTGATTTGTCGTTCCAACTAAGTATGGTCTTATTTAATCACAGTCCGGCTAAAACCTGTTAGGACATATTTGCGTTTCTGATGTTGCACATTTTTGAGCGGTTATTTTTTGCTCCGATATTCACTGGGACTGATTCCCATCTTCTTGCGGAAAACCCTGCTGAAATAATGATAATCATCATATCCCACCAGGAACGAGATAGATTCCAGAGTACGATCGGTCTCTTTCATCAGTTCCGCCGCCTTTTCCATACGGATTCTCGTCAGAAATGAAATCACAGATTCTCCATACGTGCGGCTGAAAGTTCTGGACAAATGGCTGGCATCCAGATGATACTGCTCTGCCAGCCAGGTCAGAGTAATATTCTCCGGATAATTTTCCTCTATATAACGATGAACCTGTTCCATTAAATCCGGGACGGACTCTGGCTGCTTCTGTTCTTCTTTTTCTACCATGCTCTCCAGCATCATGCCAAGTGTTGCCAGAAGTTCGCCGGCATTCAGGCACTTCAGATCATAATCTGCCGTCTCCATGGCTTCTTCCATGAGACTCATAAGCTGAGGCCGTTCTTTTCGAATATAAGAAAACAGGATATTATTCACCCTTCCCACAAGCTGTTTCACTTCCAGATAGGTCCACCCATTTTCTATGCAATGACTCAATCCAATGGTATCAAAAATCAGCTTCTGTGCCGCGGAAATTTGTCCTTCCTGAAAGCTGCGCAGCAGCTCTTCCTCCATCCTGGCATGGCCACCTCTGGAAATCGCCTGCCTGCTGTCCTGAATAATCTCATGACAGAACTGGATACTGTGTATTCGCTGAAATGGACGCTGTACCAGTGCAGTGATCAGTTCCCGGTAGATTTTTCCAATATTCTGCCACAGATCTGGTTCTTCTCTCTCCTCCTTCTGATACAGTACCACGGATATCGGTCCGTATTCTTCTATCGGGAAAAACTGTTCTACACGCTGTGCAAATTCTCGCATTCCTGTCTGATTGCTGCTGCCAACCATTACAAATTCACTCATTTTCTGCGTATAGTGAAATATCTGTACTGCTTCTTTTTTCACACATTCCTTCAGCAGCTTCTGCTTGATGTCCCAGGCTGCCTGCAGAATATCATGATCTGATCTTTCCGTAATTTCGGCAATATCATAATATTTCACCAGTGCCACCGTATTTCCAGATACTTTGCCATCAAATTCTTCCGCCTCTTTTTCCCGTCCATACAGCTGACCGTTCAACAATGCCGAAAATGCTCCATCTGCCAGAAAAGAAGCTACTCTTTCATCACGGACATTCTGCATCTCTTCCAGCTTCTTCTGCTGCTTTCTCTGTTCCAGAATACCCGTCACTTTCTCAATCACCTGCTCCAGATCTTCTTTTCCCACCGGTTTAAGCAGATAGTCAATCCCACCTGCCAGAAATGTGCCCTTTACTTTTTCAAAATCATCATATCCGCTGACTGCCACCGCTATCACATCTGGATACTCCTTCTGCATTCGGCTTAACAGCTCGAGCCCATCCATAAACGGCATATTAATATCGGTCAGCAATATATCCGGATGTTCCTGTGCCATTCGCTCCAGCACTTCTTCTCCATCGCAGGCCGGCTCCAGGAATTCCATTCCATAGTCTTCCCAGGACAAAAGATTTCTTAAATTTTCACGGCTCCAATATTCATCATCAGCGGCCAGCACCCTGATTTTGTTTAACTGACTCATGTTTTTCTCCCTCTTGTTCTTGTTTTTTTGATATTGGAACCCGGATAAATACTTTTGTCCCTTCTCCTATTCTGCTGTCAATCAGGATTCCATATGCTTCTCCAAACACTCTTTTCAACCTTGCATTTACATTTAAAATACCAATGGATACCCCCGTCTCCACCCGCTTCGGATCATTCTTTTCCAGCAGATGGTTCATCTCTTCTGTATCCATTCCTGTCCCATTATCTTCTATACAGATCACCAGAAGACCTTCTTCATGTGCTGTGGAAATCTTCAGTTTTTTATCCTTCCGTCTGACATTTCGGAGACCATGGGTAATGGCATTTTCCACAATCGGCTGCAGGCAGATTCTTGGCAGCTGATCCTGTAGTGTCTCTTCTGCAATCTGATATTCATGCACCACATCCGAACCGCTTCGCACATCCATCACATACAGATAATTCCGTACATGCTCCATCTCTTTCTGTACGGTAGAAAACTCATCTGTCATGTTCAGACTATAACGAAACACTGCTGACAGGGAATGACACAATCCACTGACCAGCGGACAATTCTGTGCTGTGGCAATACCACTCATAGTGTTTAATGTATTATACAGAAAGTGAGGATTAATCTGTGCCTGAAGCATTTTATACTCTGTCCGTTCCACCAGAAGCCGATACTTATATTCCTCCTGTGCCATTGCCTGTACCCGGTCCAGCATATCATTAAATTCTGTTCCCAGTACCTTCAGTTCCTCAGACCATCCCACTGGCTGTACCCGCAGCTGCGTTTCTCCATTCTTAATCCTTTCAATCGTCTCCAGCATCTGTTCCGTCGGCCTGGTCAGCCAGCGTGACAGCAGCATCACGAACACTACAACCAATCCCAGCATCATTACCATAATCACCAGCAGAGAACGTGTCAGTGACTTCTGTGCTGCAGTCAACAGAGACTGGGAAACCAGGGCACAGGCCTCCAGATTATTTTCTGCCTGTCCTACATGAATCAGATAGTAATCCCCGTATTCCTGCTCCAGTGTACTGCTGTCATAGTAGTTCTGAATTACACGGGATAACTGTTTCTGAATCCGCTTCTGATCCTCGTTGGCTTCCCCTGTTACCACAATCGTCCGGTCATTCACCGGCTGCATCCACAGATAAACATGGGACAGATCCACATATTTATTCATAATTGATGCAAAGGCCATGCTGTCAATCTCGCAGACCAGATAACCAATCTTCTGCCGCTCTTCATCATAATTGTGAAGCTTCAATACAAACCGGATAATGTTTTTTTCTTCCAGCGGATTATAATACCCGGAGATCATCAGATCCGTCCGGTCTCCATTCACATATTCCAGTACTCTTTCGGTATTGGCATCGTATTCACTCTTATAGATATCCCTTGGGAACATCTGGCAATTATAACGATACGCACTTACCAGCTGGTTCTTCGCATCATACAGGTACATGGCCATCAGTCTGTCTTCCGAAGAAAAACGTTTTCTGCCCAGGTACCAGTTCCGCCACCAGTAACCATCGGCTGGAACCTTCTCCTGTCCTCCCTGCGCCACTTCTCTCAGTTCGCTGATCAGATCATATTCGCTGTAGACCGTCAGCATCTCCGTTCGCATATTATGAATAAAAGTGGTCAGCTCCGCCTGCATCTTCGTCAGTGTATTTTCATTATCCGCAATGCTCTCTGTACGGATCTGTCTCTTCAATGACTGTTGAAACAGAAACGTCTGCATAAGAAGAGCTGCCATGACACAGCCAACACAAAATACCATGATTGCTTTTCGCATGGTCCAGCCGCTTTTTTTCACTTCTCTTCCCCCCTGATCCCACAGCTGTTTCTTTTGTTTCTATGGTACCGTTTGAACCTTACTTTGTCAATTTTTTAATTACTTGTATTTGCCTTCCATTTCGTTTATAATCCAATCAGCATCTTTTATTTGACATCTATGAATCTGGAGGCATTTATGACACATACATCCATTGATCTGCATGTCCATTCCACTGCTTCCGATGGCACTTTTACACCAACTCAGCTGGTACGCTATGCCATTTCCAGGGGTCTGGCTGCTTTTGCCCTGACGGATCACGACAGCGTGGCCGGTCTGAACGAAGCAATGTCTGCTGCAGCGGGCACCTCTCTTGAAGTCATCCGTGGAATTGAATTTTCTACCGTTTATCAGGGAAGTGATGTCCACATTGTAGGGCTGGATATCGATCCAGCTCATCCGGATTTTTCGAACCGGCTGCATCAGTTTCTCCATTCCCGTGAGACACGCAATCTCCGTATGATAGAGAAGATGCAGAAAGATGGCATGATCATTTCTCTGGAACTGCTGCAAAAGCGCTTTGGAGATACTGTTCTGACCCGTGCACATATTGCCCGGTTCCTTATGGAAGCCGGCTATGTATCCCAGATGTCAGAAGCTTTTGACCGCTTCTTAAGTCCTGGATGCCCTTATTATATCGAACGGGAAAAAGTGACACCTGCGGATGCCGTACAGCTGATCTGCTCCACTGGAGGAATCCCGATTCTTGCACACCCGATTCTATACCATTTCACCGATGAAAAGCTTCGTCAGCTGATCGTTTCTCTGAAAAAAATGGGTCTGATGGGAATCGAGGCTATCTATTCTACTTATTCTGTTCGTGAAGAAGCCTATATTCGTGATCTGGCTGCTGAATTGGATCTTTGTATTTCCGGCGGTTCTGATTTTCACGGGGATAATAAGCCGGGACTGGATCTTGGCTGTGGGTACGGACATCTGGACATTCCTTATTCCATTTTAGATACATTACGCGAAAGAAGGAAAAACTATGAAGACTGAAACAAAAATTCTGTTTACGGATCTGGACGGCACACTGCTCAATGATCAGAAGCAGATCTCAGAAGGTAATCTGACCGCAATCCGTCAGGCACTGGATCTTGGTCATAAAGTGGTGATCTCCACCGGCCGGGCTCTGGCCAGTGCAAAGAAACAGGCTGAGACACTTGGTCTCACCATGCCTGGATGCTACATCATTGCATTTAACGGTGCCTGTATCTACGACAGTTATGAGAAAAAAGTCATTTTCTCTCAGACTATCCCAATGGAGTATGTCTGCCACCTTTTTGAAGCAGCTCACAGCCATGGCATTCATATTCAGACCTATGATGACACACAGGTAGTGGCAGAGGCTGAAAATGAAGATCTGTATGAGTACTGCCGCAATACCAGTATGACTTATAGGGTTGTTTCATCCATCTGCGAGGCACTTACCACAGATCCTTACAAGGTTCTGGTCGTCGATTATCAGCACCATGAAACTCTGATTCAGTTTCAGAAAGATATCAGCGACTGGGCACAGGGAAAAATCGATGATTACTTTTCCTGCGACTCCCTGCTGGAGATCATTGCACCAGGCATTTCCAAAGGCAACGCTATCCTGCGGTTATGTGAACAGCTTCAGATTCCACTGGAGCATACCATTTCTGCCGGAGATGCTGACAATGATATTTCCATGCTGCAGACCACTCCGGTCAGTGTGGTCATGAAGAACGCCGATGCGCATATGCATGCCTACGCCACTTATATTACCGAGCATGACAACAATCATGATGGAGTGGCAGAGGCTATATATAAGTTTATGATATAAGAAAGCGAGGACACAATTATGAAAAAGACAAAAATCATCTGTACTCTTGGTCCATCTACTGACAAGCCAGGCATCCTGGAAGCGTTAATTGATTCTGGTATGGATGTTGCAAGATTTAACTTTTCTCACGGAGATCACGAGGAACAGAAAAAACGGTTTCTGGAACTGAAGCATGCCAGAAATAAGGCAAAAAAACCGATTGCCGCACTTCTGGACACTAAGGGTCCTGAAATCCGTCTGAAAGATTTTAAAGAAGGGAAAGTCATTCTGGAAAAAGGCCAGACTTTCTCACTTACTACCCGTGATATTGAAGGTGACGCTTCAGCTGTTGCCATTACCTATACCAACCTGCTTCATGATGTAAAACCAGGTGATAATATTCTGATTGATGACGGACTGATCGGGCTGACCGTCAAAGAAATCACCGATACCGACATTGTCTGTACCGTAGAGAATCCTGGCCCTGTATCCAACCATAAAGGTGTGAATGTTCCAAACGTATCTCTGACCATGCCGTTTATCAGTCCAAAAGATCATGATGATATCCTTTTCGGTATTAAAATGGGCTACGACTTTATTGCCGCTTCTTTCACAAGAACTGCCAGTGATATTCTGGAAATCCGCAAGATTCTGGAAGCGGAAAATTGCGATACAATCCGCATCATTGCAAAGATTGAGAACAAAGAAGGGGTAGATAATATCGATGAAATTCTGAAAGTTGCTGATGGTATCATGGTAGCCCGTGGCGATATGGGTGTGGAGATCCCTTTGGAAGATCTTCCTGTTATCCAGAAAAGTCTGATTAAAAAGGCCATGTTTGCAGGCAAAATTGTCATCACAGCAACGCAGATGCTGGATTCCATGATAAACAATCCACGTCCTACCAGAGCTGAGACTACTGATGTCGCCAATGCAATCTTCGATGGAACCAGTGCCATTATGCTTTCCGGTGAAACTGCTGCCGGCAAATATCCGGTGGAAACCCTGCAGACTATGGTACGTATTGCCGAAAGAACCGAACGTTCCATCAATTATGTCAATCGATTTAATCACCGGTCTACTGCATCCAATCATGACAATGTAACGGAAGCCATTTCCTATGCTACCTGTTCCACTGCTCATGACTTAAATGCAGCCGCCATTGTAACCGTTACCAAATCAGGAAGTACCGCTCAGATGATCGCCAAATTCCGTCCGGACAGCCCGATCATCGGATGTGCCACACATCCACATGTATGTCGCCAGCTGAGCCTTTGCTGGGGTGTCATCCCAATTCAGACAAAAGAAGAACAGGATACTTTCGAACTGTTCGAACACTCCATTGACGAAGCTGTTCGTGCCGGTCTGTTAAAAGAAGGTGATGTGGCAGTTATTACCGCAGGTGTTCCTCTTGGTCGTCCTGGAACCACCAACCTGATCAACGTACATGTGGTTGGGGAAGAATACTAAAACACTATAAAAGAAAATATCCCGGATGTTCTACACAGCCGGGATATTCTTTTATATATTCCATTTTTCTATTTTACAGGTATGCACTTTCTTAGTCTTATCATAATTAACCCCTACTAATAGCAAATTCCCCTGATATTCTTTCAAAGCTGCTACATATCGCTTTTCTTTTATCTGTCGTATTGCACCGCATATATCTTTATCCCATTTGAGTTCTACCACTAATGCTGGTTTATCTGCATACATTTTTCTTGGTATAAAGCAAATATCCGCATACCCTTTACCTGTCGGCAACTCACGGATCATTGTATAATACTCTCTTGCGAAATAAAAAGCCAGACTAATCGTACAACTCAATGAATTTTCATCATTGTACTGAAGAATAGATATTTCCTGATGCGCCTGTTCAATTCCAGCTGCTACTGTCTCTTCATCCTGATTCCACACTGCTTCCAGCAACTTTCTGGAATCATTCACCGACCGCATTACCTCATTCCAGCTCATAGTACTGATCGCATTTACATATTCCTGAGACACTTCCCTGTTGGGAATTAAAACCTTCTCTTTCTCACTGTCATAGGTCAGATATCCCAAATGAACCAGCAGCGTCAATACATCATCCTTTGATGTAAAGGTCGTCATATCATTGCTAAATGTTCCTGTATTGATCCGTACACGTCCGCCTGCCAGCATCTCTATTACTGCATCTTTTAAGCCATCTATATTCATCTGAATATAAATCTTTAATGCTTCATAAGTCTCTGTTTGATTCCAATATGGTCCGAACTTATGTCGCAGCATAGATTCCACCACTGATTTTGGACTGTACATGGAAAAATATTGATTACCAGATACCCCATGGTTCACCAGCCCATATCCGTTGTACCATGCTTTCGCTTCCTCAAAATCCATACCATACTTCTGACACAACTCTTTTACTTCCATCTCTGTAAATCCAAAGAACTCTGCAAGATCTCCCGGATCTGTCATGGAATACTCTGTAAACATATTCAATGCAGAATGAGTACCATATTTCTTTATCGGAAGTATCCCTGTCATATAGGCTAACGCCACATACGCTTTATCTTTCAGCCACATGCGCAGGAAATCCAGATACTGCTTCTGCGCTTCCCCATCTTCCTTATATTCCCGGAACAGGCAATCCCACTCGTCTATCAGAATAACAAACGGATGTCGGGTCTGCGCATATACATCCTGCATGGCAAAGATCAGATTGCTTTCATGCACATATTTCGGATATTTGTACTTCAATTCCTGAATCAGTCTTGTCTGCAAAAGATGCAACATCTCCCGCACGCTTCCTGTACAGCTCAGGAAATCCTGCATATTGATTTTTATCACATCATACTGATTCAAGTGTTCACAGAAAGACTCTGCCCTGCTGATCTCCAGATTTTCAAATAATTCTGCTGTATTTTCTCCCCGATCATAATAAGCAGCCAGCATATTTGCCGCCATGGACTTTCCAAATCTCCGTGGTCTGCTGATACACATGAACTTCTGCTGTGTTCGAAGTGCAGCATTGGTCTTTTCAATCAATCTTGTTTTATCAATATAGATCTTTGAATTCAAACTCTCCTGAAATTCAACGGAACCTGGATTCAGATAAGTTCCCATGCTGTACACCTCCTGCCTGTTTCTTATCATTATAACTTGCGTACATTGTGATTGCAACTCATTTAATTCCAGCTTTCCGGCACAATTCCTATGATATCATCCATCTCCAGCATCTTCAGCATATCTGCTTTTGTCGCTACGCAGACAAATCCACAAGAGCTGATACCATTCTCCTCAATATAATCCGCTATACTCTTGTCAAATACGCTACTTGTATATTCCTCCATCATATTGACAAATTTGTGCTGGTCTCCCATATATCGCAGCATGCTGACCAGATGCTGGGTCATCACCGATTCATCCTGCAGCTTCTGCTCCGCCTTCTCATAATCTGCATCATCGTATCCTTCTTTTTCATATAGGGTCAATTCCGGATATTTTTCATTCCATGCTACCGGTACCAATGCCTGTGGCGCATCACCGGCATATCCAACCACTTCTCCCCCATCCTCACTGCCATACACAGCGACCCAGACCAGTGATGGCCAGACATCCTGTTCTTTCAGGGAATCCATGATCTCATTTACTTCTGTAAATGTCTTTGGCCGGTCAAAGGACACATAAGCCTGATACATGGTATGATCATCTTTCAGTTCATCAATGGCCGCCTTCCCGTCCTCCAATGTTCCGTAAAACCAGCGATTGTAAATCGTCAATTCTCCATCTTCTTCGGTCACATTTTCTTTCATCTGAGATACGAAATCCCGATCCCGGTCCAGTCCATATCCCACAAAATAATTGACCGGAACTCCCTGAAGATAATCTGGATTATACAGCTCCAGTTTGCCCTTTCGAATCTGTCCGGCTGTGGTAGTTCCCCGCTTCGTTCCAAAACTGATGACTGGAGATATCAAAAGCTGATAGTTTCCATATCCATTAGAAAATGCCTGCACATTATCACAGACTTTGCACGGAAGACTCAGTTCTGCATATACATGAAAATCCACCCCGATCTGAGAATAGGAAGTCTGATAAGTAATATCTCCCGACTTCGTCTCCAATATCTCGGTTTTCGCCGGATTATAGTAAAGCGAAGACATCAGTGGTGACATGCCAAACTGTACAAAGAGAACTACTGCCAGCACGACTCCACCTACCGCCATTCCCATTCTTCGAAAACTTCTGTGAATGGATTTTTTTACATAGGCTTCAAACTCTTTTGCTGAGACGGTATTCTGCTCCATCTTCTCTTTTGCATCTGTCTGTTCACCACTGTCTTTACTGAAAAAATCCTCATCCAGATCGTCCATCAGCCGGTCTGCCAGATAATCACTGATGGCTTCTGTCTTTTCAATCTCTGCCTCTACTTCTTTTGTTTCTTCTTCCGTCAGCTGATGCTTCTTATATCGTTCTATCTTTTCTCTATAGCTCATATCCATCGCCCTCCATCTCATTTCGCAGCTGCTTTTTCGCCCGATATGCCAGCACCCGTACATTTTCCGATGTCAATGATAGAACTGCTGCAATCTCTTTGATACTCATTTCTGAAAAATAAAACAATTCCAGTATCTCCCTCTGTCTGTCCGACAGCTTCATCATGGCCTGATACAGTTGCTTTTTCTGCTCATTCTGTATGATGTTTCCAAGAATGGTCTTGTCAGACACTGCCAGTTGCTCACCCAGTTCTGTCTCCCGGTTTCGTTTTCGTAATTCATTCAAACAGGTATTTCTGGCTACTTTGTAAAGCCAGGCCCGTATGTTGGTATGAGAATCTGAAAGAGAGAGAAGCGCTTTTAAGAATACATCCTGCATCAGATCTTCTGCCTGCTCCCTGCTCTTACACAGAGAATACAGATACAGATAGATCTCCGATGCATAGCGCCCGTAAAACTGACGCAGCATCTCACTGTCCATAAGCACTCCTCCCTCCTCTTTTGTTCTTCTATAGATATAACACATCAAGATGGAGTTTGTTACAATATTTTTCTTTTTATCGTTCTGTTTTGTTTTTCTGTGCCGAAATACAAATATAAATGATATATACCACTCCAACGAACAGCATCAAATTCTGAGGCATCCATTCCTCTCTGAATTATTCTTCCGGATCTATCTGAATGCGAAACGGTTCTCCCACTTCTTTCCAGCCATAATTTTCTTCTGCGGGTGGAATAAACCTCTCTCCCCACTCATATTCATCATCTTCTTGGCTGTCAACCTGTTTATACTCTATTTTCCGTTCATAAAGCTGCAATTCCAGATAACTGCAATCTTTATCTGCCAGAGACATCTGAAGTTTATCATCCGGTATGGATTCTCCTGATTCATAATCTCCTACAAAATCAGAACGAAATTCCAGATCATCAGAATCCCATCTTGTCTGCAATTCCATAGATACCGGATTTCCAAAGTTATCCTTTCCCTTTAATTTATACTCATAATCCATCCAAAACTCCAGGTCTCGATCCTCATCTGCCAGCGGGACATTGATTACAGTATAGAGATCATTCATAGTCAGTTCCTGCAATCTCATTTTTCCAGAAGGGAACTTCGGCATAGGAATCTCTATATCCAGTTCCTGTGTCCTCGTTTTTGCTTCCAGAGCCTTTGCATCTACGATAAAATCAAACGCAACTTCTGCTATACTGCCTGTATCATCCAGTCCTACTCCTGTCCCAGGATCTTTTCCGGCTTCTACTACTAAATGGACTTTAGCCGTTCCATCTGTCAATATATCTTCTGAATATCTTTCCACATAGATGAACTCACCACTTTTACCCGTACTGTAAGTTTCCTCAATCGGATGAAAAACTTTTCCATCAAAAGTTGTCTTTTCACTGTTGATCCATGATGCCAGTGTCCCATCCGGCATCACAATATTAGCTTCCACCATCAGTATACGCTCATCTGCAATGGCTTCTTTTAAGGTTACGGTAATCCCATTTTTCGTCTGGCTCTGTTCCTGAATATCTGACGTATAGCTCAGTAAATCTTTCTGGAATCCCATAATTCTTCCAATCTCGCTGGTGATCTTTTCCACCGTTGCCTGTACAATCGGACTTCTGAATGCAGCCATTCCCAGAATAAATACAAGCAGCACACAGGCTATCTTTCGACTATAAAACTGCAACACTGGATATTTCCTCGGATGCCATTCTTTTCCAGCCTCCTCAATCATCTGATCACTGATATTTCCAAACTCTTCTGAAAAATTGAATTCTTTCTTCATCGGAACCCCTCCTTCTGTAAGATACGCTGCAGTTTCTTCCTGTTTCTGCACAGATTGGTTTTGATGCACCCTTCGGAAACCTTATGTCTTTTGGCAATCTCTCTGATCGAATCCAGATACCAGTACCGCCGGATAAAAATATCTCGGTCTGTCTCAGACAATTTCTTTAAAAACTGTTCGATGACCTGCATCAGTTCTTTTCTGGCTATCTCTTCCTCCACGGAATAAACGCCATTTAATTCTTCCATCTCGTCGCACAGATCCGCTATGTGCGTATCCGGCCGTCTCACTGCCCGTTTCTTTCGAAACAGATCGATTGCCTGTCTTCTGGTAATTCTCCCTACAAATGCAGACAATACCGAAGGTCTGTGAGGCGGTATTGTCTTCCACGCTGCATACCAGGTACTGCTTAAGCATTCCTCTGAGTCCTCATGATTCTCCAGAAGATTCCATGCGATCTTATAACAGTATCCGGAATACTTATTACTTAGTTCCGTCACCGCCCGTTCTTCCCTTTTCCAAAATAAATCAATGATTTGTGTATCTTCCACCTTTTCCTCCTGTTTCTTCCATTCTGTAATCTGATTTTATCATAGTATCTGTTCAGTATCTTCACAGATACTATGCCAAAATTCAATAAAATTGCCTCTGGCAATGGAATTTTGGCGTGTATGTCTCGGGATTTTGGCATGTTCATGCCAAAACACCTCGCGGGATAGTGAATCATGAACAATCACTATCTTCTACTTTATAAGTCGTATCTTTTTTCAAAAGGTTACCAGAAAAATAAAAAAAGTTCAGTTTCCTGAATTTCAGGATTCTGAACCTTTTCTTTCTCGTTTCTATCTGACAGCTGCCATTCTGTATTTACTCTATCATCTCTTCGATCTCATTCAGTTCCTGCATAATTCCTTTCTGGCGTTCGCTGAACAGCAGGCTCTTGTTATACTGATAGTAGCGGTCGCAGCCGTTCTGATCCACATACCAGACTGCATAGTAGTCGGTATTTAATTCTGTCAGGAAAATAACCATTTCCTGGCTGTCTCCAAAGGTCTTTTCCATAAAGTCGAACGCATAATTCAACACCTGATCGGCAGCTTCGATCATCTGTTCTCTCTGCTGTGTCTCCGCTGCAAATTTTTCCTTGATGCATGCAAAGGCTTCCTCACCGTCCAGGTGTGCTGTCTTAACTTCATCCCGATATGATTCCAGTC
Organism: uncultured Marvinbryantia sp.; assembly: GCA_934408725.1. GTDB lineage: Bacteria > Bacillota > Clostridia > Lachnospirales > Lachnospiraceae > Marvinbryantia. The sequence goes on from CAKRVB010000010.1 coordinate 16,736, forward strand.
TCTGCTGAATCTGCATTCTCCTGTGCAGGCTGTCTTTATCCAGCTGTTCTGCCTTTTTCAGCTGCTCCGTTTCTGCCTCATACTGCTGACACAGGTCTTCAAAAATACCGGATACCTGCTCTGTCTCCATCCGACTCTTTACCTGCTTCATTTTCTCATATAATTCTGTCACCAGCGCATCCACCTCAGAGGACTTACGGAAATATTCATGGAGTCTTGCGATCAACAGGCCAATGACACTGAGTTTTTCATCAAAGGCCGCTCTTCGGATCTTATCGCATGCTTCTTCGGTGATATGGCCCTGCAGGATCTCTTCTACCTTATAATCCTTCTGGTACTTGTAATACAGCTCCAGATAATTGGCAAAATCTTTTGCAATCTTCCAGTGCTGAATATACTGATACACTACCTCTCGATCCATCGGAAGTCCCAGATCTTCATAGACGCCGATCATCTGGGACAAATCCTCCCATCCACGGGCAGTAGCAAAGAGCTTACCATCTACCGTGGTCTCCACCCGATAGAAGTTCTCTTTCTTCAATTCCAGATAAGAGATCACTGCCTGATGAACCCCTGCCTGATATGCATATTCCTTCCAGACGGAAAAATCGGCTTCCACATCGATCTTTTTGATACGATCCAGCGTCACCACATCGAATTCCCGCACCGAGCGGTTGTATTCTGGTGGATTTCCTGCTGCCACGATTACCCAGCCTTCCGGCACCTTCTGATTACCAAAGGTCTTACACTGCAGGAACTGCAGCATAGTCGGAGCCAGCGTCTCGGATACACAGTTGATCTCATCAATAAAAAGTATCCCTTCTTTTAAGCCGGTCTGCTCAATCTTCTCATAAACCGATGCGATAATCTCACTCATGGTATATTCCGTTACGGAATAGGTCTTACCACCAAATTCCTTTTCCCGGATAAACGGCAGGCCTACCGCACTCTGTCTGGTATGATGCGTGATGGTATAAGACACCAGTGCCACCTTGCATTCCCTTGCCACCTGTTCCATGATCTGGGTTTTCCCGATTCCAGGAGGTCCGATCAGCAGCAGCGGTCTCTGACGGATCGCCGGTATACGGTACTCTCCATATTCATTTTTGCTCAAATATGCATGGATCGAATGTTCGATCTCTTCTTTTGCTCTCTTGATATTCATAATCCGACTCCTCTATGACTTCTGTTTTATGGCAGCTTTTTCCAGTACATCTCGGTCTAACACAATCTTCATTGCCCACGGTGGTACATCTGTCTGAGACTGTTCTTCATCCATGAAGATAAAAGCTGTCTGAAATGGTGGCATCCGCCTCGGATACGTACCGAATCCATCCGTAAAATACAATAATCCTTTCAGATTGGAAAACTCTTTTTTTCTGCACAGTTCTTCCACGTAAGTAAACGCCGGTCGAAAATCCGTACCGCCACCACCTGCCACTTCAAAATGCTCCATGTAGTCTTTTAATTCTTCCTCAGAAGTAATCTTCACATCCGCCTGTACTTTTTCATCACACTGAATGATATGAATATTAATCTTTCTGAAAAAGCTTTCCTGTTCCTTCAAAACACCATATGTTTCTTCCAGAAATGCCTTTACCAGATCCCCGGAACAGGACATGGAGGTATCTATAACAATGGCAAACTCTTCCACTTTCATCACTTCTCTGGATTCCTGTGGTTCAATCAGCGGCATATTGCCATACATAGATAATCCATAACTGTAAAAAATATAATCAAAGTTATCCGGATCGATCTGCATCTCTTCCCGAAGCACCGCAAACTTACGCAAAAATGTCCGGTAATCGATGGTCTCCCGGTTCGCCACTTTCAGCTGATCCCGCAGATTTCCTTCCGCATCCACTGCTTCTTTGGAAAAGGAGTTCAGATCCATCTCCATTTTCTCTCGAACATCCTTCCATTTGTCACGTTGCTGTTCGGTCTTTGGCTGCTGATTCTGATGATTCACCCAGTAACGATGATCATCTACCGTAAATTCCCGTACCAGCTGCTGCAGCTTCTTTTCCCCCGGCAGTTCTGTAGTCAATACATGATAGATACCTTCCGCTGTCAGCACCTTCAGTTTTTTTCGCAGTTCTTTATAGGTACTCTCTCTCAGCCAGGAAATGGGCACCGTCACACAACGTATCTGCATACCGTCGATGATGGATTCCATGGCAATATCACATGCCAGATTCCAATATACCGTATCCTCTTGGGGCGGTGTAAAGACATGGCAGAACAGACAGTGTAACACCATATGCAGATAAGCACGGTTCACCCGCTTTCTGTCATCTTTGTAATAGCTTCCAAGATATCTTGCATTATAATAAATCACATTTCCGTCTGTGGCCACGGTATCTACCGTACTGTCCATGGCATAGTCCAGAGAGGACAGCGCCACATCCAGGAATCGCATATGCAGATATAATTCATTTCGTGCGGTAAACAGAATATGTCTTCCCACAGATTCCATTCTCCGTGCAAATTCTTTTTCCTTTTCAAATATATCTTCCATTTTTCTCCTCTTACAGATCAAATGTCTTCTTTTTCTTTCCAAAATGCCGATGCTTATAATCCATCAGAAAACTCTGGATTTCCAGTCGTCCCTTCTGATTGGCTTCTTCTATCAGATCAGACAGTTCCTCTTCCCGCCAGTCAATAAATCCGGTCAGAAATTCCAGAATCTCATTCTGTTCGAATTCGATACACCATCCGGCAGCCGACATACGGTGTTCCATAAGGTAAGACTGATAGACTCCTTCTGCATCTCTGGAAAGTTGTTCTTTCTCCATCAATCTGGTCACCGCCAGTTCAATACAAAAGTCCTCGCTTTCCAGATTCTGTGCTTCCTGAAAAAGCCGGTCATATTCTCCAAACTGAAATACTCCATCCTGAAAACACTGACGATAGCTGTATCCAGAACCGTGAAACTGCGTCTCCAGCATACGTGCCGGTGTGTTTTCTACTGCTTCTTCATAATATTCCGGAAACAACAATGTGCATCTTCGATCACTATAAACCAGTCTGGCCTTCAGCTCATGATGCACTTCACTGAGCACATCTTTCATGCAATATCCCTCCGCCTGATCCATTCGAAAAGTAAGCTTTTTCAGATGATGGCATCCGGTAAATGCACCACCTGCAATATCTCGGGTACGGTGAGTGATGGTCAGTGCCTCCAGATAATAACATCCATAAAATGCATAGCTGCCGATCTCCCGGACAGAATCCGGAAGAATCATCTCTTTCACCTGATTGCCACAGATCGCCGCTTTCTGATCCGGTTCCCGCCTGGCCTGGGAAAAGATATACGGAGCCAGTGCCGTCACCGGCAGTCCTTCGATCTGTGCCGGAACTGCCACACGTTCTTCACTGCCGTATATACGCTTCAGCAGTATTTCCCCATCTTTTACTTCATATTCAAATTCCATATTTCCCCCTGTGTTCCGTCCAGACGCATGGGAATTCATGCGCACAACGATAAAAAGCGGGGAAACTGCTCCCCGCCCTGCCTCTTTTATCTTATTCTTCATTCAGTCCATTCAGATAATCATCAATGGCGCCTGTGGATACCTCATAGCTTTTTGCCACTGGTACGTGTACCTTACCATACACGGAAAAACCTATCCAGCAAACTACCAGCGCACACACTACATATCCGCCAATCTTCCATGCAAGACGTTCTCTCTTTTCCTTGCGCATGATCTTCTGTCTGTTTGCTTTTTCCTGTTTGTATTTATCTACTTTTGCCTGACTCATATTACTACTCCTATCATCGACACCTGCATATCACAGGCCTGACTGGGAAATGTGATTTCCTTTTGTCATTGTAGCACAGATCCGGCGGAATTTCATCCCTTTTTTGTCTACATCCTCAGCTTTTTATGAAATTCCCGGAAAGTATCTTTTTTCTGAAAAATCATAAGACCTGTCAGTACCAGAAAACTGATACCACTGCAAATCACCGATGGATACACAAATCGGATCAGATTCAGCCATACCATCACAATCGGAATACATCCTGCCATCGCTGCCTGAATCAGATAAAACAGATATTCCTCCCGCTCCAGGTGCTGTACCTTTGCGATTACTGCCATAGAACAAAGCACGCCCAGTGCTCCAATTGGCAGTACAAAGTCCAGAGACCATCCCATCCAGCCGGTATAACGATCCCACAATATGGCCAATATGGTTATCAAAAGCAGCTGCCACATTTCATTTTTCAGAATATTCCGCCGCTTACTGTAGGCGACGGCCACCAAAAGCCAGGTGCAGGCGATCCCTGCCGCTGCGAACCCGAACCAGTTTAATGCTCCGGTGAACAGGTAGTCCAATACTGCACAGATGACTGCTGCTACAATGCACAGAAAACTAAAGATCCGGAAAATCTGCCTTCCCTCTTTCTCCTGCTGCTCATTCCTTCCAGGGAAATCCTGTTTTTCTTCCTGAAATCCAACGGATTCTTCTTTTAAAATCCTCTGAAAATTCCGTTGTATATTATCATTTGGCAGCTTGGAAGTAAAGCCCAGCAGCATCTGATCCTGATAAGAACAGGAACAGAGCTGTAAAATATCGGTACTGGCAAAAATGCCAAAATGTTCGATATACGCTTCATATCCAGGTGGAAAACGCAAAATTCCGATATTGGAATATACTGCAGTAATGCTGCGACTGCCGAGGGAAGCCCCTAGCATCAGGAAATATTTTTTGATTTCCAGTGGTACTGCACGTACAAACGGATTTTTTTCCAATCTGACATACCCATTCATATGACGTGCCACATTTTCCTTGATCAGTTCTTTTCCAAACTGTTCTTTCACATGATTCACCACGTCCCTTAGCGTGGTATTCGCCTCAAAGGTATAGCCCACCTCAATCCAGCCAAAAAAATTCGCCATGGACTGAGACGGAAAATAATTACGCAGGTTCACTGGCACCATCAGTGTCACAGGCTTTTTCTGCCGGCTCCTCGGGATCTCTTCTCCAATCGCACACAGCATCACAGACGCCAGAAATACCGTGATGGACACACCATAAGATTTTGCCTTTGCATGGATCTCCTTCACCGGAATATTCAGTTCCGTAATCTGCATCTCTTCGTGAGGAAGCTTTTCTCCTTTTAATCTGACAGCTGCCGGCTTCTTCTCGCTTTTTCCTTCTGGTAATGAATAATACTGGGAAAAGCTGTCTTCCTCCTGATCCCACGGTGTACTCTCTTCTCCAGACTCCATTCTGGAAAGATGTGCTTCCGGGTGCTTTTGGATCAGATAATTCTGCACCAGTTCCTGTAAAAAGTGCATCGCACCGGTCCCGTCTGTCAATGCATGATAAACTTCAAAATTAATCCGGTTCTTATAATAGGTTACTTCAAAAAGCAGTGTTTTTTTATCCGGTATATAGAGTCTGCTGCATGGCGGCTTTTTTTCTTCTGATACCACAGGTTTTATCTCTCTTCGCTCCAGATAAAACCAGAACAGCCCCTTTCGCAGCACTGTCTGAAACAATGGGTACTTCTTCATGGTCTCATCCAGCGCTTCCTGCAGGATCTCAGGATCTACCGGTTCTTTACATTCACAGTAAAACCGAAACACTCTGGTATCGTGCTTTCCGGTCACCAGTGGAAACGCAAGCGCTGCATTATCCAGCTTTCTCCATTTTGAATATCCTGTCTCCATTATTCTTCGCTTCCCTTCAGAAATGCATTGATATACGTAAAGCTCTCCTGCACATGCAGAAAACGAATTCCCAGAGCAAAAAAGCCGTGAAAGGCATTCTCGATCCGGTGCAGTTCTACGTCATTTCCTGCTGCCTGCAGTTTTTTCGCATAGTCCTCTCCCTCATCCCGCAGGGGATCCAGCTGTGCTGTCAAAACCAATGTCTTCGGGAGATGTGAAAAATCCTCAGCCAGGAGCGGCGCAAAATATGGATTCTGCCGGTCCTGTGGACAGCTCTCATACAACTTCAGATAATCTTCCATCTTTACTGCTGTCAGGAGATACTCTGTACCGTTCTCCTGTACAGAAGGATATGGGGAGTCCTCTGTATAGCAGTTATACAGCGCCGGATAGATCAAGATCTGACGCTTTGGAGTAAAGTCTCCGGTATCTCTTGCCTTCAGACATACCGCTGCTGTCAGATTGCCTCCTGCGGAGTCCCCCATAATCGTAATCTGATCCGGGTGAATCTTCAAAATACTGTGATTTGTGTATAATGCCTTTGCCGCTGCATAGCAGTCATCCAGTGCTGTCGGAAAGCGGTATTCCGGCGCCAGCCGGTATTCCACCGATGCTACAATACAGCCGGTGGCCTGCGCCATTCTGGCACAAACTCTGTTATATGTGGCAACACTCTCTGTTACCCATCCGCCGCCATGGAAAAACAGCAGTACAGAAAAGTGACTGCGTTGATCCGGCTCCAGATGCATGGCTTCCTCAGTAGGAAAATACAGACGCACCGGAACCTCATACTCCCCATTATAGATCTTTGTATCCAGTTTCTTTAAAAAGATAGCCAGGGCATCTAATTTTTTCAGATCTGCCAGCCGGCGTGAAGACTCTACTTCAATATTTCCACTGGACAATGCCTGTAAAACGGAATGCATCGTTTTTGAAATCAAATCTTTTTCCTCATCTTTTTCTTTTATCGTCAAAACGGGCATGATGTTCTCCTGCATCATACCCGTCTGCTTTCTATTCTTCTGCTTCAGACGCTGCCTCTACGATCAGCTTCACGCAAAGATCATATCCCAACTTTCCGCTGTCCAGTGTCATATCATAATTGTGGCTGTCGCCCCATTTCTGGCCGCCGCTGTAATGATTGTAATAGTTATGTCTGGCATGATCTCTCTTGGTCAGCATCTTCTGTATCTCTGTAGCGTTCTTTGTTCCGGTCAGTTCGGTCACCCGTACGCCTCTGTGCAGTTCATCTGCATGGATGAATACATCCAGTGTATCAATCTCTGCTTCTTTTAAGATCACATCTGCACAGCGTCCCAGTATCACACAAGGTCCTTTCTGTGCCATCTTGATGATGATTGCTTTCTGAATCTCATGAATAGCATCCTGAGAATCATTGAAGTAAGAACTGGAGATCGAACTGATCTTTTTCCAGATATCATCGCTGGTAGAGCGGTCTTCCTCTTCCTTTTCAATCAATTTCTTTTCAAATCCACTTTCTTCTACCGTCGCACGGACAATGTCACGGTCATAAAACGGAATTCCCAGTGCCTCTGCTACCTTTGTTCCGATGGAATGTCCTCCTGCACCGTATTCACGGCTGATTGTGATTACTTTATTCATAGTAAATACCTCCCTTTCTTTTTTAATCCAGCAGCGCATTGACCATCTCTTTGTCAAACACCACCTGCGGTACATGATCTACCTCGATCTGATACAATGCATTGGCTGCAATATGCTCTGCTGCCTGCTCCAGATCACGAATACCGGAAGTATTTCGATAACGGTCGATGACCGCATCCAGTGCCTCCTCGGTTACCACACATTCTTCCTCTCTGAGGCTCATGCGCTTCAGTACTTTCGGAAGTGCAAATCTGGAGAATATCACTTTTTTCTCTTCTGTCGTATAATCCGGAATCTCAATCACTGCAAATCTGGACATCAGCGGCGCACTGATCTGATCTTTTTCATTGGCCGTTGCAATCGGATATACACCGACTGTCGGGATCATACATTCCATATAATTATCCGTAAAGCCCAGATTATCTAAAAGTGTCAGAAGCACATCTGCCGGATTGCCATTTCCTTTACCGGAATTTGCCTTATCCAGCTCATTGATGATAAATACCAGATTCGATGTTCCAGCCATGGAAAATGCATCCATGATGATACCTGGCTTGGCATTGGCATAAATTCTGGAGCTTCCGGTAAGCTGTTCCGGATCATTAATGGAACTCATATCCAGTGTGGTCCACGGAAGCTTCAGGATTCTGGCAACCGCATAGGCAATCTGAGACTTTCCGGTACCTGCAGGTCCGATCAGCAGCAATCCGTAAGCCGGAAGGGTATGGGTACGGTTGATCTGTATAATGGTTTCTATAATACGCTGTTTTACCCGCTCCATTCCATAGAGTTCTTCATCCAGAATTCTTCTGGCTTCTTTCGGGTCAATGGCTTCAAAATAATTATTCTTCCACTGAATATTCATCATAATCGACAAGGCTCTCTGTGCATGACGCCGTTCTTCCTGAGACACTTCATGGGATCTGGCCACCGCCAGATTCCTTCTTGCCCACAGACGGATATTATCCGGCATGGTTCTGCCTGCACAGGTCATGAAATCTGTGATGCTCTGAATGCTGGTCAGCTTCATATCGTCGCCGATCTCTTCCTTGTCCTCCTCTTCGATTTCTTCTTCCGGCGCATTGCTGGCCAGGAGACGTTCGATCATGAACTGAAGGAATCCATCTTCCGCTGACAGCTTGGTACCGCCGCCAAAAGCAATCTCCCGGATCTTGTAGACTGCATAACCATTTTCCAGATTCGCTCCTGAAAGACGAACCGTAATATGATTCTCTCCCAGCCAGCGAAGCAGACTGATAAATCTTGCATCGATCTTCAGAATATCTGCCTGAATCGTCTCATCCTCTTCTTTAAATTCGAATGCAGTTCTCTTTGTCGGATTCAGAAAAATCCCACAGGAATGATGCTTCCACTGCCTTTTGCTGTTATCCAGCACCATAATCGGCTGCTCCGGTGTCGGCTGTGAGTTATCTGAATAGAAAACTTCATAAGTACACTCGGTGATCTTCTTACTCTCGGATGCCCCGCTAAAATCAAATACTGGCATATTTATTTTCCTCTTTCGTAACTGCTCAGCACCTTCACAGTTACAGTGGCTTCTGAACAGTTCCTCTCTTTTATTTAGTTCTGGGTATGTTTTTTTTTCATCATTTTTCGTGCTGCACATACCAGTATTACTATAGCAAGAATTACGGTGATTGTCCATATCCAGACAGGCACATCATGAATATTAAAACATCTGACGCTGACCCACATCTGGTTGATATCCTGATTCTGTTTCTCATCAAAGTAAATCATGATCGAAGACCGATCCATGGCATCTGCATCCGGATACTGGGCATACAGCTGTCTTTTTACCTGCTCTGCCGGTGCCGTGATGATATAATCCTCACTGTCTGCATCTTCTGTGAAAAAGTAAGCCAGATCATAATCTACCGTATCTTCTTCCTCATCTTCTGCTCCATAATTCCAGTCTGCATATTCAAATACTCTCGGGTCATCCCCGCCTGAAATCACAGAGGTATAACCGATATAATACATATTCCTGATGGCATTGTCCGGACGGGAATTGAAGTTAATAAAGGCTTCTGCTGCCTGCTGTTTATCTTTGTCTTCTCCGACTCCGTTTTTCAGCATCACCCATCCGTCAAAATAAATATTGGTAGATTCTTCCGGTACCGCATAGTCCAGAAATACCCCGTCTTCTTCTGCCTGATCCATGGTGTAGACCGCATCACCGGACCACTGATAATTAGCCAGTACTTTTCCGGTAATCATATCTGCTTTTCCAGAATCTGTTTCAAAAGAATAGGCATTATTTTTCACATCCTGAAGATAATCCTGCACAGCCTGAATGGTCTCAGGTGAGGTGTCGTTCATCTCATCCACCAGTTTTTGCTTGTAATCCGGGTCATTTCGGAAACTTTCTGATGTGAGCAGATCGGACTTCAGTGCACCAACGGCTGCGAAATAAGAATCTCTTACATTATCCTTGATGGTTACCTGACGCTTATAGTCCGGGTTATCGAGAATTTTCCAGCTGCTGGCATCCTCTTCACTGACTTCTTCCGGATTATATACAATACCGGTCAGCCCCCACATATAGCCGGCTGCATATTTGCTCCAGGCTTCTCCGTTAATTTCATTTTTCTCAAAAATATTACGGATGTATGGGGATACTCCTTTACTGTAATAATTGTTCTCATCTGACGTATCAAAAAAATGTTCGGATAATGGAACAAGCTTATCTTCCGCCATCAGCTTCATGATCATATATTCTGACGGGCAGACAATATCATACACATCTCCCAGTGTCAGCATATTATACAGATCTTCATTGGTTCCAAAGGTCGAATACTCTACCTTTACTTTTACTCCATACGTTTCATAATACCACTGTTCAAAGTCTTCCACCATAGAGTTTTCTCCTATGATATCTCCACTTTCCAGATCAATGGTTTCTTCTTCGTCCCAGTCCCCCAGGTCAATGTATTCTTCCCAGTTGCATACCCGTAAGGTTACTTCTTTCGCAGCTGTTGTGCCATCTTCCGCACAAACACGGCTGCCAGGCAAAGATCCAAAAGGACTCATGCCAACTGCCAGCGCCACTGCGGCTGCCAGAGTCATACCGGTTTTGATTTTCTTCATTTTATACATCCGCCCTTTCTGACACTTTCTTATTGGCCTTCAGATTCATCACTGCCACAAGGATCAGTACGATCAGGAAAATGACTGTGGACAATGCCCACAGAGCTGTTTTAATCGTAGTCTGTGCTCCCTTGGTTGCATTTACTACATAGGTACTGATGGTATCAAAGGTAGCCGGTTTGGTATAGGTTGCTACAAAATAATCATCTAAAGATAAGGTGATGGCCAGGGCAAATCCAGAGAGGATGCCGGGCAGAATCTGTGGAATCACCACCTGTGTCAATGCTACGAAAGGGGTTGCACCCAGATCCAGTGCCGCCTCATAGATACTTGGATCCATCTGCCGGATCTTCGGCATAACAGAGAGGTATACAAATGGCGCACATAAAACCACATGACCAACAACCAGCGGTACAAACGTATCTTTACTGACACCGAATACGACTACCAGTAAAATACACAGCGAAAATCCGGTCACAACATCTGCATTGACTACCGGCACCTGATTCATTGTGGAAATCGCCTGAGACATTCCTTTCTTCGAATAGAATGCTCCGATTGCTCCCAAAGTGCCAAGCAGTGTAGCCAGAATGGCCGCTCCCACTGCAAGCAACAGTGTTCCGCCAATCATACCAAGAAGCTCCGGCGTAGTAAATAATGTCACATAATTGTGAAGAGAAAAGCCCCGAATAGCGCCAATATTGGTAGCATCTGTAAAACTATATACCGCCAGAATAAAAATCGGCAGATAGAGGAATAACAACACCAGTATCAAGAACGCACTTTTGATATATTTTTTCATTATAACAGGGCACCTCCTCTCGTATTTTCTTCTTCTGATCCATTGGTCAGTAAGGTAAACAGGCAGATGATTCCCAGCAGAATCAGAGCAATCATGGAGCCACCGTGCCAGTTGTAGGCTGCAAAATAACTTCCAATCAGACTTCCCATAATGTAAGTACTGTTATACAGCATATCCAGTACAACATAATTTGTCATTGCCGGCAGAAATACCATCGACACCCCACTGATAATACCAGGTACCGACAATGGCAGTGTAATCTTCAAAAATGTCTCCAGTTCACTGGCCCCCAGATCCATAGCCGCCTCGCGCAGCGCCTTATCCAGCTTGGAGATGGTGGTATAGATCGGGAGAATCATAAATGGCAGGAAGTCATAGGTCATACCAATCACTGCATTTAAAAATGGATGCATGGCCAGATTTCCTTCCAGCACTGTCAGCACTTCCTTTAATGCTGTGATACGCAGGGAAAAGTTGATCCACATTGGCATCACAAACAGCATCAGTATTACAGATTTACTTTTCATGTTACTAAATGCAAGAATATAGGCAATCGGATAGGCCAGAAGAAGACATACTGCAGTAGTGACGATCGCCAGTGCAAAACTATAGCATAAAGTTCCCATTGTGTTCGGATTGGTGAAAAAGCCGGTCAAATTGGCAATAGTAAACTGCCCCTGTCCATCTGTAAATGCATAATAAAATAACACCAGCAGCGGAGCAATCACGAATACCAGTAAAAACAATGCATACGGGATGCCCAGGCTTTTTCTGGAAAATGATAATTTACGCATGGTCTCCTCCTTATCTCTTTAATGCAAATTTCATTTTATCTACTGGCATCAGAAGACCTACCTGGTCATCCATGTTCCACAGATATTCATCATTTACAATAAAATCCTGTTCCAGATCTGTATGAATCACATAGCTGTAATGATCTCCTTTATAGATCAGGTTGCTGATGTATCCCTGTACAATTCCCTCTTCCATATTATCTGTCATCCGGATATCAGAAGGCTGGATGGATACCATAATTTTTGTTTTCTTCGGATCAATTACTTCTCCGTGAGCATCCAGAAGCGTACCATCCTCTGTACGTCTGCTTCCTTTGATAATCCTGGTCACACTGGTATCCAGGATATGTCCATTGTATTCCAGATGGAAGTCCGGATTGATATCTGCCGCAAAAATATTAGTATGATCCTCGGCAATCATAATATGAATATTCTCAGGATCTACTCGCATTCCCACACGTTCTCCAGGTGTCGCTGATCTGACAGACTGAATCACCATCTCATTCTTTCCGGATACCACCGTAATCTCATAATGCATTCCTTTAAAAATCACCGAATCTACCACACCGGAAATGATTCCCTCTCCAGGCGCAGTAAGTTCCACATCCTCCGGACGGACGACAGCAGTAATATGCGTTCCCTGTTCCACATCATCCACACAGGCAAATTCTCCGCCACAGAAACGCGCCTTTAATTTACCGGTCATGATACCATTAAAGATATTACTTTCTCCGATAAAGTCTGCAACGAAAGCATTTTTCGGTTCATTGTAGATGTCTTCCGGGGTACCGATCTGCTGCATCTTACCTTCTGACATAACAACAATCTTATCTGACATAGTCAGCGCCTCTTCCTGGTCATGGGTAACATAGATAAACGTAATCCCCAGTTCATCATGCATAGCCTTCAGCTCGATCTGCATTTCTTTTCTCATCTTCAGATCCAGTGCCCCCAGCGGTTCATCCAGAAGCAGGATCTCCGGTTCATTTACCAGAGCTCTCGCAATGGCAATTCTCTGCTGCTGCCCGCCGGAAAGCGTTGCAACACTTCGATTCTCAAATCCTTCCAGATCTACCAGTGCCAGGACTTTTTTCACTTTCTTTTCGATCACATCCTTCGGCGTTTTCTTCTGTTTCAGGCCAAAGGCAATATTCTCATAAATGTTCATATGAGGAAACAGCGCATAACGCTGAAACACCGTGTTGATTGGTCGTTTATTTGGCGGCAGGTTGGTAATCGGCTCTCCGTTTAACAGAATCTCTCCAGATGTTGGAAGGTCAAATCCGGCTATCATACGCAAAGTTGTGGTCTTTCCACAGCCAGATGGACCTAAAAAGGTCACAAATTCTCCTCTTTTTACTTCCAGATTGAAGTCAGATACTGCTGAAAATCCATCTTCATAGGTTCTGGTGATATGTTTCAGCTCAATAATATTTTCTGATTTTCCCATGTTGCTCCCTCTCGCTTTCTTATTTTTTATTCCAATTTACACATAAATGATGCCTGTGAATTGCTCCGCTGCAAAGCAGCTCCCGCAATTCTCAGAACATCGGCGGCGTGCTGACCCAGATAAATTTTGCCGGACGCTGCCCAGGATTCTCAATACGGTGAATCTTCTTTGCCGGATAATAGAAACTCTCGCCTGCCTTTACATGATAGATCTGGTCGCCCAGAATGACATTCAGCCTTCCCGACATCACATAACCGAATTCCTCCCCATCATGAGGCTTATCTTCTTCCAGACTCTGATGAGGCTGTACCACCACCAGGAGCGGTTCCATTCGATAACGCTGCGCAGTGGGGACAATCCACTGAATACTGTTTCCTGCTTCATCGATCTTTTCAAAATAGCCCTGTTCGGAAAATACTACCTGTTCTTCTTCTGTCTCTTTGAAAAAGTCTGCTGCAGTCGTTCCCAGACATTCGATCAGATCCAGCAGTGTCACTACAGACGGAGATACCTGCCCTCTTTCCAGCTGAGAGATAAATCCCTTTGTCAGTTCTGTCCGATCCGCCAGTTCCTGCTGTGTCAGTCCGTTCCGGTTTCGCAGATCCCTGATTTTCCTGCCAATCTTCTCATTAATATATTCCAGTTCCATTTTTGAAACTTTCGCCTCCGATTCTTTAATGCTAAACTAAAAATATGTTTTTACTAAACTTTTCTCCAAGGAAAAATTATACTACTAATAAACTTTCTGTCAATTATTAATATGATTTTCGTTTTCTTTTCTTTGTATTTATTTAGATACAATCTCACTTCTTTTCCATTTTGTAAAACAAGGGTATAATAATGGTAATTTTGATGTAAATTCACAAAGGAGACCTGATATATGAACTGGATGGATCAGATGGGCATTCGCCCGGAATTACAAAAAGAGGTGGCTCATTTTCGAGAACGATTTGACAAAGACACCGCACCATCTTCTGTCAGAGATGCTGCGGACGTTCCCCGTTTTCACTATCTCGGAAAAGATATTATGGAAAAAGCCATCTGCGCCTTGTTGTGTGAAAAAAATCTTCTGCTGGCCGGCCCAAAGGCAACAGGGAAAAATGTTCTTGCAGAGAACCTGGCCTGGATCTTTGGCCGTCCCTGCTGGAATGTTTCTTTTCATGTCAATGTGGATGCTTCCTATCTGATCGGAACAGATACCTTTGATGGAGAAAAAGTAGTATTTCGTCCAGGCCCTGTCTACCAATGCGCAAGGTATGGCGGTTTCGGTATCCTGGACGAGATCAATATGGCAAAGAATGAAGCCATGGCCGTTCTCCATGCTACCCTGGACTATCGGCGGATTCTGGAAGTCTCCGGCTATGACCGGATCGTCCTGCATCCTGCAGCCCGCTTTATCGGTACTATGAATTACGGCTATGCCGGTACCAGAGAACTGAACGAAGCTCTCGGATCCCGTTTTCTGGTTCTTCAGATGCCTACCATCTCAGAAAAACAGCTGGATCTGCTTCTGAAAACAGAGTATCCGGAAATTGGGCGGAATATGTGCCGCCAGCTCAGTGCCATTTTTTATGAGCTGGATGCCAAAGCAGAAAGTGCCGAGATCAGTCCAAGAGCTGTAGACCTGCGGGGACTTCTGGATGCAGTCGCCCTGATGCGTCTCGGTCTTTCCCCTCTGGATGCCTGTGACATGGGACTGACGAATAAAGTCTTTGATGCGACGGAACGCGCTATCATTCATGATGTCATTGCAGCGAGGATACCAAAATCATGGAATTAACACATTCTCTGAAAAAAAGAGCCACGAACATGGTATGGACTGCTGCAGGACGTTATGATTTTGAACCCGTCTATCTGTTTTTTCACAGTAATAATGAGCCGTCCCTCTATCTGAATACCCTGGAAGGACTGGCTTATCGTACTATGAATCCCGATATTTTACTGCCATTTTTAAAGGGTCTGGACTTTGGCCGTAAGCCGGAAAAATTTCGTTCTCTGGCTCAACTGATTCTGGAACAGGCAGTCTTCTCCCGGGAATGCAGCAGGCGTTCCTCTCTTTCTGCTCTCAGGGAAGAGTATGCCAGACTGCATCTGACCGAATTTCTTCCTGCCGTAAGATACACAGAACTGGGCTGGGAACGTCAGGCACTGATTCACTGGAAACGGGTTCTTCACATGGATCTGACGGATTTTTCCAGACGGGAACTTTCCCTGGCGGATGCTATGGAAAGCATTGCTGCTCTCCCAGACGCAGAACTGGTTCGATCCACAAAATCCATCTTTCGCAAATATTATTATTATCAGCCTCTGGCCGCCAGAAAATCTGAAACAACAAAATTTGTGGGAGCCGGTCTGTTCCTGGTAATTCTCGGTCAGTTATTTTCCGGTGATCTGCATATCCGGCTCTCCGATCCTGATAAAAATGGCTTTTCTCCTGTCTTCTCCCGTCTCTATGTAATGGGAAAGCATCTGCTCAGTCAGACCACGGCAAAAGAAGATCGTGACTATATGCTCCATACCTTTGGTCCCTGTCTCTTTTCCGACATCCAGATGGCACTTTTTGAAAAAACATTTTGTACCGGTTACCATTCCAGAAGTCTTCTCTGGTATGCCGGCGCAACTTCTCCTGATCTGCTCTTCGGTGCAGAGCAGGAAACACAATATCGAAAAAATCTGGAATACTATCAGAAAGATAAACGCTTCTATGAACGGAGTATCCATCAGATTACAGAACATCTGAAGCAGGTGCTGGAAGAACAGCAGGAACCAGATCTGGTACGGGTACAAAGCGGCCGTCTCAATCCGGGACAGGTCTACCGTATTCCTGCCATGCATGATCTGTCTGTCTTCTATCGGGAAATCATCTGGCCTATGCCGGACTTTACCGTTGATCTGGTACTGGATGCCTCCAGTTCCCGCTGTCAGGAGCAGGAAAGTATTGCTGCGCAGGCGTATCTGATCACCCAAAGTCTGCTGGAGCTCCAGATTCCGGTTCAGGTTACCAGTTTCCGCAGCATTCGTGGATATACGATTCTCCAGTCACTGAAGGCTTATGGGGAAACTGGCACTGCAGATGGTATCTTTCACTTTTTTACTGCCGGCAACAACCGGGACGGACTGGCTTTTCGCGCCATTCGCCCACTTATGGAGCAATATGATACGCCCCATGCCAAACGAATTGTTCTGATTCTGACCGATGCCCTGCCTTCGGATTCCAGACGGGCAGCTTCTGATCATGGCTTATTACGTGGAAAAGATTACCGGGACACTCTTGCCATTGAAGATACCAGGGAAGCCATCCGCCAGCTCCGGTCAGAAGGAATCTGTGTAGCTGCCATTTTCTGGGGCGGTGATTATGCCATTCCATCTCTTCGCCGGATCTATGGGGATTCTTTTATCCGCATCAAACAGATTCAGCAGTTCCCGGATGCTGTATCCGGCCTTCTGATGCGCCTTTTGGATCAGATGCATGAGCAGTAATCCCATACCTTATTTCTTCATTTTAGGCTGACAGATCAGACTGGCGATATAAGAAAAGACCAGCGCCGAAGAAGTTCCTGTAGCCGCTGCTGTAAATCCGCCCTTGAATAACCCTAAAAAGCCGTCTTCATCCACGGCTTTTTTTACGCCTTCCCACAGATTGTTGCCAAATCCCAGCAGGGGAACTGTCACACCTGCCCCGGCGTATTCTTTTAAATACGGGAACAAACCAAAAGCGCCTAAAAAAGTACCGGTCACTACCAGAATGACCATAATTCTTCCCGGCATCAGCTTCGTATTTTCAATCAGAATCTGCACCAGCACACAGACCAGCCCCCCTACCCAGAACGCATTGAAGTATTCCATGTTCTTTCCATCTCCTTTCTCAGCAATGTTCCAGTATAATGCCATGGGCAATCCCAGGCACACTCTGTCCTTCATTGAAACTCACCGGAGACATCAGGGCTCCGGTAGGCACGAACAGTACCTGTTTCCAGATTCCTTTCCGAAGGTTTGGCAGAATCAGTGCCGACAATACCGTTGCGGAGCAGCCACATCCACTTCCCCCCGCATGAGTATCCTGTGTCTCCTGATCATAGATCTCGATTCCACAATCCATATGCTTCTGGCTGATGTCATAGCCTTCTTTTTTCAGAAGATCCAGCAAAATCTCCTGTCCTACATACCCCAGATCCCCTGTGATGATCTTATCATAATCCAATGGTCCTCTCCCAAAGTCCCGAAAATGTCCGGCTATGGTATCGCACGCCGCCGGTGCCATAGTCAAGTTAACACCATAAATTTTTTATGCTCCCAGTAAAAATTCTGTTTTATTCTTGTCTAATATATCTTTATTATTTTTAATATATTCTAATGCCTCTAAATATGGATTCTGATACTTAAATACGATTTTAACTTTCTTGTTCTCATAAATATATATAGTATCTATAAGTGCCACCATTACTTCCCTTGTCAGTTTATCTATATTTTGATATTTTACAAATTGGTCAAGGAATTCATTTTTGCTGTCTGCACCTTTTTCAGTCTTTTCTATCTGATCTTGATATTCCATAACTTTCTGAAGTGCATTCTGTTTCTGTAATTCAAAACGCTCCTTCAATTTGACATATTCATTTTTTGTTATCACGCCACTTTTCCAGTCTGGATACAGATCACAAAGCATATCCTCAGCTTTTTGAACATCACTCCTTGATTTTTCTAACATTTTTCTCAATCTTACTGCTTCTCTGTTTGCATTTTCATTCATATTAATCTCATTGATTGCCTGTTCCATATCTACAGCCAGCGCAATCTGACTTTGAATTGCTGAAAGCACGATTTTTTCCAGATTGTCCATTCGAGTGGAATGTTTTGTGCATGCATTTTTATCAATCTTTACATATGTGCTACAAACATAATAAGCATATTCTCCATAACTATGATGGTAGCATTTACGTGACATACTCCGGCCACAATCACCACACTTCACAAATCCTGATAATGCATAAAGCTTATTATTTTGAGGTGCCTTTCTTCCCCTTCGTTTTAATAATGACTGAACTATTTCAAAATCTTCTTTTGATATAATTGCTTCATGTGTACCTTTTACTATAATCCAATCATCTTGATTCACTCGTTGCGCCACCTGTACTTTATAACTTTTAATTTTAAGCACTCCCTGTACCAAGTCTCCAATATACATCTGGTTGCTGAGAATTTTTCTAACGGTACTATACCCCCATTTTCCATCCGCTATTTTTGCATACGGATTTTTATAATTTATCCCCAATTCCTTTTTATAAGCCGATGGATTTTTTACTCCCATTTCATTTAATTTTTTTACAATGGATATTATACTTATCCCTGAAATATACCATTTATATATGTCACGTACTACATATGCCGCTTCTTCATCAATAACGAGATGATTATGATCTTGTGGATCTTTTTTATAGCCATAGCAGGCAAATGATCCAATATGCTTTCCCTGCTTTCTTTTCATATCCAGTGAACTTCTTACTTTATTTGATATATCTCTACAATATTCGTCATTTATCAAATTTTTAAAAGGTACTATGATATTATTCATTGACTGGGGATTTTTATAGCTGTCCAATCTGTCTGTTATCGAAATAAACCGTATATCCATCAATGGAAATATCTTTTCTATATACTGTCCTACCTCAATATAATTTCTCCCAAATCTGGATAAATCCTTTACAATAACGCAATCTATTTTTTTTGCTTTTATATCATCTATCATGCGTTTAAATTCTGGTCTTTCAAAATTTGTTCCGCTCCATCCATCATCCACATATACATCAAATACAGATATATCTGATTCTAACTCTACAAACTGGTGCAATAACTCCTTCTGGTTTCCTATGCTATCACTTTCTGCTTTATCCCCATCTTCTCTTGATAAACGCACATAAAGAGCCGCCTGCCAAATCTTCATAGTTCTGCCAGACCGCTCTTTTTCATTTTCATACAATAATAATTCATTTACCATAGACACAGTATCATCCTCCACTCATAATGAATGGCGTACTATGCTAATGTTCTACACGCTTTTATTATACACGCCATTCCGGACTAATACAACATTTATCTGATTCATCACTATGGTACTTTTTGTTAATTATCCGTAATCACACCTTCCAATAATTTCTGCAAAGTTTTTTCACTATTGTCCCAGATAAGTTCCACCTGATACCCTTCCATCACATATTTATTCACAGATGTTATATTCGGAAGCAAAGATTTCATTCTTTTTGAAGGCGGAGATCGAAAATCAATACTATCTGATATCCCATATACATCTTTTAAAACATTCCTATTAATTGAATCATCGTAGTTCAAATCCAAGCTCTCACTTCCTCTCATCCATATTATTCCATTTCTTTCAAACCCTATTCAGTCAACTGACATTCCACTTTTTATAATAAAAACAGCCACATACATTTCTGTACATGACTGCCTTTTTCTACTTCCATGCTGTTTCATAACGCCCGATATACATCGGAACCTGGTCTGACAGAAATGCTTCTTCCTGTCTCTGTCCCCTGTACCTCTTCGTACACATGAATATCTTCCCGTCCCTGCTTCTGCTGCAGAGCCAGTAATCCCGTTCCCCGGTTCCTGCGACTTCTTCCCGGACATCCACGTAATACTCCTCTGATACTTTGTACCGTTCTGCTGTTACGATCTGTTTTTCCACTTTGGCAAACCTCCACTTTCTCTTTTGGCTGCCCCTTAATTTTCCCCATTGCAGTCTATCATACCATGAAAACAAAAAAAGGAAAGTATTGACTTTTTGCTGAAATTGTCGTATGAACTGCAAAATGATATTGCAGTTTCCAAATAACTGCATTATAATAAATCTGAACGTTATCATTTGTTTTTTTAATATATTTTTCACAGGCAGCCCTTTCTCCTTATCAGGGCTGCCTGTGTTCTTGTACGTTTCTTTTATGGTATGTTTTTTCCAATTTCTGTCAGCCACTTTTCCAGCCCGTCCCAGGATGGCTTTTCTTTCGGGCGGATTTCCGTATTCAACAGTACTTCCGGATCTATTTCCAGGATGACTGCTTTTCCCTGTTTCTCCAGTTCCCGGAAATACTTCAGGTCTGTTTCATTGATCAGCTTCAGGTTTTCCATCTTCTTTTTTCGTCTGCTCCTTTTTTGCTTTCTTTTTGAACCCAAATACCAGTGACCGGTTTTCCGGACAGAAAAAGGCGGCTGCCTCTTTTGGTGACATTTCATGGAACACGGCATTTTCCTCTGTCCAGTCTTTCTGTATATCCGCTTTGGAAAATGCACCGACAATTGTATGTGCATGCAGGATACCGTCTGCCGCTTTTACCGTTTTTGCTTCTACCGAAAGTGCCACGCTCATGAGGTGTTCCAGCTTGCCGGTCTGGTTATAGCAGACATGGCTAAGCAGGTAGGCATTCCCGGCACGTACCTTTTCCAGTTCCTGAAATACTTTGGATTCTTCATAAATACAGTGGTACTTTTCAATCTGCCGGACATAGGATTTTACCAGTGTCACACCACCGCCATCCAGATAAAACCGTTTCTGCCCTTCCCGCAAAAGGCTTTCCTTTTCCGCCTTTGACATATACGGGCCAAGTTGTTCGGATTCCAGATAGGCTTTGCTCTCCCAGGTATGGTACTTGTCATCCATGACGGCATCGTAGCCCTTGATAAAGATCAGGCATCTGCGGTTGTCCATCTTTCTTACCTCATCCGGCATCAGGATCTCCCGGCCAAGGACATCATAATTGTTCGAACTGCTTCCATGGCTCCCTTTTGTTTCCCCATGTGATTTCTTGTCAATCGTATACTTGCCAAGCAGCTTGCTGATGTACTCGTGTGTCCCCTGCTCATTGCCGCCAAGGTAAATAAGCGTGTCACAGTTACCTGTCAGCGATTCCCAGTCATCCTTAAACATGGATTTGATCTGTGCAATGTTCTGGATGATGATATTGGCACTCATATTTCTGGAACGCATGGTTGCCAGCACGTTGATAAAGTTTTTTGGCAATGCGATATTGGCAAATTCATCGAGCCAGAATGCCACATGGACCGGAAGTTTCCCTTTGTGTTTTTTGTCCGCAATCAGCTCCAGTTCCTGGAACATCTGCGTATACAGCATCCCGCAGATAAAGTTGTAGGACTTGTCGTTATCCGGGATCTTCAGAAACAATGCCACTTTCCGTTCCGGGTTTTCAAAAACGCCTTCCCCAAAAGATGCAAAGTCCATGTCATCGGTTTCCAGAATGCGCAAAACTTTAGGGTTCTGTAAAAATGCAAGCCTTGCATGGGCGGATATGAAAATCGACCGGATCGTATCCTGTGCCCCGCCACGTACCTTTTCATAGGTGACACGGGCCGGATGGTCTGACGGGAGCTGTTCCATCAACCTGTCCAGGTCAGACTTTTCGCCCTCTTTTGCCGGGACTTTTGCCATGTTCAGCATTTCCATAAAACCGGGCATGTTCGCTTCTCTTCCCATTTTAGGATATTCATACCAGACGTAGGACATTAACGCCTGATGCAGCATGGACTCCGCGTGTTCCCAGAACGGATCAGACGGGCTGGATTCCTTTGGCGTGGTATTGGCCATCATGTTGGTAATCAGCTTAATAATGTCTTCATCCGAATGGATGTATCGGAACGGGTTGTACCGGTCCGATCCGTCAAAATCAATCAGGTCAAGGACACGCACCTCATAGTCATGCTGCTCCAGATAGCCGCCGCAGTCCCGCAGAAGTTCTCCTTTGGGGTCTGTCACGACAAAACTGGTTCCGCACTGGTACAGGTTCGGTTTCACCTCATAAAATGATTTTCCGGAACCGGAGCCGCCAATGATGACCGAATTGGCATTGACGTTCTGCATATCATATTTGAGTCTGGCATTCTGGGACAAAATCTTGTTTTTCTCCGGCTGCTGGAAGTTACAGGTATAACGGTTCAGTTCCTTTGCCGTCAGTAACCTGCTGGTGCCAAACTCTCTGCCCGGCATGAAGATCCTGGTATCTGCCATTTTGTACAGAAAGAAAAGCCCCCACAAAAAGGATAAAAACACGGTCAGTATAACTGAATTTTTTGTGATAAGCGGGGCGCTCCATGGATCGGTCAGGGCAAGGATCATGGTGTCCTCGAAATTCTCTATCGTTACTTGCTGGAAGTCTACACGCCCGACAGCCAGTCCAAAGTAGATCAGAAAAAGTAAGAGGATCACGTACAGCCCAATATTCTTTTTCTGGTTGTTTCGGTTGTCCATGTTACCTTGCCTTCTGTCTGCCCTGTTCCCGCAACTTTTCCGGGAAATTTTTGATCATTTCTGACAGACTGCCAAACGGCTTTTCCCAACTGAAAACAGACGTTCCCTCTGTCCTCTCTTCTGCTTCCTGCTCTGACAAATTCAGCATCTGCATGATCCGGCTGCCACTGTCATAGGAAACCTCTGGCCGTGCTCCTTTTTTCGCTGTTTCTCTGACCTCCTCCAGATCTACCACAGGGTAGCTCTCCTGGCTGTCAAGGATGCAGATATCTTTTCTGCGTCTTTTCCCTGCCTCTGCATATAGCTCCACTTCCGGTTCTTCCTTGTCTGCTTTTTCCGAACCTTGCGTTTTTTGGCCCCGCTCTCTCAAATCCATTCGTTTCGGATTCCATTCTTCTGCCTTAATAATATGCTCTTTTGGCAAAACCACGCCTTTTCCATCCACCGTCTCATACAGTCCCCACTTTTCGTTTTCCGCCAGCGGCTCCTGTTCAAAGGTCTGGCTGGTTTCTGACATGACCTGTTCCCAAAGCCTGTTCATGCCGGACAGCAATATATCCTCTTTCGGTTCCTCTGCCGTTTTCCTGTCTTCACCGAAAACCGTTCTGGACGTTTTCCTCTGCTCTTTTTCCAGTTCTTCTTTTGCGGAAGTTTCCAGGTCTTTTAGTTCCTTTGTTTCTTTGCCCTTCTCATCCCGCCCGGTTTCGGCATAGTCCATGGCAGAGATGAGCCCTGCCGCAGTCCCACGGCAGGGGCCATCCTTGTGGTCCAGCAGGAAGGCTTTCACTTTTCCGATGTCCGAAGCAGCAACGGCGTACTGGGTTCTTCCATCCCCTCCGCACAAATCCGGCAGCCTCGCAAACAGGATCTGATGGGCTTTTAGTTCCTTTTCGATGCCTTTTAATTTTTCTTCCTTTTCCGTGGAAAAATTCAGGTAGATCAGGTTATCGCCCTTGATTTTCCGTAAGCGGGTAAGGTTCGTTTTGCCTTTCCATTTGGACAGATACAGGGTATTCCATAATTTAAGCTGGATCAGGGCAGCCCGATATGTCAATTTCGTAGCCACGCCAAATACCTGGCCGGATATCATGATGATCTGCAGGGCATCACTTACTTCGCTCATGCTCTTGTTTCTCCTTTCCCGGCAGTTTCTCCTGCTTCGCAGCTTTTTTGTACGCTTCCAGAATTTCCTGATTCAGCATCTCAAGGAACATGACGTGGTACGATGCAGGGCAGACGATCTGGTACGGCTGGTTCCGGTACAGCCCATGTGGATAAAGCACGTACAGGCTTCCCCGTTGTTCCCGGATCTGGATTTCACGGATCTCCATACAATCTTTATAGGTAAGCGTTGCAATCCCTCGGATATATTCCGATCCCTTCACCAGCCGTATGGAGATCCTGATATCCTCCATGCAGTAGTCCCATCCGACATTCTCTCTGACCAGCCTTGCCACTTCCTGCAGCACCGCCATTTCTACTTTTTTCTGAATCTCCGGATCTGTGAAACGCACCACCTCTTTCTCTTCCTTTCCTACCTTCCTTTTCGGGAAGTAGACACGTGTCTCTTCTCCATTCTGGAAAACCTTTACCTGCTGTATCTCTATCAGGTCATCCAGAATGACATCCCCGACCGCAAGAAGTTTTTCCTGCCCGATGATTTTCATGTTTGCTGTGATGTTCATGTTTCTATGTTCTCCCCTGCATATGCCTCCCCGGTTTTCCTATCCATCTCTTCCACCACCCTGCCTGTCAGCATCACGCCTTCTGGCACTGCCTGTTCTTTCATGAGGAATGCCTGCGCCGCTTCCTGCGGGGTATACAGGATATGGTATTTTGATCCAAACTCTGCCATGAGGATACGCTCATAGTTTTTCAACCATTTTTCATGTTCCTTCTGCTCCTGTTTCTGCATCCGTTTTTTTAACAGTTCCCGTCTTTCCTGCATTCTCCGGATTTCCTCTTCCATCTTTTGCATCTGTTCTTCGGTGCGTTCACTCTGCTGCTGTTCCATTTTCTCTGCCCTCCTCTTCCTTATCTGCACATGGCTCTTGGTTCCTCTTTTCGTTCCAGTTCCTTTTCATAAGCCCGTTCCATGCCCTGTATGATTGCTTCTGCCGTTGTCTGGATGGTGGTCAGGGATGCCAATAGCTCCGGCACCTCTTTTCCGGATGACCAGCCTGCGATATACCCAAAGCTGTTTTCATCCGTCCGGTTTCCAAAGTAACTGTTCACCACAAATGCCACCGATTCCGCTTCCACTTCTTTCGTCCTTCTGTCCTTCCTAATGCCGGTCAATGCCTGTTCTTCCTCCAGCATTTCCTGATTATGCAGCATGGCATGGCTGAGTTCATGGATTAATGCTGCGGCGGTCTGGCTTTCACTCATCCCCTCCCGGATGCAGATCCGTTTTTCCGTATGGCTGTAATATCCATCTGCCGTGTCTTCCATCGGTTCACAGGATACCGGCACCGGGGAAATCTTGCAGACGGCCGAAAAAAAAGAAGGGAACTGTTCCACTTCTCCATGAAGGCTTTCCACGATGGATGGGAGCTCCCTGCCCTCCGTCTGGGAGACATCAAACACATGCACGACCCGGAAGCCCCGCAGCATGTAAAAAGGATCCGGTTCTTCCTGATCTTTGGTTTTCCCATCTTCCTCTGTTTTCTTCTTTTTCGTCTTGTAGGTCACCGGGGCCAGGATCTGGATTCCTTTTTCGCCTTTTTTCACCTGACGCCCAAACTTACTTTTCCATGTCTGGTAGCCTGCCACATGGCTTGCAGCCGGTCTCTGCAGATAAATCAGAAGCGTATTGTTAAAGCTGTAATGTGGGAACTTCGCCATGGTCCTAAAATAATTTTTGTATTTTTCGCTGTCAAAGATCCCGGTGACACCATCCACCAGCTCATCCATCAGTTTCTTTACCTGTTCATCCATCCCTCACACCCCTTTGTGCTTTTATAAAACCGGTGCAGGCATGGGAACTGCTTTTTCCTGCGCTGCGTGTTTCTTTCCATATTTTTCCGGATCCTTTTTTGCATTTCGGACATACTGTCCGGCATTTTCCAGGACGTGTGCATAAGCAGAATAATGCTGCACCTTATCTGACAGGAAATCCGCTTCACTTACCTCGCTCCTGTTCACTGACTGCACCAGTTCTGTCATTTCTTCCAGCGGCATGGCATCCTCCTCCGGGAGAAGGATGACTTCATGTTTGGATGACGGCAGTACATAATAATCCCCTTTCAGTTCTTTTGCGATCCTATCCTGGATATCCGGATTCATAATACCTCCTGCACCAAACTTCTGGTCCACGTTGGTAAGGATATACATGGGCACAGGGGATATCTCGCATCCCGGGACCGCCTTAGTCAGGAATTCGCCTATGTTTAAAAACATCATATTCTTTTTTGCGTTTTCCATAGCTGCCCTGTGGATCTCTTCTCTTGTCGTTCCCCACTGTTCCATGATTCCGTTCGTGATCTTGATGCTGCTGTTTTTGAATGGATACCCAGCCACTACATAATACTGTGCGAAATCCCCCTGCTGTTCATGCACCACGCCGGACAGCATCTTCTGGTTTTTCTCTGCATCGCAGATATATACCTGAATATTTGGTTTCATTTCTGCAAAATCCAGAAAACGCTCCATCGAGATCTGTTCGGTTTCCTTAAGCGCCCCGCAAAAAACTTCCCCCATCTGGAAGCAGATTTTCCGGTAATCCTTTTCTCCGAGCATCTCCATATCCTGCATATCTTTTGCTTTCATATGAGCATCTAACAGATCTTCCAAATAGACACACGGTGCAATGGAACTTCCATCCGCTTTTTTCACCGACAGGCTGATACCGGTCATTTTTCTGTCATTTGCCCGCACTACCGTTCTGGTATCCAGGTCACAGTCCTGATATTTTTCAGGCACATATTCTTTGATATGCTGGCAGATATAGGCCAGCAGTTCTTCTTTCTTCTGTTCCATTTGTATGTTTCCATCCTTTTCTTTTTCCTTTTTCAGAAAAGCTTATCCACGTACCATCCCTGTCCGCTGCTTTGCCGTTTTCTCCTGTTCCTTTCCATACTTTTGTGGATCCGCTTTTACTTTTTTCCGGTACTGGCAGGCATTTTCCAGGGTCTGTGCCGACGCTGAATAATGCTGCACATGGTAGGATAAAAGATCTTCTTCCCCCACCCGTTCATTGGCCATTTTGACTTCCGCTGTCAGATCATCCAGATCCGTTTCCGGATTGTCTGACACAATCAGGACTTCATGGATCGATGACGGGAGCACGTAATAGTCCCCTTCCATCTTATCGGATACCAGTTTCTGGATATCCGGATGTAAAATCATCCCTGCGCCATAACAGCCTTTTTGATTTGTCAGTACCTGCATGCCTCTTTCTCTGTTTTTTTCCAGTTCGTCTTTTATGCAGGCCCCTTCCATAAATTCTTCCATCGGTACCAGCCGCATTTCCTGTTTCATATTTTCCATCGCTGCTTCCCGCAGTTCCTCTTTTGAAACCTTCCACCCCTCCAGCATACGGTTTGTAACCTTCAGCATGGTATCTTTCAGAAGAAAATCTGCAAGATAATAATATTGTGCAAAATCTCCCATCCTGTCAGAAACCAGTGTTTTCAGCATTTCCCGGTTTCTGTCCGGATCACAGATCCCAGCACGCAGGGCTGGCTTTACGTATGGGAACGAATGGATCTGGCTGGCTTTTGCAAAATCAAAGTCCGATCTGGTCATTCTGTTTGCTGCATACACAGATGCCATTTCCCGGCAGATCTTCTGGCAGGTCTCTCTGTCCCCGGCAATCTGTTCCAGATCCCGATACACTGGATATTCATATTCTTCTAAAAAACTTTCCAGAAACAGGCAGGCACTGACATGCTCCATTTCCCCCTTTTCTGAAACGATGACCGCCGTCCGCTTCACATCATTTTCTTTCAGGATCTCTTCTATCCTGATCCGGTATTTTTCTGTCTGCGGGAGGTAGTCCGGCAGATGCTCTTTCATATATTCAGCTAATTTTTTCTTCATCTGCTCCATCTGGTTTTCTCCTTCCAGCAGATCTTACGCCTTCATAAAACGTATACATCCGCATCCTGTTCTTTCCTGTATCCTCCGGTTTACTTTCTTCCAATGTTATGCTTCCGCCCTTTGGCAGCGTCATCTGATAATCCATCTCTGGTCCTCTCTTTCATTTTTATTTTCTGCGATCTGTGGTAGTAGGTCTTTTTTCTTTCAAAACGGCAATGGCATCACCTCTCATCTTTCGTTTATTCCGTCAGTTTTCTGCTTCTCTCTATCTCTGTCCTTCCCAGATTCAGTTCCTGATCTTTTTCTGCATCACTCAGGATTTTCAGTTCCTGGTTCAGGTCTTTTTCCGTCATGCGGTATTCCTTCTGCTTTTCTTTTAGATTTTTGTAACGGCTCCTCACTTCTTCCAGTGTCCCGTAACGTTCCACCTCGGATAGAAGCTCTTCTGCTTTTTCATATGCTTCCGGCAAGCCTTCCATGTTTTTCGTAAACCGCTCATATTTTCGCAGTGCCACAAATGCTCCGCTTTTCCGGATTCTGGTGGAGGTGATTCTTTTCTGTTCCGTCAGATACTTCTTTTCCCTGAAAAGCTCTTCCTTTCGTTCCTGCAGGTCATCCACGGATTCGATATCGTGTTCTACCAGATAACGGATCACATCAGCCAACCTCGTCACTTCCAGTATTTCCTTCCGGTTCGCCGCCCAGCTCAGTTTCCTGTACTCTGGTTTCCGGATAAAAAAGGTCTGGTTCCATCTGCGGTAAAACTGTTTCTGGTACTCCGGCATCTTCCAGCCAGGTGACTTCTGTATCCTGGCACAGATGATGTTTTGCATCTCCCTCCGGCTGCCGTAGGTTGCCATCCGGTAATCCAGTACCTCTCCATACTCTTTGTTTTGAATCCGCTCTAGCAGTTCTTCTTTCGTGTATCCCATTCCCAGACGGCTGGTACGGACGGCCTGCTTTCTTCCATCTGGTTTTAATGATAAATACTTTCCGCTTCGCACCTGATAGCCATGTTCCCTTAAATAGGAAAGAAATGCTTCGTACGTGTCACTGTATTCTATGGCTTCGTCAATATCATCCCGGATGATGTCATACCAGCTGTACCCGGCCTGTTCCTTTCCCAGTTTTTTCTGGTCCTGTTCATGCTTCCATTCTCCGTAAGTTTTCCCGGTTTTCTGATCTGGTTCCAGAACGGAAAAACCATACTTTTGGCATAACCGGTCCGTGATGGGCTGTATCCGTTTCTCCCAGTCCCCTCTTGGAGAATGGAATTTTTTTCCTGTTGTTACCCCAACCGAATCAAACGTGATATGCGCATGAAGGTGCCCCGTATCGTTATGGACGGCAATCAGGTACAGATAGTCTTCCCCCAGAAGCTCTGCGGCAAACTCTTCTGCAAAGGCCAGGCACTGCCCCGGCGTGATCCTTTCATCCGGTGGAAAGGAAATGACATAATGGAAGCCCTGTGTACCGTCTTCTTTCTCCCAGTACGCTTTGTTCCTCAGCATGCTCCGGTAAGCCATCTCCCATGTATGCCCGGCTGTTCCTCCAATATAAGTTCCCTGCGCTGTTTTCTCCGGCCTGCAGATATAGCAGAGATTATGTTTCAGATGCCCGGCCCGGTTACCAGATTTACGCTCTTTCAGACGCAGCAGCTTTGTGATTGCCATGCCTTTTTCTCACTAATTTCCGGTATACCTTTTCATAAGAATCATCCAGTCTGTTTAAAAGTCTGCTCAGTGCATCGGTATCTTCCTTCATTACAAATCCTCTTGCATGGCCTGCCTTTACGATCTGGTTGATATTATTTCCGATTTTCCGGTTCAGGTAGTCAAGCTCCTTTAAGGCATCCAGTATCTCCACCGGCTGTTCCCTTGCTGTTCCGTTTAAAGCGCAGTTTCGGACATAGGCAGATCTGGTCTGATGGTTTTTCCGGGCAAGTTCATCGATCCGCCGGATTTCCCGTTCGCTGCAGCGGACAAGGATCACCCTGTCCTTGTTGTTTTTCTTTCCCATAATCTTTTTTGTCTCCCCTTTTTTCTATATTTCCCGGTGCCAGTACGCTCATCTTTCTTGCGGTTTTTCTCTATCAGATAAGTAAATGGCAAGATACGCCTTTGTATATACAAAGGCACCCTGGCAGGGAGTTCCCTGCGACCCCGAATCTGCTCATGTTATGAGGCAAATTCCCATGATCCGCTGTCCAGCCAGTAGATGCCCGTAACCACTGATCCGTCTGATACGGAAAATGTCACTTCGGCTCTTCTGGTGTCCGCATCAATCTGATAGCCTGTCACGTCTGCATCTGTGGCTGTCTGATTTTTCCTTCCGTACAGGTAGTGGTACAGCTCATACTGAAGCAGGTATTCATTTCCGATATAATTCTTCAGCTCTTCCGGGAGATGCCGGATGGAAAATCTGGATGCATCATATGTGTTTTCGGTTTCTTCTGCCTTGCGTTTATCTGTTTCCGGAGCAGTCCTCTGTGCTTCCGGCACTGGCGTATCTTCTGCTCTTCTGGCCGGTTCCTCTTGTTCGGTTTCCGTCTCTTCCGGTTCTTTTTCCTTTAAGGCAAACAAATAGAACTCTGGAAGTTTTGGGAAAAAGGTCACAACGAGTTCTTGGCCTGTCTCACTCCCAAGCTCTGCCAGATACACTTTTGATGCTGCAGAAGATCCGATTAGTTCCCCGGTAAACCGGACACTGGATACCGTCAGGTTCTGGTCCTTACAAAAATATGAGAGTGCCGTTACAAATGCACTCTCGCAAAAATTCAATTTCTTTTTTTCTTTGCCCGTCAGCCCGGATACCCGCATCATCCCGCCAGCCTGTGTTTTCGTTTCTTCTCCAAACACCCATTCAAGTGGAATTGTGTAACTTTCCGCTTCCGTTTCTGTTAATTTCTGGATATGCACCTGGGCAGGCTTTTTCTCTACCACGGCCGGTTCCTGTCTGGCAAAGAAAACTGCCGCTGCAAGTGCGGTCAGCATTCCTGCAAAAAACCAGCCATACCGGAATATCGGATGTTCCTGCTGTGTTTCTTCCTTCGCTGGCATCATCCCCTGCTCCTCTTCCAGTCTTTGCTTCTCTTTCATGTGGCTCCCCTCATCTTAAAGCCCTTCGTAGGAATAGGCTTTTTCTTTTTTGTTATAGGTTCCTTTGATGGTTTTCCCGGTATTCAATTTGATTTCAAAGGTTGCTTCCTCCTTCTCCACGTCAATCTTATGGCTGCTCATGGTTCCCACAATCTCGCCTGTCAGCTTTTTGGATAATACATATTCAAATGCCTTATCGTAAAACTTGTCTTTCCCGCCGCAGTAATCCAGCAGGTTCTGTGACACTTTCAGGATATCAAAGGATGTGGTGACCGTCCTTGTTTCGCCTCCGGATGCACCGGTGCTTCCGGCTGAACTTCCAGTTGTCCCGGTCGTTATCGTGCCGCTTCCACCAGTGCTTCCAGTTCCAGATGCTCCATACCCGGATGCATTGCCGTTATCTTCCGGGCTGTCTGTTTCGTTCTCTTTTTCTGTCTCTGCTTCCGGCAGTTCAGAGAAAACATATTTTTTCTCTTTTACAAAGAACGTGGCAAGCAGTTCCCTTGCCGGGTCTTCATTTAAGTAAATGTAATGATATACTTTATCACTGTCCTGTTCCCCGTCATATGCCCGTTCTTCAAATGTGATATCGGTCACATCAGAATAACTGCTTCTGGCGGAATCCACATGCAGGGAATCCCCGAACTGCCGGATAAAGTCTTTATCATCAAATAAACCGTTATAGCTGACCAGGATCTCCGAAGTCACGCCATGCAGTGTGATATCATAGCCATCTGTACCTTCCGTTTCTTCTGTCTCTGTTTCACGGTAGGACAGCATCTGGTCTGAAAAACTGAAGTTCATAATCACGTCTGCCTTTGGCATGACAAAATTAATCCTTTTCTCCGTTGTCTCCGTATCCAGCACCGAATAGTTGATCCTGCTTAAGTTCGTATCCTGCATATCCAGATCTTTAAATTCCTTTCCATCTTTTGGGGATACCAGGATCGTCACAAACGTATCTTCCGGTATGGACAGGATCGTTGCCGTTCCTGCATCTTCTTTTAAATACTCCTGATTGAATGCAAACCCGGCATCACTGCTTTTATACAGGGTCACCTCATGGGACACGGCTTCGGTTTCCGGTTCCTCTATTGGAATGTCATTCTGATGCTTTTTCACGTTTAAAAAAATCAGGATTGCAAATACCATTACCATAAATACACCGGTAATCACAGCCGGAAGTTTGCTCTTCTTTTTATACATATCCATTCTCCTTTAATTTTCTTCCTCAATGCCTTCCGGATAAATCCGGTAGAACTGATACGCTGTATCATACTCACAGATCAGGTTTTCCTCATGGGTAAATCCATCTTCGGTTTCATAAACCAGTTCTGTCCGGTATCCGCTCTCTCCATAGGGTTCCAGAAACGTTGCGCTGGTTAAGTGGCACGTCTGGCCTGTGATGCCCTGAAGATATAATTCTGCCGTTGTACGAAAAGCTGCTTCTTTATCTCCAAGAAACTTCTTTGCATACCCTTCTTTTCCTTCCCGGTAAAGGGGTTCTCTTTTTTCCGCTACTGCCTCGGTTTCAGATAAGCCGCTCCTTTCATCCGGGTCTTCACTTCCACCTGCCGGTGTCTTGGCAGGTAATCGTTCTGTCTGTCGTGTTTCACTTTCTGTACCATCTGTTTTCTCCGATTCACTTTCCTCATCCGTTTCTGTCTCCTGTACTCTTCTGATTCTTCCCGCCAGCCCATGGCACGTATCCGTAATAATGCCGGGGATGACAATGGACAGCACCATCACGGTCGCCCATAAAATAATAAAATACCAGTTTCTTTTTTTCATTTTTCTTCATCCTTCTGTTATGATCCAAAATACCAGTTCCCGCCGTTTCCGATCTGCACTGCATCTGATCCGGTCACCTTTCCTTTCGTTGAACGGAAACAGGTGTATGGGTGGTTGCGTATCCCTTTTTTCAGGCAGTCATGAACCGCTTCTATGACATATCCCGGTACATTTCCGCCCAGCCTGCTTCTCCAGTAGTTGTCGATACTGTAGCAATACTGCCCGTTCGCTGTCAGCTGCTGCAGGGCATTGGAACCGCAGTAGGACCATCTGGCAGATTCTGTCCTGTTCATGGCTGATGTGATGACGGCCAGTGCCCCGTCATAACTGCCATTATCTTCCTGCGCCACAATCGCCCAGATCAGTTCCAGCTGTTCCTGCGTATAAACTGTCCCGTCCGTCTGGTTTCCGCCACTGCCTTTTTTCGTTTTTCTTACGGTCTGTGTCGTATATCTGCGGATGGAAGTCACCGGCATATAATCTGCCCGGCTGATGGTCGGTCCAGGTCCCGGATTGGCAGCTGTGTGACAGGAATCCCCGGAGCACTGCACCACCAGCCCTTTCCCTATATAGATTCCAACGTGTGGCCCGGAAGACCAGTACACGATATCCCCCGGCTGTGCATCCATGAAGCTGCCAACCATCTGTCCCTGTATGCCCTGTTCTTCTGCAAGTCTTGGCAGCACAATGCCAAACTTAGAAAACAGGCTCTGGGTAAAACCAGAACAGTCAGCGCCGCTTACAAGGGACGTACCGCCCCAGACATATCCCAGACTGCCAACATACTGCTGTGCCGCCTTTGCAATCTGCTCTCCCAGTGTGCTGCAGGCTTCTTTCACGGATATTAAAGTGTAGTAACAGCTCCGGTTCTCCTGCGGGGAGATCACTTCCTGCGCCAGCGGCATATCCGCTTCTCCGATACTTTTTACCAGATCCACAGATGCCTGTGTTTCCAGAAGACTGCTGATCTGGACAAAGCCACGCACATCCCCGGATTCCACAAAGAGCCATCCGTCATCCACTGTTTCTAAGATGTATACCAGGCATCCGGATGTGCTCCTGCCTACTTCCCTTGCATCTTTTCTGGCATATTCTAAAATGGATCCACTGTATAAAAAGACGGCATATTCCTTCTGTGCCAGAACTGGCCGTGTCGTTGTATGGGTATAGGTAAAGGCTGCATTATCTGCAGCCTCACACCACGCTTCCCCATCCGGGAATGCTTCTGTCCCGATTTCAGTTACCAGTTCCTCAGCCATGGTTTTTTCCAGAAGTTCCTCTTTTTTCACAAATCCACGGACATTTCCGGATTCCACGTAAGCCCATGTTTCATCCACCTGATCCAGGATATACAGTTTCCCAAAGTAAGGGATTTCCCCTACCTGCTTTGCATTTGTACCAATGGATTCATATACTGCGGTGTTTCCCAGTCCGTCTGCAAGTGTACAGTACCATTCTGCTTCCGGGATCTGAGTAAAGCGGAAGTCTTCTGCATATTCCATGTTCTCTCCATAGTCTGTCCACGACAAGCTGCAGGATGGAACCTCTGGCAGCCAGGCTGCTTCTGTCTGTGGTTCCGTCTGTCTGGCTGTTTTGTGCTGTGCTTCTGTTTCTGGTGCATTTTCCTGGCTGCTTCCAGATTCTGCTTTACTTTCTGTTTCCGGCTCCGTAATGATTTCACTATCTGGCTTGTTTTCTGTTACACCCTCACTTTCTGTCTCTGCCACTGTTTCCATTTCTGTGTCTGTTTCACTTTCCTCTTCTGTCACCGTCTCACTTTCTGTTTCAGGCTCTGTAATTCTCTCACTCTCCGTCTCAGATTCGGTCATGGTTTCACTCTCTGTGACTGGCTCCGTGGCTGTTTCATTGCTTTCCAGATCTCCCTTCGTGTCCGGTTCGCTTTTCGCTTCCGTCTCTGTCTGTGTCACTGCTTCTGTATCCTGCACTTCCGTCAGATCTGTATTGCTTTCTGTTTCTTCTTTTTCTGCACACTCACTTTCGGTTTCCACCACTGGCAGATCTTCCGCCAGTACCGGCTGCATCTCACTCATGCATAAAGCCAGTGCACATATTATCCCGACTGCACGTTTCATCTTTTTCCTCGCTTTTCCTTAATTTCCAAAATACCAGTTTCCATTGGCCCCGATCTGTACCGCATTCGCCCCTGTTTCACTTCCTCTGGTAGAACGAAAACAGGTGTACGGATGATTCCGGATGCCTCTTTTCAGGCAGTCTTCCACCGCCTTTTTGGTGTAATCCGGCACGTTGCCTCCCAGCCTTGCCTGCCAATAAGTATCTATGCTGTAGCAGAACTGACCCGGTGCGGTCAGCTGCTGCAGGGCGTTCGATCCGCAGTAGGACCACCTTGGGGAATCCACCCGGTTCATGGCGGTACTGATGACGGCAAGAGATCCTTCGTAACTTCCATTATCTTCCTGTGCCACAATCGCCCAAATCAGTTCCAACTGTGCCTGTGTATAGCCTGTCCCGTCCACTTTATGCCCGCCGGTTCCAATTCCACCGGTTGTTACCGGTTCATTAATCCGTATAATGGCTTTTATGATACCGGCTGGCAGACCCTGCGGTCCCAGTGACTGCACCCTGATGCTCTGTGCCCCGGCTCCCGGTACGGTATAACATTTGCCTTTTCCGATATAAACGGCTGCCTGCATCTTGGTCCCGTAAAAGCAGATATCTCCTGCTTTTAACTGCCCGCTTTTTACCAGTTTCCCCGCTGATTTATTTACTTCCAGAATCTTGCAGCTTTCCTTTACTTCTTTTTTTACCGTGTCATTCATCACCAGTTTTCCTGCAGTGCTCCAGTAAATGGTCTGTCCATACTCCAAGATTCCAAGATCATACAGCCCCCAGCATACCAGCCTCGGTCCGTTTAATCTTTTATTTCCATCCGGTGCGATTGCTTTTTGGAAACTTCCCGCTCCGTACAATCTGGATACATGCCAGCTTTTTCCTTTTTTGATATCCGCCCGGATTTCCTTATCATAGGCTTTCACGACCTTTACCAGTTCTTTCCCGCTTGGTCCGGCAGTCCCTTTCAGCCGGTAGATCTGGATCACTTCTTCTGACTGGCTTTTCTGAAGCGGACCGATAGAAGCAACTTTTCCACCGTCCTTTTTCACATCGTACCATTTGCCATCCCCGGCATAGACATTGAGACGGTCCGCATACAGACAGATATCACCCATCTGCAGGGTATCTTCCTTCTTTAACTGGGATACTGTTTTGTAACAGCTGATGGTCTCGCAGTATTTTCGGATTTTAGACGATCCGCCACCAGCAAAGCTGATACTTCCATTTTCCTGTGTGGTAAAACCATCCCCTGCGTCAAACACGCCCATATCCCGGAGCGCCCAGGTTACCATCTGTGCCTCTGTCAGCATCCGTTTTCCTTTCTTTTCCTCTTCAAAGGATTCTGCATTGTCATACCCATAATTCCAGTTTCCCTTTCGGATCTCAGAAGCATATCCATCTAATGTCTCAAGCAGCTGCTGTGCGGAAA
The DNA here is from genome assembly GCA_934408725.1 of uncultured Marvinbryantia sp. GTDB lineage: Bacteria > Bacillota > Clostridia > Lachnospirales > Lachnospiraceae > Marvinbryantia. The sequence goes on from CAKRVB010000010.1 coordinate 52,911, forward strand.
GAATGTCACTGTCCACTACTCTCCGCACCTGATAAGGACGTCCGTCTGAAGCCACGCTGCTCTCACAGACGCCTCTCCCGGCATGGGCGGCATCGTAATTTTCCGGGCCACCGGAGCAGTGGATCATATTTCCGTTTCCGGAATAGATTGCCACATGGCTGCTGGCATTTGTTGAAATACTCCCTGAATAAAATAAAATCAGGTCACCCGGAAGTGCCTGGTCTGTTCCATTGGTAGCAATCACAGTCCCGCCGGAGACTTCCATTGCATAGGTAGTCGAACCAATGTCATGGTCAAAATGGGAAAATACACCGCTCACAAAAGAGGAACAGTCTGCGTAATCCATCCAGTCATCCTTACCGCCACGCCCTGCGCCCCAGACATAACGGGTTTTTCCAATCCATTCCCTTGCATATGCTACAATTGCTTCCCCATTGGAACTTCCAACGGACTGGTCCGTGTCCTCATCCGATGCCAGAAACATCCCTGCCATCATCATCAGAACCAAGATAAGAAGCAGTGGAAAAGCTGCCCCGCCAAGTGCTGCCAGGACAGCCATGCCCGTACGCATCCCAGATTCCTTCAGATGTTTTACCGATACTGCCCTTTTTTTCAGGAACCGTAACGGAATTCCCAGCATATAGCCCCCGGCTCTGGCAGTTTTCTCTGTCTCCTCTATAAAGCTCCTGTTCTGTTCCAGATCCCTTGCATCCTCCTTTTGCTGTTCCCTGTTCAGAGTCCTTCTTATGTAATGGAGCATCCGGCGCCGTTCTCGTTTCTTAGATCTGGTTTGCTGTTTTCTGTCTTTCTGAATATCCGGATTCTGCTTTCTATTGGATTTTTTATGTATAACTTTTTTCTGTCTCTGCTTATTTCTGTCAAGATATCCGGATACGGCATCTGTCTTTTCACTGCCTTGTTGTCTGGCCTGCCCTGCATTCCTTATGACTCCCGGCATACTGCCTGTGACTTTCCTCATATTGGTGTCTGAATACTCATATCTTTGCTTAATAGTCTGTCTCCGCCTGACCGTACCAGTCCGCACATCCCCTCTTTCTGGCATCCCATACCTTTCTGATTCCAGATAAAGTCTTTTTTGTACCGGCCTGCGTACCCGCTGTTTTCCTGCTGACGGCTCCTGCCTGTCTGCCATTCCCTGATTGTTCGGGGCCACTGCATAACTTTTTGCTTTTTTTAATATCCGCTGTCTTTTCCTTGGGCTGTATGTTTTCCAGATTTTTCTTTCTTTTCTGGACAGTCCGGTAAATGCATCCCCGTTTTTTCGGATGTCTGACTGAAAAGACCTTACCTCTGGTGTCTCCCTTCTGGTTCGTATCTCCATCTTTTATCACCTGTTATCGAATCTTCCCCTCCTTTTTCTCTGGCTGATTTTTTTCCGGCGTTTTTTTCTGTTCCGAATGGTCACGTCCTTTCACAGCTTCCTGATATGCTTTCATCATAAGATCCGTCACCAGTCTTCTCGTCATGGAATCAACAGGATAAAAATGATTTTTATAAATCTGTTTATTGTCTTTCGTAAACTGGCCGCTTGGATAAGCTGGGAATGCCACATACAACTCCTTTTTCTCACCAGTATCCGGATCTGTTTCTGGTCCGTTGTATTTTCTTAAAGTAATTCCCGAAAATGCAAAGCAGCCATCCATGACCACGCTTCCTATGCCCTTCGTCATGGACTGCGGATCTTCTACCAGATATGCTTTTGCTTCATATTTCACTGCTGACTTATCATCAACATTAAACTGATACCATCTGTTCTTCGACTGTCCGGTATATTCATAAGCTTTTAAGATATTTCCATACAGTTCTTCCCGAAATTCTTTTGTGATTGGGAAACAGTAGTCCTGATAGTTTCCTTCCTTATCTTTGTAATGGGGCATGGCTACATAAAGCTCCTCTTCCCTGCTTCTCAAAATCCTGATATTTTCCACCTTCATATTTTCATTAAAGATGATACATGCAGACCCGCATACATTCTTTTTATTGTCCCCATACCGGCTGATCCCGATTTCATACTGCATTTTTCCGTTCCTCCTCTTCCTGTACTTTTTCATGGAAGTTGGTGTTAAACATCCTGTAAGGCTCACTGTCCTTGGGGAGCCGTCCATCCCTTGGGATATATTTCTCGCCAAATTTCAGAAGCCCGGTTCCCGGCGGTGCATTCCGGACATATTCTAACAGGCTGTCCGATACATCAAAGATCCCCTGCAGGATATCCAGCTCCGCATCACCCATGGACAGCAGTGACAGATACTCACTGTTGCTTAACATGGTTTCCACCACCTTCGACTGCATCAGGTCAACGATCTGCTGCGTAATGCCGGTACAAAGGCCGCCCAGTTTTCGTACCTCTTTCCAGATTTTCTGCAGCCGTCTGGCGCTGAACTCATCCGCAACCAGATTGTGAAACTCGTCAATGTAGAGCCATGTGGCAACTCCTCTTTTGCAGTTTTCTGCGATCCGGCTTCGGATCAGTTCCAGTAAAATCAGAATTCCGATGCCTTTCTGCTCGTCTCCCAGATCTGCCAGCCCAAATACCGTCAGCCGTTTATGGATATTTACATTGGTCTGTTTTGCAAAAATGTCCATTGGCTCTGTGATCCATGCTTCCAGTGCCAGCTTCAGTTCCCTTGCATTGCTCTCTGGCTGTCTTCCCAGTTCTTCGGAAAACTCCCGTAAGGTTGGAGCCTGTACCTGCTTTCTTTTGGCCGGATCTATATTTTTATAAATATTCTGCACGCACCGGATCAGGATGGATTTGTCCTGCGCTGACAAACTTCCACCCTGAATCATGGAAAACACAGCCTGCATCAGTTCCGCCTTGTCCCGGATAAAGGTCTGCTTCGTGTCCATATACTTCCAGGTATCCAGCCCCAGCGGATTCACATGATGACCTGTAGCTGACCCAAAACGGATAAACTCACCTTTTAACTTTGGTGTAAATTCTTCATTTTCATTCTGGGGATCGACATAGATAATGTCATCTTTTGTGTTTAACAGCACCTGCATCATTTCTATTTTGACGTCCATCGACTTTCCACCGCCCGTAACTCCAAGGGTAAACCCATTCCCGTTTTTTAACATTTTCCGGTTCCCGATCAGCATATTTTTACTGATCTGATTCACGCCATAATAGATTCCACCCGGCATATATAATTCCTGCACGATAAATGGCGTAAGGGCGCTGACTGGCTGGGTAAAGAGCGGCTGCATATCCGTGACATACCTTACTCCGGTCGGGATTGCCGTCTGGATCACCTCAATCTGCCGGTTATAAGCAGGTTCAAACATCAGGTTTTCTTCTGCCGCTGTAGCACGGAACGCTACCAGATGGTTTTCCAGTTCCTGCCGTGTATCCGCAGAAAGCACCGCATAAAGGGCAACGTAAGACATTTTCTCATCGTTGTCATGTATGATGTCCAGATAGGATTCCAGTTCTTCTTTTTCCTGCCGTTTTTCATAAGTAATGTCACTGGAGTAAGCATGCTGCCTATTTCTCGTTTCCTGCTGTTTTTCAATTGCCCTGCCATTTTGCATCAATAACTCTTCCAGCCTTTTCGTCACGTACTGCATCGGTACTGCCGCCACATCCATGGTAAGGATCAGATGGTAGGCACCGGATGTCAGCCGCTTTATCACATCCGGGTTTAAGGATGCAGGGAATACCGGAAGATACAATGCCGTCACATAACGTCCGTCCATCTGGATACAGCTTCCGTCATATTCCCCATATTCGTTCTGCCCGTGTTTGATGACGTGCGGACTGATGATATCATGCCAGTCCTGCTTTCCTTTTTTCAGGGTATCCCAGTCATACTGAAATTCCACTTCTTTCCCGCACCGGTAAAAGTCATGCAGCATCCGAATCCGTTCTATCCCGGATATGGAAATCAGCCTGCTTTTTAAGGTGCGGAAATTCACCTGCAGGTTTCCCTCAATGCTCCGGAAAAAGTTCCTGGCTGCATCCACATCTTTCCGCTTACAGCTGATAACCAGAACCCTGACCTGCTCCATCCCGGACAGCCCTTCCATCAGAATCTGTTCCATATGACAGTTCATGGACCGGGTAAGCTTTTCATACTCAGGATCTTCGTTTTTCAGGAATACCTGATCTTTCACTTTTTCCATGTCCCGGTTTACGTTCATAACCAGGATTTTATAAGATACATTCAAGGAATTTAAAGTCTTACACCACAATTTCAGAAACTCTGTTTTTCCATCGTCATCCATGGTTGAAAAATTGGCATCCTCAAACCAGTATGCTTTGTCATACAGTTTTTCCGCATCCTCCGGTTTTTTCTCCAGTTCAAAAATCCCATCCTCTGATATCCGGTGAACCGGTATCAGTTCCTGTACCCGCTTCGGAACCGGATATAATTTCACACTTTTTTCTTTAAAGTCCAGCATGGATTTCCCGATCCAGCCCATCTTCTGTCCCTCCTTCCATCTGCAGGTATACCTGCTTTATTCTGCTGTTTTTCTTCCCTGCGCTTTTCTCTGGTTCTTCCAGATAATACCGGTCCCGTTCTTCCGTCAGTGCGGATGGGTGGTAATAATAGACTGGCATCTTTGCGATCTGATATTTTTTCAGAAGATTACCTGCTACATCGTGCCCCGTTACTTTTGCCATTCCTGCCAGACCAACTGCGAGAGGCAGTGGCAGGGATACATACATAGCCATTGTCTGGGGCACATAAAGGAAAAAGGTAAGGACTGCATAACAGATCATATAAATCAGCAGGATCATACCTGCGTATGCAGTCTCTTTTGCGCTGAACCCCTTGAAAAAATCATCTTTATAGTTGTCAATGTTGGTATTTACTGGTATCTGCATCTTGTATCTCCTTTTCTGTCATAATCCCAGACACCTGCGTACAGTGTTATCCGCCAGCTTTGCACTGGATGAACACGCCAGCATCGGCACACAGTATCCACAGACGGTCAGCATAATTCCGATCACGCTTGCCTCCCCGGTTGTATTAAACGCTGCGGCATCTTTGGTCAGTCCATAACTAATTGCAATTGCAAGGGCAATGACGACTGCTTCCAGCGCATACCCGATAAAGGTACGCAGCCACGCAATTCCGGTCTGGTTAAAACTGCTCCCACCGGCGAACCCGGCAAAAGCCGCCGGTGCAAACGGGATACACAAATACATCTTAAACAGCCTTGAAAATACCGTCAGCAGTATCTGTACCCCGCACACAATAATGATGGCTGCGCCAAAAAATCCTGCGACCATTCCAACCAGCCCACTGGAAAGCACCGTTCCCCCAGATGCCTTGTCTTCCGCAAGCTGGCTTTTAAATGAATCAAACACATCCGAATCCTGTTCCTCTGGCAGTTCCATACCAACTGTCGATACCACTGCCGTGGCACACTCTGTTATCCCCGTTACCAGTGCCATGGAATTGGCTATCAGAGATGTGGTCAGCACCAGCCTGATAAATAACTTAAAAATGCCGTCAAAGGAAAAGGTGCTTCTTACATCAATGCTGTCTCTGACCCAGCCCATCAGAAAATACATCACGGTGAGTGCCCCTCCAATTCCAAGGGAAAGGGAATAGATGGAGCCTGTTACCATACTCCATCCACCACTCAGCCCCTGTGGGTTCATCTTCAGATAACTTATACTGATGCGGTTACAACCGTTCCAGATAAACGTCCCGCCTTTCAGACAATTTGCTCCGGCATCGATCATGGCATTTCCCATAGATTCCAAAATCCCGTCTACCAAAAAACTCATCTGTCTTTTCCTCCATTATTTCAGGAAATTTACGATCTGAGGTGCCATGATAACCAATAGTCCGGCTACTACAGACTTAATTCCCTGCGTCATCTGGGATGGGTCATGGGAATTTAACCCGAATGCCGCCAGGTTGAAAATCCCATATCCCAGAATCATCACACCCATGGCTGATAATATGTTCATAAACAGCTCTGATAAGCTGTTAATCTTACTGACCGCTTCCTGTGCCCCTGCCATATTGACGGTATGTATCAGCATCATCAGCGTCATTGGCAGGATATTCGCTCGTTTGCAGATTGTTTTGCTTTTGCTCTGTCTCACTTATCTCGTCCTTTCTGCTGTCTTTTTTCCTCCTTCACAATCTCACGCTCTAATACTCCCTCTTCAAGGAAACTATAATAGGTTCCTCTTTTCCCTGCGATAATGTGATCCAACAGACGCACCCCCAAAAGCTCTGCTGCGGACTGCATTCTTTCTGTAATCTCAAAATCTTCCCTGCTTGGTGTTGGATCTCCTGACGGGTGATTATGCATCATAATCATACTTGCCGCATTGGATAGAATCACGCTTTTCAGCAGTTCCCTTGGAATGGCACACGCCTGTGTCAGCGTACCAATGGACGCTACTTCCATATTTAAAACTTCTCCCTTTGCAGATATGTTTAATACAAACATCATTTCCCGGTCAGCCTTCTGCATGTCATTCATCATCAGATGAATGGCATCTTCCACATTTGCTATTCTTCTGTCCCCAAACAAAGAAGGTACTTCCTCCAGCCTGACCCTCACCTGTTTTAATTTCTGCATATATCTTCACCGCCAAATTCGATCTCCAGGATCTGGTCTTCCGGGAGATTCCAAATCAGTTCCAGCAGTTCTTCCAGTGTTACTCTAATTGTCACAGTTATCGTTCCTTTCCAGCTAAAAGAGCCGGCCGTTTCCGGCCAGCCCTGTTCTTTTTAGTCTTTCTTCTTTTTTCTTCGTAACAGACAGATCCCTGCCATGCCAACGCCTGAAAGAATCAGGACAACCGCAGGGAGATAACGGTTTATATCACCGGTCTGTACCATCTGCGCTATGACATTTCCACCGCCTGAGGAAGACGGGGTGCCGCCTCCGGTTGTGGTAGTCTTTGTCTTTCCAGTCAGATCCACCAGCGTATCCTTTGGTTCATCGTACATGGTAACAGGCTGCACTTCCAGCGAATCCGTTACCGTAAAAGTCACATTTTCTGCCACCTCATAGCCTTCCGGTGCGGTCACTTCGATCAAGGTATACTCTCCGGCCGCCAGATTCATTTCATGCGGGGTTTCTTCCGATACCCATTCTTCTATCTGATTGCCTTTCGCATCTTTGACCGTTAATTTGGCTCCCGGCAGTTCTTTTTTGCCAGTGATATCTTTCTTGCTGACTGCCACCCGGATCTTTTCATCCAGCATCTCCACCTTCTGGATGTCTTTGATATCCGTTACTTCAAAGGTAATTGTTTCCGCCTTGGCATAATATTCCGGCGCTGCCGTTTCCGTCAGGGTATAGGTTCCAATAGGCAGCATTTCTATGTAATGCGGCTCTTCTGTGGATACCCAGCTTTCCACTGCTTCTCCGTCCTCATTTCGGATCTCCAGGGATGCTCCCGGCAGTTCTTCTTTCGTGGTGATATCTTTCTTGGAAATCTGTACCTTTGTAACTTCATCCTGCATGGTTACTTTCTGCACTTCCAGTGAATCTGTCACCGTAAACATCACGGTTTCCGATGTGACATACCCTTTCGGCGGCAGAGTCTCTGTCAGGTAATAAGTTCCAGCAGGCATGCCATATACGAAATGCGGTTCTTCTGTGGATGTCCACTCGTCCATGACTGCATCATCCTCCGCAGAGGTAATTTTCAGCTGTGCCCCTGGGATTTCTTTTTCCCCGGTTATGTCGGTCTTTGATACCTGCACCACATTTGGCTGGTTTGTGATTTCCAGCTCATATTCTGCTTTTCCATCAATCAGCCCGTTTTCATCCACTTCAAACGTATAGGTCTCTGTGTTCAGGTTGTAGCCGGGGATCGTTGCTGTTTCCGTAACCACATAAGTACCGTTCTTTTTCAGGTATGGCACACGGATTTCTCCATTTTCATCGGTCACGTAAAGCTGGTCTTCCGCATCTTCTGCATCGGTTTCCTTCACCCGAAACGTAATGCCGGATAATACTTTGCCGTCTACGCTGTCGGTTTTTCGGATCTTTACCGCAGTCGGTTTATCCTTGATATCATCCAGCGGCAGGATCATGGTCTGGTCTTCCGGATTCAACAGATTGCCTTCCTCATCCAGTTCGTCAGTCAGTTCAAATTCAAACCGGTCTGGATTGATTGCCATGCCCGCATCCGGCACTTCTGCCTCCTGTACATAATAATGTCCCAGGAATAACTCTTTGGATACCGCAATACCATCTTCATCCGTGGTAATCCGGTCTACAATTTCCCCTTCTTTTACGTAAGTCTCTCCGGCACAGTCTGCTATATCTTCACTTGCTGTAATTTCAAAGACATATCCGGCTCCCAGATGCTTCCCGGTCTCTTCATCCACTTTTGTAACCTGCACCTTTTTCTTCATCGGTTCATCCGAAATGGTAAGTTCCACCGGCTCCCCTGTCTTTTCCCCGTCTGTGATCTGCACCGGGTATTCTGTTTCACTAAGCAGGTATCCCCGGATACGGACAGTTTCTTTTACAAGATAACTTCCGGTGTACAACGGTTTGGATTGTGCTACAGACTCTTCATTGGTAGTAATCGTATCCACGACTGTTCCTTTTTCATAACCTTTTCTGGTGTGGCCACTTCCGTCTTTCACTTCATCTGCCTTGATTTCAAATACAAACTCTGCCCCCGCCGGGCTTCCTGTTACGGCATCTGTCTTTTTCACCCGGATTGGACGCTTCACAGGATCATTGGAAAAGACCAGATCTTCCAAGCCGTCCAGTATCTCAATATCAGTTTGCCAGTCTGCCCCTTCCTTTTCCGGTTCTTTTTCCACTACTTTGAAGGTCAGTTTCTGCTTTGTATTTAACTGGTAATGATCCGCAGCTTCTGTTTCTTCGATTCGATATGTTCCAGGGTAGAGCAGCTTCGTTGTCTGCGCCCAGCCTGTTTCATCCGTCCGGATCTTTTCAATCACAGCGTCTTTTTCATATCCTGGATAGGCTTTTCCTGATCCGTCCAGTATGTCTTCCTCTGCAAGGATCGCAAAAGTAAATCCGACACCGGCCATTTCCTGGCTGTCTGCGTCCAGCTTTTTCACTTTTACCGGTGTATACTGTGCACGTTTATCGGTCACGGCCACGACAACCGGATGCTCCAGATCCCCTTCCTCAGTCAGTTCCACCGTTACATCCTCTGCACGCTGATACCCTTTTGGCGGGATCAGTTCGTGAATGGTATACGTTCCAGCTGGAAGCGTTTCTTCAAACTGCACGGTTCCATCCTCTGCGGTCTGGAAGGCATCGGTCTTTTCTTTTTTGCCTTTCACCTGAAGGGATACTGTTTTTCCCGCCTCGTCCAGGATCTGGAATGTGGCCTGGCCTCTTGTAATCAGGTTTCCCGTATCGGCATCCCGTTTTTCAATCACAATGACAGCCTCTTTTAAGTGGTTTACAATCTCAGCCTCATATACGCTTTCCTCATCAATGGTAATAATCTCTTTTTCCATTGGCTTATGGTATTTCGGCGGTGTAATCTCTGTCAGCTCCCAGTCACCAAAATACAGGTTCTCTGCCATGCCTTCCCCTTTTTCGTTTAACTGGATACGTACTTTGATACTTGGATCTGCCACATAGGTAAGTTCAAACACTACTTCGGATAAATCACGTTTTTCCCAGATTTTCGGATCTTCCTTTTCGTCCGGTGCCTTGATAATCTTCAGTTTCCCAGTTTCCGGCTTTTCTGTCACATGTACTGCAATCGGCGCATTTTCTGTATTTCCAGCTGTCACCGTCACACTGACCACTTCATCCGATATATGATACCCGGATGGTGCCGTCTCCTCCCTGATCTGGTAGGTTCCGGTCTTGACTGCAATGGTTTCTGTCCTGCCATTCTCCTGTGTGGTCAGACCCGCCACTCTTTTTCCGGTACTGTCATAGACCCCATACACCGCTCCTTTTAAACTGTATGGTTCCGGCACTTTTGTGCCAAGCACCTGATCCGTCTTTTCCAGATACAGATAGCCTTCATCCTTATCATTGGTTACATTTAATGGGGTACAGGTAAGCTTGACTGCCTGTAATTCATTTCCGTCTGTGTGGTCGCTTACCCCCACACTGTACTCACGGCTGTCTAATACATACCCTTCCGGTGCTTCCACTTCTTTTACAGTCAGAACTGTGCTCTCTGGAAGCCCAAAGCCCACCGTATCATTGATCTGGTACAGGACATCACTCTTCTGCGTTTTCCATGCAGCCAGATAATGTGCTGTGTCATAACTGATTTTTCCGTCTGAGTCTGTCTTAAAATACCATGTACCGACTGCCTTTCCGAAACGTGTTCCTTTTACCTGAAAAACAGCCCCGGCAAGTGGTGTCTGAGTCTTTTTATCTTTCTTTACCAGAAATGTGCCATTAAAATAAAATGGTTTGTTGGTAACCGTCAGACTGGTATTTTCCCCGTTCTTCACGGTTACTTTATATTTGTTGGTGTCCCATGCATGTCCCGGCATTCTGGCTGTCTCCACGATCCAGTAGGTACCCTCATCCAGTTCCACCACCTGGGATACTTCCGTTTCAGAAGCTGAGGCCGGAGAAATGTCCACATCAGCTGCCTGTTTGGTGCATGCCTCATCCTCATAAATGACAAAAGCAGTGTCTACCTGAATATCGGTAAAGGTTTTCACCAGATTGTCAGATGCACTGCGTTTTTTCAGGGTTAAAGTGCCGCCGCCTTCTTCTACCTTAATATAGGTGGTTCCTCCAAAGGTCTGGAATCCGTTGGCTCCTTTTAAGGTCAGTGTCAGTTTGATCTTGGTCGGTTTCTCATTCTTATCTGTCATCAGTGTGGCTTTCATGGTTGCTCCGCTGCAACACTGGCTGAGTGCCCCGGATGTATACCAGCCCCAGTGTCCGTATCCAGATCCCGGTGTGGTACATTTCACATCCATCTTGGTCGGGATTGCACTTTCCATATCCAGTTTTAGCGTCTCTTTGATCCAGGTCTTGATCTTTGTCCGTAAGGAAGACTGCAGGGTTACATGGGCTTTACTCTTCGCTCCTACCGCAGAGGCTCCGGAATCTGATCCATAAGTCTGCAGGGACTTCACTACAGTTGATTTTCCGGACCATGTTTTGGAAGTTGAGGCACGCATGGAAGAAAGTTCCATGCCGTCTTCCCATACCCATTCATCACTTCGCTTGTCTGCTTTACCACTATCTTCATAGCCTGTTACATCTGCCAGAATCTGGTAGATATGTCCTTCCTTCAGATCCATCACATAGACTGTTCCATTTTCTGTCATGTTCTGTTCCAGCACACAACCATCTGCCACCGTACCGTCTTCATATACGGTTACCTTTGGTGTAATCTGATGTCCATACGGGGATCTGGCTGTCAGTTCCAGCATCTGTGCTTTTCCTGTATAATCTGTCCCGTACTTAGCCAGACTGGTTTTGCCACCTGCTTCCGTTACCAGACATTCCACTTCACCGGATGCTATATGTACCACTGCGGTCCCACTTTCCTGTTCTGCATCTTCTACCGTGGCCTGACACTGTACTTTAAACGTCTGGCTTAAATCACTCCATGCATAAAGTTCATAAATAACAGTATACGTTCCTGTTTTGGATACATCAAATCCGCCGTCATCCAACAGATCCATGCCAAAGATATCCCAGTCATAATCCAGGTTTACATCTAACAACTGGAATGGTTCACCAGCCTTTACATGTATCCCCTCACCCTGTACCGTTTCACCGATATAGGTTGGCAGCTTTCCAGCATGGGATGTGTCACCATAGGATTCCAGATAAAAAATATTGTCATACTCGTCAGATACTGTATCTGCATCTTCTTTTTTATCCGTCACCTCAAACGGAACTATTACATACCACTGATAAGCTGGATCTTCCTGTAACGTGGCCTGATAAGTCACTTCACTGATGTCCTCTCCACTGTAGTCGATCTCCCCTTTCAGCCACACAACATCTGCCCTGGCAAGCGTGGCACTTTCCGGACGATAGTTTTTCACATCAAAGTTCTCGTCTTTGCCCCAGACCGTATGCGTCTTTAGAGTAACTGTTTCTCCTGGATCAGGAAGTGTCATACGGTACAGTTCGTCTTCCGATACTTCCATTCTTTCACTGGCCGAAATCTCTTCTGACGTTTCCTTTTCCGTATCCGTCTCAGTCTCTGTCTCTGTTTCTGCTTCTGCTTCTGATTCTGATTCCATCAGAATATTTGTCTGTTCTTCGGTTTCCAATTCAGCTTCCGTTACCGGAATCTCTATCATTTCCGTCATGGTTTCTGTCTCGGATTCTGTGACAGGCTCAGATTCAGAAGGATCTTCCACCAGAATCGGACGTACGACAAACCAGTACTCCTCACTGCTTTTATCTACCCGGTACACGGTCTCATATTTACCCGGCTTATCGTAGGTAATATTCTCTGATATCAGGGTAATCTCGTAACCGTCTGCTTCATATGGGATGTTACGGAAATCTTTCTCCGGGTCAAAATCCCATGTATCATACGGAATAGCCAGTGCCTCTACTACTTCAATGCTCCCGGTATTCGGCAGTAATGTCTGTGCATCTGTTTCTTTGGATGGTTCCGGTACTGGACGTGCTTCGGTTTCCGTCTCTGTCTGCTGTTCTGTCAATGCTTCGGTTTCAGCCTCCGGCACTTTTTTCTCTGTCTGTTCCTCTTCCGGCGGTCCAGTTTCCGTCAGGTTACTTTCCGTTTCTGTCTCTTTGGCATCTGAATTTTCTTCTATGGTTACACGCAGCTCTACATTCTTTTCCGGCATTCGAAATTCACAAGTTTCTTCTTTCCAGCTGCATGGAATCTCTTCTTTCCCCGATAAAACCTGAACCTGTTCTACATGGAGACCATCTTCCGCTGTAATGCCAATCTCGACCGCTTCCTCCGGTGCATATGCCAGTATTACCGACTTATCTGAAGTTTCCTTCACTTTCGCATGGTCATACTGATATGTGCATCCATCCATCTCTTTTAACAGCACCTCATAAAGCTGTACCGGCATTTCACTTTCACTGCCGGTTTCTGTCTCTGACTGTTCTGTCAGTTCTTCTGTCTGCTCCATCTGTTCCGTCTGAATCTGCTCCGCAGCAATGACCGGAAGAGGGGATAACAGGTTTGAGACTGATATAACCACCGCCATCAACAGGGATGTTGCCTCTTTTCCTTTCTTCATATTCACTTTTCCTCCTGTTTTTCTTTTTGGCTTTTTTCTCTTCACCTCGTTTCCCGCCAGTTTTTAAGCAAAAAAAGAGACCGACCAGTTATGATCGATCTTACTTTGCAGGTCTTCTCTGCTTTTTCTTTTTTTGCACCTTAACAGTAACACAGGTGGATATTTCCATTCAATACTCATCGGTTTCGAATAAGTTTGACTGGTTTTCAGGTATTTTCATTGATTTATATTTTATAAGAACTCATTCTGAATACTATCATAATCCAGTGTTCAAAAAAGTGCCTGCCATACGGCAAGCACCTTCTACATGTAAGCAATATTCTACGCTTTAAAATAAAGCACCCCGTTGCTTGCGGGAGTCAAACATACACGTTCATCATATTCTAGCCGTGATGACCGACAATTCATGGGCTCATTTACCCTGATTTTTCCCTTTCAGAAGTATTTGTCGATTTCTTTCTACCATCGGACGGATGCTGTCCATCACTTCTTTACTAGCTTTTTTACTCTTTTCAAGGCGCTTCTTTTCTTCCACGAACCAATTTGCAGCCTCTTTATTCAATTCCAGGGATTCACCAAGCACTGCATGGTTATATGTCATAATCAACACCTCCTACTGATTATCATATATCTTATTCTCCCCAGTAATCTTTGCTTTCTTGTGTACGCAATCTTATTCCAAACATTTTCCACATAAAATCTTCCCGCTCATTATAAATTGCTGTCACGAACACATTTTCCTTATTAATTCGATAGAACACATAATTCTGTTCTACATGAAGAAAATGATATGGACTGGGTACTCCAAGCATTTTTTCAATCGTTGGACACATCCAGGGATTATCTGCCAGCCTGTTGATAGCTTTCAATATCTTTCCTGTACTTCTATCCCCCGCTATCCTTTTTATCTGTTTTAGCTGTTCCCTCGCATCTGGTGAATATTTTATTTTCAAACTGAAGCTACCCCCAATTCCTGTTCCAGATCATCCGCATCTATCCAGCCCTCTTTTTCTGCCCGGTCTTCCGCTGCCTGAAGTTTCAGGGTCAGCGTATATGCTGCCTTTAAACGATCCAGTTCGTCTATTTCTTCCATCGTAAGGATTCCATACTCCCCATGACCATTTCTGGTAAGATAAACCCTTCTGGAAACATCTACTTCTTTTAACACATCTGTATAATTTCTCAAATCTGATATAGGCTTAATATTTGGCATATAGATCTACTCCTTTTTCTTTTATATTAGCATTCTGCACATATATTTGCAAGTATATTCACACGCTAATATATCAGCTATTGTTTCTTATACCAATTATATTATGTATCCAGATTTTGGCTGTGAAGCTATTTCTGTTCATAGTCTCCTTATTCCCTGCACTACCTGTCTTGTTGACTTATCTCCCGTACAGGTGGACAGTGTGACAATCTTTCCTGCTTGCCCGTCCCAGATATCCAGCGTAGACTGTTCCCGCATTTTCTTTATCCATGCTTCGTACTTTTCTGCATCTCCAAACTGAATCGTATAGGTCTCACTCCCTGTTCTGGTATTATACACGGCAAATATCTGGTACAGCAGATTTTCTTCTGGTGTGATGATCCAGAAATACGGGCATTTTTGAAGTATCTGTTCTTCTTGCAGATCCTTTAGCGTGGCAAACATACTGCCATCTCTCATGTTATGCCCGTAGATGATACTGTTATAATTCTGGAAATCTGGATCATTCGCCGCATCCAGAAAGATACTTCCTGCGAACAGTTCCTGCTTGTACATATCATGATGCAGATAAAATTGATTATCTTCTCCCTGAAGCACCGGGTAAGAGAGATCCAGTGCCGGGATTAGCAGCCATGCAATGATGTCCTGGTTGACTGCTTTCACCTCTGTCCACTTAATCTCTGGTGGCTCCGACACTCCCTCTGGCAATGTGCTTTTTTCTTCTGTTGCTTCTGTGGTCTCCGTTTCTTCTATACCTGATTCTATAAAATGTACCTGCGCATATGTGTACTCATCCTTGCCTCTCCTGTACTCCTCATGCACACCTATGCCCTTATACACACCACAAACAATTGTACCCACACTGACTATAACAGGACAAACCGCTGCAGCAATTCTGCTTATCTTTTTATTCTTCATATGTACTATACCCATCCATCAGCTTCAGCATCATACCTCGTCTGGCTTCCTGTAATTGTTCATTGAAAATATCTCCAAGTAGTTCCAGCGCACGTCCACGGATTCTGCTGATCGTTGATACACTAAGCCCGGCCATTTTTCCGTACACCTGCCATTTTTCTCCCTGTATACAGATGTGGTTCACTATTTCCTGCTCTTTCTTTGGCAGCTTTGCAATACATTTCTTCAACAATGTGATCTTACATTTTTCCCGTGATATTGCCACCAGTTCCTCAATGACTTCTTCGATCTGCTCTTCTACATCCTGTCTTGACCGCATCAACGCATAATACAGTCTGTCTTTTTGTGAGGTCGATTCCATCTCATCAATGACTTTTCCGGCAACAATACGTGTTCTGCTGTTACGCTCCATGGCACTTTCCAATGATTCCACCTCATGCATGACATCATTTTCCCGATTATGGAGCATTTTTTCCATATCTGCCAGATGAGCCAGATACTCAGCCAGCTCCTGTACATCCATAGCTGCAAGCTCCGAATAATATTCTACTTTCTGTCTGTGTTTCCCATCCTGTTCCTTCATGGCACTGGCCCCCCCCACTACTATTTTTTATGATCCAAAATTATAAAATCTCGAATATCATTTTGGGGAAACGCCCTGGACATCCCAATTAAAAAAGTGCTTCCACCATCTCTTTCCCCTGAAAGGACCCTGCTCAAATAGGAACGGGATATCTGCGCCCTCTCAGCCAGCTCGATCTGTGTCCATCCTCTTTTCTGCATTAATTCCACGATTTTTTCTACATTCATTTTCATCCTGTTTTCCTCTTTTGTTTCGTTATGATTTGTTTTTTCTATATTTTGTTTCCATTTGTCAACACTTAGATAAAAATAAATGCTGCTATTACAGCAGACTTTCTAACTATGAGTATATCTGTAGATTGCTTTTCCGTCAACCTATTTGTTTCATTTCGGTTATTTATTCTTCATATTTGTTGCCATTTGGCAACAAATATGTTATAGTAAAGTTCACAAGAAAAACTTATATTCATCAAAATATCATATAGAATCATAGAGGTTTTCATTATGGGTGATAATTCAATTCCTTTTAATAAGCATGAAGAAACTGTCTCATCTATTGCAAATCTGACACCAGGACAGTACTTAAGAGAAAAAAGACTGCAACGGGGATACAGTATCCGCAAATTGGCAGAAGAAGCAAACTGCAGTGCATCCTATCTTAACCGGATTGAACATGGTCAAAGGCGGCTGGATTCCATGGCGAATATCATATTATTGGCATCTATACTGGATTTTCCAGTCAGTGAACTGTTGCAACTCACCGGTCTTTCTGATACTGAGATACTTTCTCCTATCCGTGCTGCATTTCCAAGCATCCAAACCAGCCATCAGGAAACTATCATCACCAAATTTGCCAGCCTTATCACATCTGGTGTCCTCTCTGATGAACAGATGGATCAACTAATATTTAATGCCACAGCATTCACGGAATATTGCCAGAAATGTAATCAAGACAAATAGAAACACCGGGACTTAACTCAACATACAGCGTTGTGAAAGGTCCCGGTCTTTTAGATTTTCCGCTTTCTGCGGATCCTTAGATATTTATATTACATTTATGAATCCCCGTATCCAAAGGTTCTGTAGTGTTATCCCCGATATCAGAATAACACTACACTTGTTTTTCAGATGACGACTTCTGTCTCACATTATTTTCTTACAGACATTCAGCTGTAGTTCCACATCATATTCCAATTCTTTACTGGGATCTTTTTTTAGCATTTGCTCCCTGCTTTTTATTGGGATTCTTTTACCAGAAAATAATTCACTCACCAGAAGTAACATGGCTTCCAAGAGCTCATCCGTGTCCATATAGAAAGCTTTTATACATTCCGCATCTTCTAGTTTCTCCAGGTATTCATCCACTTTTGCCCTGCAGCTATCATGCCTCTGCAAAATCTGCTCAATTCTCTCATTATGTAACACAATTTCATCTGTCAGATATTCCTGATCTTCATCTGAAACAACCAGCACCTCCTTCTTATCCGGTGTATTCATTAAGTTTGTTTTCCTTTCCCTGTTACCTGAAAAAAGCTGTATTACTACTTTTTCCTCCTTTCCCGCTTCCTTTTTTCTGGTAACAAATAAGAGTTCTGTTTCATCATTTTTATTATACAATATTCGACATATTACTACAATTAAAACTTGCTTTTTTATGCAAATTTCATAATATATACTTTAAACTGTATCATTTCAGATCATACTACTTTATTAAAAATATGCATATTTGCGCCAAATAGCGGAATATGCTATAATATAAAAAACAGAGCAATAAGACATCCTTAACTACACTATATACAATGTCATGAAAGGAAGTGTACAACATGAGTGATAGAGAATTTGCAAAAAACCTGATTGATAAAATTCCAGAAAGCCGTTTGTTTTACGTTATATCCTATTTACAAGGTGCTGCCGTTCCTGACGAAGTTCCAAATACAGAAACACTGGAGGCATTTGCAGAACTTGACAATGGCGGCGGGCATAGCTTTAGTGGTTCCACAGACCAGCTTTTTTCAGAGCTTATGGAGGACTAGCAATGCTTGATATCCGATATTCCACACGTTTCAAAAAAGATTTTAAAACATGCGTGAAGCGGCATTATAAGTTGGAATTATTGCAACAAGTGATTGATATTCTCCGAATACCAGACACTCTTCCACCAAAGAACACCGATCATAGTTTATCTGGAAACTATGCTGGATACCGTGAATGCCACATTACCCCAGACTGGTTATTAATCTATCGGATTGATGGCAATGAACTACTATTATATCGGACAGGATCACACGCTGATTTATTCGGTATGTAAAATTTTAAATCGAATCAGCCAGGATCTCCGGGGATTTCCCCAGAGATCCTTTTTTCTTTTACCATAGATTGATGATCTTCTTTCTTTTCCGTCTGTTCTGCATAATAATTCTGTGTCCTATAGGGAAATACACAAATTCAATGAATATATTACAAGCCTCTTTATCCTGTTTTGTTTTGTATACTGTTACCGTTAATTTATCCACTTCTGTATTCACAAAATAGTATGGCTTGAAGCCATTTTCCTCATATTTTCTGACAATCTCCTGTGCACATTCTTCTCTTTTCACCATATCGTCATACAACACTACTGATATCCATTCATTTTGCTGTCCATCCATCCCATTTCTGATATTGCTGACTACTTCCATTGTTCTGTTTTTTGTTGGCGATATTGTCTGTCCACAACGTGACAATACCATTAAAGCTCCGCATAATAATACAATTTTCTTTTTCATTTCTTCCTTTCTCTCCGAATGTTTCGTTATAGCGAAACATTTTAAGCATAATTTGACCTAATATTAATGTGTAGATATATTTTTGAACCCACAAAGGATTAACAAACACTATGCAGAAAATCAGACCGGATCTGGATATAGGCAGAAACATTCAACAGCTCAGATATAATGCTCAGCTCACTCAGGAACAGGTGCTTGCACAGCTTAATGTCATGGGCATCCAAATGAGTAAAAGTACCTATGCCAAAATCGAAACTAATCGTATGAACATCAAAGTCAGTGAATTAATTGCCTTTGCCAAAATTTTCGATACTGATTTCAACGCATTTTTCAAAGGGTTATGACACATTCTCTGGGATTTCTCCCAGAGATTTTTTATCACAGAAATACTACAAATTTTGAATCAGCCTGTATAGCTTCTCAGTAAATTCTTTCCCACATTTTTTCTCCGTCAGATACCAGAATACTTCTGTTATGTGCATATAATACTCATCCTGCATCATAGTCCCTTTCATTCTGTTACAGGTTCTGCAGGCACACTGATAATTAGCCAGTTCATTTTTTCCTCCAGCTTCCAGCGGTATGATATGGTCAATCGTCATCTCTTCATAAGATATTTCTGTCCCACAGATCTGACAAATTCCATAGTATTTTCTGTAAATCATCTGTCTTTCCTTTTTTCTGATACTTTTCCTTTTTGCGTTCATGTAATTCTTTTTATTTTATTCCTCCCTATATATATACGGATCAGACATAAAAAAATGACAGCATTTTACAAATTTCTACAAAAAAAGTTGCTGCGTTTTTTCACAACAACTTTCTATTCATTTCATTATTTCAATTTTCGAAATCGTCTTTCCCCTACTACCTGCAGCCCCATCGGAAGCAGCAAAAGCACCACATAGACTGCATAGAATACCATTGACATTCCAGTCACTCGGTTCATCATAATCATCGGGTTATACTGAATATTGGTCTGGTTGAACATCACGGCCATAAGGGTTACGGTAATACATGCAAATATGGCTATCACAAAGCTCCTGTCACGGTTATCGAACCGGTAGATGGAGAACGCCGTCCGTCCCCGCAGGGAATATCCACGGCATTTCATAGAAGCCGCACTGTC
>CAKRVB010000011.1 GCA_934408725.1 uncultured Marvinbryantia sp.
TCTTTTGCTGCGATTGCTTCCAGAACCAGGCTGTTCTTGATGCGCTTCAGAGCTTCTGGCTTCATCTGATCCATCAGCTTCTCTGCTGTCATACCAGTAAACTGGAAGTACTGATCTACTGTAAGACCCTGAGACTGGATTCTTCTTGCGAAGTCATTAGCCATCTGTCTTACCTGTCCGTCTACCATAGCATCTGGGATATCCATCTCAGCGTTCGCAACTGCGGCTTCTACTGCGGCTGCTTCTTTTGCATTCTTAGCTGCTGCTTCTTTACGTTCTGTCAGTTTCTTCTTCAGATCTTCCTTATATTCAGCAAGTGTATCGAATTCTGATGCATCCTGAGCGAATTCATCATTTGCTTCTGGCAGTTCTTTTACTTTGATTTCATTTACCTTGCATTTGAAGACAGCTTCTTTTCCAGCCAGATCTTTAGCATGGTAATCTTCTGGGAAAGTAACCTTTACTTCTTTTTCTTCACCGGTTTTTACACCTACCAGCTGTTCTTCAAATCCTGGGATAAAGCTTCCGGATCCAACTGTAAGGTCATAGTTCTCAGCTTTTCCGCCGTCAAATGCAACGCCGTCTACAGAACCGTCAAAGTCAAGCTTGATCATATCTCCGTTTTCCACACCTCTGTCTTCTACTGTGATGGTTCTGGAGTTCTTTTCTCTTTCTTTGTCAACTTCTGCATCAACTTCTTCATCTGTAACAGTAATCTCTGTCTTTGGAACTTCTACTCCTTCGTATGCACCAAGGGTAACTTCTGGTTTTACAGCTACTTCTGCTGTGAAGATGAATGGCTTGCCTTTTTCGATCTGAACTACATCAATCTTTGGCTGGGAAACCAGATCCAGATCGCAGTTCTCAATCTCTGCATCATATGCCTTCGGGATCAGCTCATTTGCTGCATCTTCATAGAAGATACCTGCTCCATACATCTTTTCAATCATAGCCTGTGGAGCTTTTCCTTTACGGAATCCATGGATGTTAATCTTGTTTTTATTTTTTACATATGCATGTTTGATTGCTTCTTCAAACTCTTCTGCGCTGACTTCGATAGTCAGTTTTGCCATATTGTGCTCTAAATTTTCTACCTTTAAACTCATTTTAGATAGTTCCTCCTTGATATCTTACTTCTTGTCTTTCCAAGCGGGCATATCGCCTGCTGGCAGTATCCCCGTAAAAATGCGCACTTTCCCATGCTTACACTCATTTTAGTACTATAACATAAGTTGGCGTAAATGGCTAGTACTTTTTTATTTATATATGATTCCCTTTGCCAGTTCGTCTGCTTTTTCCTGTCCACACATACGGGCTGTCAGTTCCAATGCAAATGGAATCGCAGTTCCCATGCCGCGGCTGGTGGTAATGTGTCCATCTGTCACTACCGGATCAGTAAATGTGGAAGCTCCGGTCAGTCTCTCTTCAAATCCCGGATAACAGGTTGCTTTTCTGCCTCTTAACAGTCCCAGATCTCCCAGTACGCTTGGTGCTGCGCAGATAGCTGCAATCCCTTTTTTCTCCTGATCTGCCTTCTTCAGAAGTTCTGCCAGATACTGGTGTTCTCCCAGATGCAGTGTGCCTGGCATTCCTCCCGGCAGTACAAACATATCACCGTCTGAGAAATCACAGTCTTCAAACAATGCATCTGCTTCCAGGGTAATATGATGTGCTCCTACGATGTTCTTTTTCCCCGTGACAGAGACCATGGTTACTTCCACGCCTGCCCGTCTCAGTACATCTACAACCGTCAGCCCCTCAATTTCCTCAAAGCCATCTGCCAGAAATATGTATAATTTGCTCATCTTATTTTCCTCCAGTTTTGCTACATAATTTTCTACTAATAAAATTCGTTCTTTTGCCGTTTTTATTTGTTCTTGTTTATCTCCATTATTTATATTATACCCACTTTCACTCCTCCCACGCAATTTCTATTTTCTAAAAATTCTGTGAACTTACCTCTATCTTGACATAATTTTTTTCTCTCATTACAATACAAAAAGAATACATTGTCAGGGATCTATTTCCTGCCTGAAAGGAGTCTCTTATGGAAATCGAACGTAAATTTTTAATTCCAGCTCTCCCGGATGATCTGGAATCTTATGCTTTTCACCTGATCGAACAGGGGTATCTGTGTACAGATCCGGTGGTACGTATCCGTCGCCAGGATGATGATTATATTTTAACCTATAAAGGGAAGGGACTGATGTGCCGGGAAGAGTATAATCTTCCTTTAAATCAGGAGTCCTATGAACATTTAAAAACAAAAATCGACGGCAATCTGATCTCTAAAAAGAGATATCTGATTCCCATCGATCACGAATTAACTATTGAACTGGATGTGTTCCACGCACCATTTGAGACACTTCGTCTGGCAGAGGTAGAATTTCCATCAGAAGAGGCTGCCAATGCATTTGTGCCACCGGCATGGTTCGGCACAGACGTCACTATGGATGGTCACTATCATAACAGCTATCTCAGTAAAGTTTCTCTATAGCTCCTCTTCCTCCGGATACCGGATCTCCACCAGGGTCAGTCCCTGGGGAGGTGCTGTCTCTCCGGCAGCCTGTCGATCCTTTAATTCCAACAGTTCTTTCATATATTCCGGCTCATAGTAACCGCTTCCAATGCGAAGCAAAGTACCCACAATAATCCGGATCATATTGTACAAAAATCCATTTCCACAGATCCGGATCCTGATCAGATCATCTTCTCTGGTAATGTTCACAGAATAAATCGTCCGAATTGTATTCTCCACCTCTGGCTTCTGAGTACACAGACTCTTAAAGTCATGCTCTCCCACCAGAAAATCAGCCGCCTGTTTCATTTTCTCCAGATTCAGCGGATAATAATAAAACAATGCATAAAGCCGTCTGGTTGGATCTGGAAACTTCCGGTTCAGAATACAGTATTCATAAGTTTTCACTGTCTCACAGAATCTCGGATGAAAGTCAGGACGAACTTCTCTGGAATCCTGAATTCGAATATCTGCCGGAAGTCTGGTATTTAATGCAAAGGAGATCCTCTCAGCCGGCATTCTGGCACTGGTATCAAAGACAGCCACATTGCCTCTTGCATGCACCCCTGCGTCTGTTCTGCTTGCTCCGATGATCTTTATCGGTTCCCGCAGAAGTTCAGATAAATGCTGATTCAATACTTCTTCTATTGTAACTCCGTTTGGCTGTATCTGCCATCCATGATAATTGGTGCCATCATAGGCCACAGTCAATTTTACTCGCTTCATATACTAAATCCCTACTATTTTTTTAGCTGCAAACATGGCAATCAGATAGACTGGCAAAATGACATAAGCAATGCGGTCATTTTTCTGGTAAACTAATGGACGCATTTTCGTTCTGCCTTCCCCACCATAATATCCTCGTGCTTCCATGGCCATAGCCAGATCGTTTGCCCGGCGAAAAGCAGAGATAAACAGTGGCACCAGAAGCGGAATCATATTCTTTGCCTTGGTAATCAGATTGCCGGATTCAAAATCTGCGCCTCTTGCCATCTGTGCCTTCATGATCTTATCTGTCTCTTCCAGTAAAATCGGAATAAACCTCAGTGCAATGGACATCATCATGGCTACATCGTGTACCGGTACATGAATCTTATTCAATGGTGCAAGTCCTTTTTCCATCCCATCTGTCAGCTGATTTGGGGTAGTGGTCAGTGTCATCACAGAGGAACCGATAATCAGATAGGTCAGACGCAATGCCATAAAAACTGCCGTATTTAATCCTTCATAAGTAATACGCAATTTCCAGATCTGCACCAGCGTGGTTCCCGGTATCAGGAACAGGTTAAACGCCACTGTGATCAACAGCAAAATCACCACTGCTTTCATTCCTTTTACCATGAATTTGAATGGTACTTTGGATATTTTAATCACAGCAACAAGCAGCACCGTTGCCACCACATAAGATGCAAAAGAGCGAAACAAAAACAGGGAAAAAATGTACACCAGTGTCCACACCAGCTTAGTTCTCGGATCCAGATGATGTATCACCGAATCGGTGGGATAATACTGTCCAATGGTAATATCTCTAATCATATGTTATCCTCCGATCCGGTATGTTTATCATTTATACCAAAAGCATGTAAAATGGACTGCTTTGCCTCTTCTACGGTAATTGCATGCACATCCACATCAAGTCCTTTTTCTTTTAAATCCTGCATCACATAGGTCACCTGAGGCGCAGACAAACCTATGCTCTCCAGCTCTTTATAATGTTCAAATACTTTTTTCGGCTCTCCGTCAAATTTCATGCAGCCATGATCCATGACAACAATACGATCTACGTATTTCGCCACATCCTCCATGCTGTGTGAAACCAGGATGACGGTGATGCCCCGTTCTTTATGCAGTTTTGCGATCTGATCCAGGATATCATCACGGCCTTTCGGATCCAGTCCTGCAGTCGGTTCATCCAGAATCAACACTTCCGGCTGCATTGCCAGAATGCCGGCGATCGCTACCCGGCGTTTCTGTCCTCCAGACAAATCAAACGGGGACTTGTCATAATATTTTTCTTTTAAGCCTACCTGATGCAATGCTTCCAGACTGCGCATCTTTACTTCTTCCTCCGACAGGCCCAAATTCTTCGGTCCAAAACAAACATCCGATAATACATCCGCCTCAAATAGCTGATATTCCGGATACTGGAACACCAGCCCTACATGGCTGCGCAGTTTCTTCATCGAATATCCTTCTGCATAAATATTCTCTCCATTATAATATATCACACCACTGGTCGCCTTAATCAGCCCATTCAGATGCTGAATCAGTGTAGATTTTCCAGAACCAGTATGCCCGATGATCCCCACAAACTGACCATCCGGGATCTCCAGATTCATGTCTTTTAATGCATGCTTCTCGTAGGCGGTTCCTTCTCCATAGACATAGTTCACGTGTTCCAGTTTTATGGACATATGGCACCTCCTTCACATCTGCCTGTTTCTCTCAGCTTCAACAGCTCCCCAATCAGCTCTTTGCGTGTCAATATTCCTTCCGGGATATTCAGCCCGCTTTTTCGCAATTCATGAGCCAGCATCGTCACCTGAGGCACATCCAGACGATGTTCTTTTAATTCTTCCACTCTGGAAAATACTTCTTTCGGTGTTCCCTGCATCAGCACTTTTCCCTGATCCATGACAATGACCTGATCTGCAGCAGTCACTTCTTCCATATAATGTGTGATCAGAATAATCGTCACATGTTCTTCTTTATTCAGCTTCCAGGCTGCCTGAATTACTTCTTTTCGCCCCACCGGATCCAGCATGGCCGTCGGTTCATCCAGCACAATACATTTAGGATGCATCGCCACTACCCCGGCAATGGCTACACGCTGTTTCTGTCCGCCGGACAATTTGTTTGGAGAATGGGAACGATACTCCCACATTTCTACCGTTTTCAGGCCTTCTTCTACTCTTTTTTCAATCTCTTTCGATGGAACTCCCATATTTTCCGGTCCGAATGCCACATCTTCATCTACTACAGTTCCGATGATCTGGTTATCCGGATTCTGAAAAACCATACCAGCTGTCTGCCGGATCTCTTTGATCTTCTCTTCATCTCTGGTATCTTTTCCATCTACATAAACTGTTCCTTCTGTTGGAAGTAAAATGGCATTCAGATGTTTCGCCAAAGTTGATTTTCCAGAGCCATTATGCCCCAGAATAGCGATAAACTGTCCCGGCTGTACGTCCAGGCTTACTTCATCCACTGCCCGGTAGGTGGATTCCACCTGCCCATCTTCATTATACTTCTGATAATCGTGTATTAATTTTTTGATGTTAATAATATCTTTCATGTCACGCTGGCTCCTTTGTTCCATGTGTGCATATAAATTTCTGGCAAAATAGTGAGAGTGGGAAGTGCAAACTCTTTCACATGCCCTCTCACTCTCTTATTCTCTTACAGTCTGCAGCTTAATTTCGTCAGATGCAGAATCTCTTTTGCCAGTTGCTTTGTCAGGTCTTCTTTTCCCACTCTCCACTTCCAGTTATTTCCTGTGGTGGATGGAAAATTCATTCTTGCTTCCTGTCCAAGCCCCAGATAGTCCTGCATTGGCACAATACAGGTATCTGCAACAGAAAGCATGGCAAGACGAATAAAGTCCCATTTAATCTCATCTCTGGTAGAATGGGCATTATTCAGATAATCGGTAGTAAAAGCCAAAGTCTTTTTATTCATTCCGTCATACATCTGCATCAGGGTTTCATTGTCGTGTGTTCCGGTATAGCAGACGCAGTTCTTCTCATAATTGTGAGGAAGATGCTCGCTGGTTCCTGTCGGATCAAAGGCAAATCCCAGTACCTTCATGTTTGGATAACCACTGTCTTTTACCAGCTGGCGTACTGTATCAGTCATCATGCCAAGGTCTTCTGCAATGACTTCTTTATGCCCGAGACGCTGCTCCAGAGTACGGAACAACTCCATACCAGGTCCTTTCTCCCAGTGGCCATTCACAGCTGTCTTATCCCCATATGGAATAGAGTAATATTCATCAAAACCTCGGAAATGATCGATTCGCACCACATCATAAAGCTCATAACAGTGCTTCATACGGCTGACCCACCAGTCGTAATTCTGATGGCGATGATACTCCCATCTGTACAGTGGATTGCCCCAGAGCTGTCCATCATCAGAGAAAGCATCCGGTGGGCATCCGGCAACGCCCTTTGGTTTGCGCTGTTCATCCATCTGAAACAGATCCGGATGTGCCCAGGCATCTGCACTGTCCATCGCCACATAAATCGGAATATCACCGATGATCTGAATCCCTTTTTCATTGGCATAGGTCTTCAGTTTTTTCCACTGCTGTCTGAACTTGTACTGAAGGTATTCATAGAATTCAATCTCTTCCGGATACTGGCTGTAATAATAGTCAACCGAATATCCCCATCTCAGGCGGATATCATCTGTCCACTCCAGCCAGGATGCGCCGTGAAAACATTTTTTTATTGTCATAAACAGCGCATAATCTTTCAGCCACTCTCTGTTTGCCTCCACAAATTTACCAAATTCCGGTTCTTCGGAAATATGACTGCGTTTATAGGCTTTTTTCAGCAAATCAAACCGCTTCTCGTATAGTTCTCCATATTCCACATAATTCGGATGATGAGTGCAGTCCGCAGCCTTACATTCTGCCTTTGTCAGTACCTTTTCCTTCACCAGTTCGTCCAGGTCAATAAAATACGGATTCCCTGCAAATGTGGAAAAAGACTGATATGGCGAATCTCCGTAGCTGGTTGGTCCCAGCGGAAGAATCTGCCAGTAGGTCTGTCCTGCTGCTGCCAGAAAATCTACAAATTTATACGCTTCTTTTGAAAATGTTCCTATTCCATACGGTGATGGAAGACTGCTGACTGGCAGCAAAATGCCACTTGCTCTCTTCACTTGTTTTTCCTCGTTTTCTTCATAGTATGATGTCGGAGTCAAAAACCCCAGCTATGATACCTGTGAATGTTTTGTACTTCGCACTCTCCTGGTATCATATGATTAATCTATTCTTCTCTTGTCCATCTTTCTGGATATCAGCATTCCAATGCTCTGAAACAGCTGTACCAGAAGTACCAGAATAATGACAGTTACAATCATGATATCCACCTGATAGCGGTAGTATCCATAGCGGATGGCAATATCTCCCAGACCGCCGCCGCCGACAGTTCCTGCCATAGCGGAATAACCAAGAATCGTTCCCGTCGCAATGGTTGCATTCACAATCAGAGATGTTCTGGCTTCTTTTAAATAAACCTTCCATACGATTTCCCATGTACTGGCCCCCATACTCTGTGCAGCCTCAATGACACCACGGTCTACTTCTTTTAAAGAAGATTCTACCATTCGTGCAATATACGGTGCTGCGGCAAAGGTCAGTGGTACAATCGTTGCTGTGGATCCATAACTTTTTCCTACCAGTTTTGCTGTCAGCGGCATAACCAGAATCAGTAAAATCAGAAACGGTATACTTCTGAGAATATTGGAAATCAGGTCAAATATCTTATAAACAAAAGCATTCGGACGTATGCCATCTTTCGCACAGATTACCAGTAAAATACCCATAGGCAGACCCAGCACATATCCCAGCAGGGTTGAGGTCAGTGTCATGTATAAGGTTTCTCCGATTCCCCGTACAATCATCATAATTACAGTACTATCCCACATAATCTTCTAACACCTCCACTGCAAGTTTTGCCTTTTTCAGATATTCTATCATCTGATCCCCGATCACGATATCTTCCGGGAGCTGCAGAATCATCTCTCCCTTGGCCACTCCGTTCAGATCTGTTGTATTGGCATACAGAATATTTACCGGTGCCTTGCATGATAATACCATATTACCGATTACCGGTTCAAAAGATGAATTCTCTGAAAATACAATTCGCACACAGCGATTGCCCTTCATTTCGCTGACATGTTCATATCCCTGATAGATCAGCTTTTTCGCTTCTTTAGACTTCGGAGCAGTAAAGATATCGCTTACCAGACCGTGCTCCGCCAGCTTACCGTGATCAATAATAGCTACGTGGCTGCAGATCTCCTGTACCACCGCCATCTCATGAGTGATGATCACAATAGTAATGCCATACTTCTGATTGATCTCTTTTAACAGCTGTAGTATGGACTTGGTGGTCTGCGGATCCAGCGCACTGGTTGCTTCATCACAGAGCAGTATCTTTGGATCACTGGCCAGCACTCTGGCAATCGCTACACGCTGCTTCTGTCCGCCGGAAAGCTGTGCCGGATAAGCTTTTACCTTTTCTTCCAGTCCTACGATCTTCAGATATTCCAGTGCTTTTTTTCTGGCTTCTTTTTTCTTCACTCCGGCCAGTTCCATTGGAAAACATACGTTGTCCAGTACATTTCTCTGCATCAGCAAATTAAAATGCTGAAAAATCATGCCGATATCTTTTCTCGTGGCACGCAGTTCCTTATTGGATAGCTTTGCCAGATTCCTGCCATCTATAATCACATCTCCGGATGTTGGTTTCTCCAGGAAATTCAGGCAGCGTACCAGCGTACTCTTTCCTGCACCGGACATGCCGATAATGCCATAGATCTCTCCTTTATAAATATCGAGAGATATATCGTCCAGGGCGTGTACATCCATATCTTTTACTTTAAACCATTTATCCAGATGCTCTATTTTAATAATTGGCTCCATGTAATCTCCCTTCCCTGCTGTCTTTTTACAACACGCTTTATTCTATCGTAAAAACAGGGCAGTTGCAAGATAAAATCCTGCATCTGCCCTACTATGCTCTATTTTCAGGTTTCTTTTCCTTACTGAGCGTCTGTCTCTGTTTCCGTTGCCTCTGTTGTCTCTTCAGATGCAGCTTCTGTTGTCTCTTCGGTATCAGCTTCTGTGCTGTCTTCTGTATCCTCAGATGGTTCATAAGGAATAACTGCACCATTGTATGTTTCGTTGATGAAATCTTTGATTTCATCAGACTTCAGAGCATCTACCAGTGCTACGATACCTTCATTATTTTCATTTCCTTCTTTTACTGCAATGATGTTTACATAGGTCTTCGCAGCTTCAGAATCAGATGCTTCGTATGCAATCGCATCATCTGCTACAGAAAGTCCTGCTTCTACTGCGTAGTTACCATTGATAACTGCAAATGCTACTTCATTCAATACTCTTGGTACCTGTGCTGCTTCCAGCTCCTGAATCTTGATATCTTTTGTGGTAGATTCAATATCATTTACGGTAGCTGTCAGGCCCGCACCTTCTTTTAAGGTAAGTACGCCATTGTCCTGAAGAAGAAGCAGTGCTCTTGCTTCGTTTGTCGTGTCATTTGGCACTGCGATGGTGTCTCCGTCTTCCAGTTCATCCAGGCTCTTCTTGGTTCCCGGATAGATTCCAAATGGTTCGTAGTGGATATCACCTGCATCTACCAGATGTGTTCCTTTTTCTTCATTGAAGCTTTCCAGATATGGTACATGCTGGAAGTAGTTGGCATCAAAGTCACCACTTTCTACTACCAGATTTGGCTGAACGTAATCTTCAAACTCAGTCACTTCCAGATCCCATCCTTCGTCTGCCAGAATGCTCTTTGCTGCTTCCAGGATCTCTGCATGTGGTGTCGGTGATGCTGCAATCTTAATGGTTCCTTCTGCTGCTGCCGGTACGGCCAGTGCCAGGGTTAATGTTGCTGCTGCGATGGATGCAAGTACTCTTTTCATAATTCCAATCTCCTTTTTTCTCTCTGAAATATGTTCGTTTTTTCAGGATATCAAGGATTGCTGCGCGCCCTGCACTCCAGTGATATCGTCCTATTTCTTAATAGGTTTTGTATGGGTTAAATGATATACTCTTATTCTTCAAAAGTCAATAAGCCGCAATATAGCAAATCTTTATACTCAGTTATAGATTCAACCTTTAACAGGTTAAGTTTTTCTGCCAGTTTCTGAGAAGGGAAATTGTCTTTGGACGTCCTTAGATAGATCCTGTCCATCTCCAGTTCTTCCGCTGCGTAATGCAAGATCGCCTGGCAGGCTTCTGCAGCATAGTCATTTCCCCGATATTCTTTTCCAATCAGATAAGACAATTCTGGTTCGCCTGACAAACCTTCACAGCATTCCGGCAATTCCTCGATTCCAGCCCGGCCAAGTACGGTGCCTGTTGCTTTCTCCACAATCGTCCAGAGACCGTACTCAAAAAGTGGATAACGGGTAGTGATATAGGTGCGAAGCTGTTCTTTCGCTTCACATAGTGGCTGCACATCAGGATTACCGCACTCTTCCCCATAAAACTTCTGGAAATATGCCAGATCTTCCATGACAGATTCCCGGATGCTGAGACGCTCTGTCTCTGCGATCAGCCATGGCTGATGCATGTGGCGCTGCCAGACCTTTAAAATATAGACTTGATCCGGAAGTACATCTTCATCAGACATCTGCCAGATGTATTTCGCTTCATAACTAATAACTCCATTTTGACTCTCCAGATAAATACCAGCTCCGTCCAATTGGTTTATTCTATGCAAAATTTCCGGCCGATCGGTGAGATACACTGCCTGAATCCCATACGCTTTCCACTTTTCTTCCAGTTCTTCTTTTGTATTTACAAAAATGCCGGGGATATTCTTATCCCCGACATATCTCGTCTGATTTAACATTTTTCCGGTTCCGGATAATCCACTCCAAATGTCTCCACTGTCATGGATTTGATCTTCTGCTCATCCAGTGGTCTGTCGCTATAATCCGTATCTACTTCTGCGATCTTATTTACCACATCCATACCTTCAATCACTTTACCAAATGCTGCATAAGAGCCATCCAGATGCGGAGCTGCCTTGTGCATGATAAAGAACTGAGATCCCCCTGAGTTTGGATGCATAGCTCTTGCCATAGATAATACCCCCGGTGTATGTGCCAGATCATTTTGGAATCTGTTGTCTGCAAATTCTCCCTTGATGCAGTATCCTGGACCACCCATACCGGTTCCCTGTGGGCATCCACCCTGGATCATAAATCCATTGATCACACGATGGAAGATCAGGCCATCATAAAAGCCCTTCTTTACAAGACTGATAAAATTATTTACAGTATTCGGTGCAATTTCCGGATACAGCTCTGCTTTCATTACATCACCGTTATTCATAGTGATGGTAACAATCGGATTCTGTGCCATAATTGTTCTCCTTTTTTTATTTATTCTGGTGTTGATTATAGTGGGTTTTCTGGAAAATAGCAAGCTAATTCACTACTGCCTGCACATTTCCAGTAACAGTCCAGCTAAAAGGCTGAACTGTTACACAAAAATATTTTCTTTACTAAATGTTATCGCCACCGTCACCAATGGACTACCGTTTTACAATCTTATTTCTCTGCTATCCATTCACGGATAATCCGTTCATCCATCCCCACAATCTGAGCAATCTCTTCCAAAGGCATTTTTCTTTCCATCAATGCCAGGGTTACTTTGCGTGCATTCTGTAATTTGCCATCCCTAAGTCCAGATTCTCTGCCTTCTTCTCGTCCCTTTTCTCTGCTTGTTCTCATGGAACTCTGCCAGTCCATCTGGTAGCGTTCTCTGGCCTCACATTGCAGGCGTATTTTTTCATCTTCTGATAATTCACGTAAAGTGACAACCGCTTTTTTTATGGATTCTGACTGTTCTGCCATCGCAAGAACCTCCTTCCATGTTTTCGCTTTAAATACACAGGCCCAGTGGTACAACGCACTGTTTCGTTCTTCCTCAGGCACCTGTTCCAGACAAGATAAGTCTAACACGTGAAGTGCGATTTTTCCAGTGAATTCATATCCGGTTCTACGGTTTTTCAATGCATATTCATTGTAAAATGCAGCATCTTCCGGTATCGGAGATTTCATCATGATTCCGATATGAATGGATGGCTTTGTCTGCGTGTAGTCCAGGCCTTTTTTCATATCTGTGAACATCCTGCACAGATAGAACACGGAACGGTCTGTCCAGTTCTCTACCGAGCCCATCTGCATTTCCAGATTAATCTGCCTGTTACCATTCAGCAACACACGAATATCCAAAATACAAGTCTTCTCATCAATGGCATCACCCAGTATGATTGGATTGCAAATCAGGCAGGATAATATCTCCTCTTCCGGTATGTACAATAAGGCACTGAGCAGTCCTCTCAATGCATCTTCGGAAGTCTGAAATACGGCTCGAAACATGTAATCATTGATCAGGCCATATTCTACCTCTTCTTCTCCGTTAATCTCACGCAAAATCTCATTTTCCTGCTTCTGTCGCAATTCTTTGCTTTCTTTTTCTGTCATAAGCAAATGCTCCTTCTGAAATTATTTTTACATTTTGTGGAATAAATGCCGAATGGCAAGATCTTAGACATTCCTCGAAACGTACACTAACCTTAACACAGAAGCCTTACTTTTACAAACAGAATCGCTCGACAAATTATACCCCCTTTTTCCCTCCGTTGCAGACGGAACAATAGAAAAGCCGGAAAACACCGTCACCAATGGCTTTTTACACCTCTATATCCAGTTCCACCGGACAGTGATCGGATCCGAACACTTCTGTATGAATGGATGCTCCCTTCAGTTTCTCTTTCAGGCTTTCAGATACGCAGAAATAGTCAATACGCCATCCGGCATTCTTTTCTCTGGCTTTGAAGCGATAGGACCACCAGGAATAGATGCCTTCCTGATCCGGATAGAAATAGCGATAGGTATCAATGAATCCGGCGTTGATCACATTGGTGAACTTTTCCCGTTCTTCATCGGTAAAGCCTGCATTTTTCCGATTGGTTTTTGGATTTTTCAGATCGATTTCTTTGTGAGCCACATTCAGATCTCCGCAAAAAATAACTGGTTTGGTCTTTTCCAGATTCTTCAGATGGCCCAGAAAATCATCTTCCCATTTCATACGATACGGAAGTCTGGCCAGTTCATTCTGAGAGTTTGGTGTATAGACTGTCACCATATAAAAATTATCAAATTCCAGCGTGATGACGCGTCCCTCATGATCGTGTTCTTCGATGCCGATTCCATAAGCTACGGATAATGGCTCTTCCTTTGTAAATATAGCCGTTCCAGAGTACCCCTTCTTTTCTGCATAATTCCAGTAGGCATGATATCCTTCCGGTGCAAAATCAATCTGTCCTTCCTGTAATTTGCTCTCCTGGATGCAGAAAATATCCGCATTCACTTCTTTAAAATATTCGGTAAAGCCCTTCTGCACACAGGCACGCAGTCCATTCACATTCCATGATATTAATTTCTTCATTTTGTTTTCCTCGCACATTTTAATTTATTTATTATACCATACTCTGTCCACTCATAAAAGGAAGAAAAAAGAACCGGGCTCCCCTCCCGATTCTTTTCTTTATACTCATATAATTTCATAATTTAAGAAAGGTACAAACCTTTACTCCAGCGCTTACATTGCTGCATTGGCTGCATATTCTTCCAACCCCTGCTGCAGAGCTGCGGAGCTGCTGCTGTGGATATGGAGAATTGGAATCTCCATTCTCTTTGCTTCCTGTGTTGCGCTGTTGACCATCTTATGAGATACCGTATTGGTGAACAGCACCATCAGATCTGGACATCCCAGTTTCTTACGGATGGCTCCTTTTTCCTTTGTAAATACCTTTGCCTTATATCCGTTTTTCTTACAGATCTCACGATAACGACATTCCATACATTCATTTCCACCAATAATTACGATACTCATATACGCGCTCCTTTCAGTTAGTTCATGCTAACTATTCGTTTTTAAAAAACCTTCCCACAACAGCGTTCTTATCCTCGTGGTGGAGAAGGTTTTGTTTTTTTATTAGTGTTATCTAACTTTTATTAGTTGTTGTCATTTTAACGTATATGAACTTCGTTGTCAATATAAAATTTGATTTTGTTTTACGATGTATGCAGCATCTCCAATATCTTTCGCAGTTCTTCCACTGGAATCTGTCCCGGTGCAGAAGCCTGTCCTACGGTTCCAAAGGTAAGTGCCGAGCCAAACAGCTCACCGGCCATTCTGCTTAAGACTCCCATTTTCCCCATGGACATAGTGATCACTGGAGTATGTGGATGCTGTTCTTTCATCTCTGCGGTGGCTTCTAAAAGCATGCGTACATCTTTCTCACTCTGCGGCATAACTGCCATCTTAGCCACATCCATTCCCAGCTGCTGCATCTGACAAAGTCTGGAAACAATCTCCTGCTTTTTTGGGGTTTTCTGAAAATCATGATTGGAGCCAATTACGGTAATCTGATGGGCTTTTGCGTCTGCAATTAATTCCTTTACTGTCTTCTCCGGCAAAAAGAATTCCACATCTATCGCATCAGCCAGTCCACTCCTGATCGCTCTTTCATTAATCGTCTGATAGGTACCTACTGCGACCTCTTTTTCCCCACCTTCTGCTTTTGTGCGAAAAGTGCAAAGCAGTGGCAAACCATCCAGCAGTTCACTTACTCTCTTCAGGGCTTCACTCTGGATCTGTTCCTCTTCAATTCCATCCAGAAAATCCATACGCCACTCAGCCATATCCGGCCGTGCTTTTTTCACATCTTCCGCCTGTCTGCAAATCTCTTCTATACTTCTTCCTACAATCGGGGCGCAGATCTTCGGCATACCCTCTCCTAATACGCAGGTTCCTATCTTTACTGTTGTACTCATATGCTCTCTCCTGTTATGTTCAAAGTTTCATGACTTTGAATAGTCTCATTCTACCATATCTGCTTTTTGATTTCTATAGACACTTTTCCAGTCGCATGATAGACTAAAAGACAATGAATTTGTATTAAGGAGGATTGTTCCATGTCTATTACAGGTAAAACACAGCTGATCTGCCTGATCGGCAGTCCGGTTTCTCACAGTATCTCTCCTGCCATGCACAATGAAGCTTTTCAGGAGCTGAATCTGGACTATGCGTATTTATGTTTTGATATTAAAGAATCTGAAATGGATGACGCAGTAAAGGCTCTCCGTCTGCTGAATGTCCGTGGCTTCAACTGCACTATGCCGGCCAAGGTACCAATGTGTGCACTTTCTGATGAACTCTCTCCGGCTGCTTCCATGATTGGTGCAGTCAACACGGTGGTCAACGATCACGGTCGTCTGATTGGCCACAATACCGACGGCATCGGCTATATGCAGGCTGTACGGGAAGCCGGACACGATATTATCGGTAAAAAAATGACCCTGCTTGGTGCCGGTGGCGCTGCTACTGCTATTGCGGTTCAGGCTGCTCTGGATGGAGTAAAAGAGATCGCCATCTTCAACCGTCATGGCCGTTCCTGGGAACGGGGACAGAAGCTGGTAGATACCATCAATGCTGAGACACATTGCCGGGCTTCTCTGTACGATCTGGCAGATGCCACCGAGATGAGGCATCAGTTATCTGACAGCGCCATTCTGACCAATGGTACTTCCGTTGGCATGGCTCCACATACAGAGAACTGCCCACTGGCCGATCTGAGCGGACTTCACGAAGGTCTGATCGTATCAGATGTGATCTATAATCCACGGGAGACTCTCCTTATGAAAGAAGCCGCAGCAAGAGGATGCAGTACTTTCAATGGATTGTATATGCTGCTGTACCAGGGTGCAGAAGCCTTTCGCCTCTGGACCGGACAGGGTATGCCGGTAGCGCATATCAAAGAAAAGTTCTTTTCTTAGACAGCCAAAAAGTGGAATACCCCTTATCGGATATTCCACTTTTTCCTGTCGCTTTTATAATCGTATCGTTCACTGCCTCTTATGACTTCTCTGATTCTCTAAGTTTCTTTACCATTTCATCACAGATCTGCTGCTTATTTCTGTTATCCGTTGCAACCTGTATATCGGCTGCCGCCTCGTATTTTGCTCTTCGTTTTTCCATCAGTTCAGAAATATACGCTTCATTTTTTCTGCCTTCCAGAAGAGGGCGGTCGTGATTGTTCCGTACCCTTTTCAGAATCGTCTCAGGCGTGGCAGTCAAAAGTACTACTTTTCCGTTTTTCTTCATCTCAGCCACATTTCGTTCTTTCATGGGAACACCGCCGCCACAGGATATGATCAGATTCTTTCTGGACTGCAGCTCAATCAGAAGATCTGTCTCCAGCTCCCGGAAATATTCTTCTCCGTAGGTTTCAAAGATTTTCGATATGGTCATTCCCTGACGCTGTGCGATAATCTGATCCATCTCGATCACTTCCATACCAAACTTCTGCTTCATATATTCTGATATGGTAGATTTTCCGGTACCCATAAATCCGATCAGAACAATATTATAGTCAAATGACTGATTCATTCTCTTGTTTTCTCCTGCTCTTATTTTTTCTTCAGGCATACATTGGAAATATAGCCTTTATAGGTTCTGCCATTCGATGCCTTGTAAGTACAGTAATACCATTTTCCATTGGTCATCTTCGTCACCTTTACCGTACGTCCCTTTGGCACTACCAGAATATTCGTAGATGTCATAGACGGCTTACGATGCATATAAACATCATCGGTTGTGATATAATTTCCCTTCTTTGCCCCATCTTTTCTCAGATAGTTCTGATGGGTATATCCTCTGTAGATATTTCCGTTCGAAGCATAATATACTGTCCGGTACCAGTCTCCTGTATAGGTGTCCGTTATAATTACTTTTGCTCCTTTTGGAATGGTAGTCGCTTTTCCTGTATTCGTGCTGGTTCCTCTGCGAAGGTTCAAACTTGCTGATGTCTTATAGATATCGGCAGATTTCAGATAGCTTTTGGATATATAGCCACGATACTTTTGCTGATAGTAGTTCTGATATTCTACTTTGTACCAATACTTTGTGCTGCCAGTCACTTTCACTGCTTCTTTTTCCGGAAGCAGCAATACTCTCCGATAATTCGTTCCAGGACCGCTTCTGACATTGACCGTCGTCGTTGTCACATAATATTTTGCTGCTGCCATACCCGTGACAGGAACTGCAATGACAAAGCTAATCAATAGTGCCAGTATGAGCAGCGCTCTCTTCCATTTCTTCATGATATCATCCTCCCGTTATGCCAGCCTTGGTAATACTTTCATTATATGATACCAACTATCAAAGATCAACACCAATTCCAGAAAACGGAACTGTTACTTCCACTCTGCCTGCGGTATTCCTTCTCTGCTGTTTTTCGCAGTCTTATTCAAACACAGACTCTATCAGTTTTTTTGTATATACTTCTCCTGGAGACTGAATGATCTCATCTGGTGTGCCACTTTCGACTATTCTGCCCTCATATAATACCAGAACTCTGTCACAGAACATCTGCACCAGTGCCAGATTATGGCAGATAAAAACAAATGACAGACCATGTTGTTCCTTTAATTTCTGCAGCAGCTCCATGATCTGCTTTTGAATTGTCACATCCAGGGCGCTGGTGGCTTCATCGCAGATCAGCATTTTCGGTTCCACAGCCAGTGCTCTGGCTATGGCTGCCCTCTGACACTGCCCACCGCTGACCTCATGGGGATATCTGGCTGCAAATCGTGGATCCAGCCCTGCCTGCTCCAGTACCTCTTCCACCCGTTTCTGAATCTCTTCCTTTTTCATTCCTCGATTGCGCAGGCTCTCTCCAATCCCATCTCCCAGAGTACGTCTCGGGTCAAATGAGCTCACCGGATCCTGAAATACCATCTGGATGTTTCCATATAGTTCTCTCAGTCCATTGCCTTTTAACATGGTAATGTCTTTTCCCTCATATTTCAGGGTTCCTGATGTGGGATCTGTTAACCTTGTCAGCAATTTTGCCAGTGTGCTTTTCCCAGATCCTGATTCTCCCACTATTCCCAGCGTTTCTCCCGCTTTTAACTGAAAGCTGATATCATCTACAGCTTTTAATGGAGCGCTTCCTTTTTTTCTGAAAATTTTAGTTAGATGTTCTGCTTCCAAAATGATACTCATGTATTGACTGACCTCCGTAATACCGGAACCGCAGATAATAATTTCTGTGTGTAGGCATCCTGCGGATCGTTCAGGACCTCCTCTGCTTTTCCATATTCCACTTTTTTTCCATCCTTCAGTACCAGAACTGTATCAGCCATCGCCTTTACCACTCCCAGATCATGTGTCACAATGATGATGGAAGTTCCGAACAATTCTCTCAGATGGAGCATTTCATTTATGACCTGTCTCTGTACGGTCACATCCAGTGCACTGGTTGGTTCATCTGCAAACAGGATTGGCGGATTCATCAACATGGCAATTGCGATTCCGGCTCTTTGATTCATTCCACCGGACAATTCAAACGGATAACTGTCCCACACTCGTTTTCCATCCTTAAAATGCAGCTTTTCAAATAATTCCATGGCGTGGTTTTTCGCCTCGTTCTTGCTTATTTTTCTGTGCGCACGCATGCTTTCATAAATCTGCTCCCCGATGGTCCGAATCGGACACAGGGAAGCCCCCGCGTCCTGAAAAATCATGCCGATCTGAGCTCCCCTGATTCGCCTTTTTTCTTTTTCTGATATATCCAGAATATTCTGTCCTTTATACAAAATATCCCCTTTGGTTACCATTCCGTTTGTTCCAAGAAGTCCCATGGCAGCTTTGATCAGAGTACTTTTTCCACTCCCTGATTCGCCCACCAGGCCAAGGATCTCTCCCTGTCTCAGCGAAAAGCTGACATCTGACACTACGACTTTTTCGCCAAAGGACACCTCTACGGAATCGTATTTCAGTATTTTTTCACACATATTCTGTAACATACCCCGTCATTTCTAATTGATATCCAGATCTGCTGTCAATTCATAATAATCACATGGATGCGCCACCAGTCCGGTCACATTGGACTGCATAATCATGCTCATTTTCAGATGAGAACAGAATACATATGCATGATCATCCAGCACTGTCTGCTGCATCTCAATCCCCAGATCACTTCTCTTGTCTGTATCAAATTCCTTTTCCATCTCAGCTGCCAGTTCTTCCAGTCTGTCACTGTGATAATGTCCATTATTGGATACCGAAGAATCCAGTGCACAGGAGGTAAAGAAATACTGTGGATCACCGGTAGGCGCAGTCACCATTGCACTTGCATACACATCCCACAGGGTTGGATCTTTACGAATCGTATTATTATCTGAAGTACAGTTTACCTGAACATCCATACCAATCTCTTTCAGCGTTGCCTGCGCTGACTCTGCCAGCAGTGGCAGCTCCTGACGACTTGGATAAGTCAGCCAGCGGATTACCAGATCCTGTCCATCTTTTTCTCTTATTCCATCTCCATCCGTATCTATCCATCCTGCGTCTTCCAGCACCTGCTTCGCGCCTTCCGGGTCATAGCTTTCTGTGGTCAGATTCTGTCCGCCAAATGAAAATGTATCCGGGAATGCTCCCACTGCCGGATAACCGTAACCATTCAGTAATACTGATACAAAGCTGTCTTTATCAATTCCCATAGCAATAGCCTGTCGAACTGCCGGATCAGAAGTAACCGGACTTTCAAAGTTCATCCATGCATAAAATGCCCGGCTGGTCGGTGTACTGGTAAAGGTAAAATCTTCATTTTCAAATAACGGATAGCTTGCATACGCCATACCGTAAGCTGCATTCACTTCCCCTGCCTGCAGCGCAAACGCCAGCGTATCACCATCAGAAATCGTACGAACTGTGACTTCATCCACGTTTACATCACCATTCCAGTAATTCTCATTCTTTACCAGTTCCAGGTGATCATCTGTGACCAGTTCCGTTGCCACAAACGGACCTGTTCCGATCACAATCCCATCATCCGTAATTCCGGCTTCTACATCAATAATGCATCCATAAGGATCACAAAGATAGTTGATCAGTGCCGGCTTTGGCTCTGTCGTCTTGATGGTAATCGTGTTTCCGTCTGCCTCAATCGAATCAATGCACAGATCTCCTGCTGCTCTTTCATGATGAGCAATCAGATCTTCCAGGCTTTCCTTTACCGCTTCCCCGTCACAGGCACGGCCATTGGAAAAAACAACGCCGTCATTCAACGTGATCTTCCAGGTCAGTTCATCTACATTTTCAAATTCTTTCGCAATCCATGGTTCAATTTCCATATCATCAGAATATTGAAACAGCGTTTCACCGATTCCATAACGGATACAGGCCCAGCCTGCATAAGTATTCTGCGGATTTACATCAGCCTCTTCATTTTCCGCATTAAATGTGGTGTCTCCGAATACAAATGTTTTTTTGTCTTCTGCTGATACAGCTCCCACAGACAGGCTGCATGCCAGACCAAGCATCAGTGCCATTGCAATCACTTTTTTTGTCTTCATGTTTCTCTCCTTTTTCTTCATAAATTATGATCTTCCAAAATGACTGTTTTTCGGATCCAGATAATCACGCACAGTATCTCCCAGAAGATTAAAAATTACTACCGATAGAAAAATAGCAATTCCCGGGGAAAGTACTACCCACGGATAAGTCTGAAGCATGCTTCTTCCTGTGCTCATCATACTGCCCCACTCCGCCGTCGGGATCTGAGCACCGAGTCCCAGAAATGACAACCCGGCCAGTTCCATCATCATCGTTCCTATATCCAGCATGGCAGTCACCAGCACCGGTCCCAGCATATTAGGCAAAATATGGCTGATCATCAGCTGACCGGCTGAATCCCCGGCCAGAATAGCCGCATGAATGTATGGCACATTTTTTAATGCCAGTGTCTGACTTCTGGCAATACGGGAATATTTCGGCCAGCTGATCACAGCCAGAGCTATCACCGCATTCTGTATTCCACCGCCCAGGACAGCCGCAACTGCCATGGCAAATACCAGTCCTGGAAATGCAAGACAGATATCCGATATCCGCATCATCAGTGAATCCACGATTCCGCCAAAATATCCACACAGCACACCGACTGCGGTTCCAAGCACAGAGATCACTGCCACCAGTATAAAGGTGGAAAAGATGCTGGCCCGTGCGCCACTGATGACTCTGGACAGCATATCTCTTCCATAGGTATCCGTCCCCATCAGATGCGCCGGACCTGGTGGCTGCATGGCACTTGTCAGATCCTGTGCATTCGGATCATATGGACAGAGCCGGTCGGAAAAAGCAGCCGCCAGAATTAATAGTACCGCCAGTACCAGGAAAAAGATCAGTTTCTGGCGAATATGACTCTTTCTGATCTTCTGTGTTCTGACAGTCACCTGTTTCTTTTCTGTATTTGTCATACTTCATCGCCTCCCAGTCGAATTCTCGGATCCAGGAAACGATAGGATAAATCTGTAAGCAGATTCACTGCCACGTAAATAATGGCCATCCACATCACATATGCCTGAATAATCGGATAATCACGCATGGATATGGCATCCACAGCCATCTTTCCCACACCGTCCCACATAAAGATCGATTCTACAATCGCAGTACCGCCCAGCAGATTTCCCACGGAAAGCATCAACAGAGTAAGGATGGTCACAAGTGAAGCTTTCATAACACTTTTCCATAATGTAACAGAAAATCTTATCCCCCTTGCTCTGGCACCTGCCACATAGTCTTTGCTCAGTTCATCCAGCACCGTTGCACGTACCTGCCGAAGATATTTTGCTGACATGGCAATTGCCAGAGTGATCGCCGGCATGGCCACGCTTTTCAGACTGACATCTTTTGCGATTACAGGAAACCATCTCAGCCTGATTGCCAGTACATACATCAAAATCAGAGATACAAAAAAATTCGGCAGACTGTTTCCGATAAAACTGAAAAACCGGATCACATAATCCGTCACACAATTCTGTTTTACAGCTGCCAGGACTCCAAGTGGAACCGATATGATAATAGTCATAACAATGGAAACAGCCGTCAACAGCAGCGTAGCCGGAAGCTTAGAAATAAAGGTAGCAAATACCGGCTTTCCTGACACATAACTGTTTCCCATATCTCCTCTCAGCAATTTTCCCAGCCATACCGCATACTGAGTCAGGAAAGGCTTGTCCAGCCCCAGCTGTTCTCTTGCCGCATTCAGTACTTCATCTGAAACAACCGTTCCCGTATTCTCCATTTTCTGTGTCACCACATCACTTCCGGCAATCCGCATCATCCCATAGGAAAGAAATGTGATGGCAAACAAAATCGGAATCAGTTGTATCATTCTTTTCAACACATAATGATTCATCTGTTTTCGTTCTTTCTTCATTTATTTTCGAATAAAAGTTTAGCAAAATTTGTTTTCTCCTCCAACCCACCCAGGGGGATAATTTATGCATTCCTTTTTGGAATGAGATTATCTCCATATGGAATATCCTTCAAATATCTTTTAAAAATTCTTTTCCTCTTGCATAATCTTCCCTGTTGGATATAGAATAGGAAAATAAAATCAGCTACATAACATCATACCGGAAAGGAGATTTCTATTGTCCCATTTTATAAAACAACTTCCCCAGACCTTCAAAGTTTTGTGGTCATCCAACCTGTTCAAGGCACTGCTTCTGGTAATTCTGATGCTTCTGACAATACGTATCGTAAATTTTTGCTTTGACTATTTTAAGAAGAAAAACAATCTGCATACCAATTTTCTGAAGGGTGTTCTCCAGGCGCTGATCATCATCTTTTTTCTGATCCAGATCGGCAGCCTGTCCGATGCCATGGCCAGCTTTTACAATTCTATCCTGATGTCATCTTCTCTGTTGGTTGTGGTGCTGGGCTTTGTATTTCAGGAAGGTTTATCCAATATCGTACATGGCTTTATTCTTACCTTTTTCAAGCCTTTTGATATTGGAGACCGTGTAAATGTAACGATTGACGGAGTGCAGATTACCGGATATATTCAGTCCATCAATCTACGTAATACGATTATCCGAAATGTTTATAATAACAGCAGTGTCATCGTACCAAATGCCAAAATGGATCTTTGTGTCATTGACAACAGCTATTTTGATGAGAATTCTGTGAATTCCAATTTCCTGGATATTGAGATTACCTATGAGTCTGATCTGGATCATGCCTGCGAGGTTTTCTCTCAGATCATTGACTCACATCCTCTTGTAAAGGCAGCAAAAAAGCCCCAGGCTGAACCGACTAAGATCTTAGTCAGTGCGCTTGGAGCCAGTGGGATAACCCTGCGGGCCAGTGTGGTAACAGCCACCATCGAAGAAAACTTCACTGCCTGCAGTGACATCCGTAAAGAACTGATTCATCATTTTCATGAAGACCCGGTTCTGGATTTTGCCTATCCACATACCGTGGTGGTGCCTTACGAATCCGAATCCTGATTTGCTTTTTACAGATTACTTTCCCTGCGATTTGCCTGCTGTCTGCAGGCATTTCCTATATTCGTCAGACAAAGTACTGTCACCACCAGAAACAATCCCGGAATCAGTATGATCCACCAGGAACCTGTCATCAGAGCCTTTTCTGCCAGTGACAGCATACTTCCCCAGGTAATAATCTCTACCGGAAGCCCGATTCCCATAAAGCTTAAGGTGGCCTCTGACATCATGGCCGTTCTTACATTCATGATGACCATAAACATAATAGCTGAGAAGAAGTTTGGTGCCAGATGCTTCCATAAGATGTGGAAAAAACCGCCTCCCATACATCTGGATGCAATCACAAACTCACTGTTGCGAATCTGGCGCACCTCTGTACGTACCACTTTGGCAATACTGGTCCAGCTGGTCACTCCGATCACAAAGGAGAGACTGAGCACAGTCGCTTTTCCCATAATTGCCTGCAGCAGAATAATCAACAACAGCGATGGTACACTTAAGAAAATTTCTGTAAAACGCATGATCGCCTCATCAAGCCAGGCCGGTGCCATTCCACTGAATGCACCGACAATCACCGCTATCAACGTGGAAATCACGGTAGAAAGTCCACCTATGATCAGTGAAATCCGGCCTCCATACCAGATCATGGAAAAAATATCTCTTCCCATCGTATCCGTTCCAAATAAAAACTCTCTGTCCGGTGCTTTATTATAATTCAGCAGATCCATATAAGTAGGATCTTTCGTCATGATCCACTCTGCACATACACACCCCAATACAATAAGGAGCAGTATTGCCACGGAAACCATTGGTTTTCCCTGATACCATTTTTTCTTTTTCTCCGGAACTGTCTCCTGTATACTGCGAATACCGGTTAGTTCAAACGCTCTCTCTGTCATTGTTCCACCACCTCCGACTGCTCTGTGATTTCTTCTGCTCTCATGCGCGGATCAATCTGTTCATTGATGGTCTGGCTGACAATATTACAGAAAATAACCAGAATTCCTGACATCATACAAAGGAGCATCAACAGATTATAATCATGGTATCTGGCACTTTCATAAGACAGTGCTCCTATTCCCGGATAGGAAAATACACTTTCTACCACATAAGTTCCCCCAAGTACATGAGGTACTGCTATTGCCATGATGCTGAGGTATGCCGGCATCACGTTTCTTATACAGTGACGAAACATAATTTTTTTCTTGTTCAGCCCCTTTGCCTTTGCC
This sequence comes from uncultured Marvinbryantia sp., assembly GCA_934408725.1. Taxonomy (GTDB): domain Bacteria; phylum Bacillota; class Clostridia; order Lachnospirales; family Lachnospiraceae; genus Marvinbryantia. The sequence continues at coordinate 24,880 of CAKRVB010000011.1, forward strand.
AGCAGCACATAATCTGCCCTCACTTCTTCCAGAATCTTGTTTCGAATCATATAGGCATAGTACCACAGATGTTCCAGGATCACGATCGTCAGCGGCATCACCAGATGCAGTGCCCGGTCTCCGATGTTTCCTGCATTCCCGGTACTGTAAGCGCCACTGCTCGGCAACAATTTCAGATTTACAGAAAAAATCAGAATCAGTACCAGGGCAATCCAGAATTCCGGAATACAGCTGGATATGGTCCCCAGCTTACAGAGAATCCTGTCTGCCATCTTATCTTCCTGCCAGGCACACACAATTCCCAGCAGCAGAGAACCTGCAAATATGCACAAAAATCCAATTCCTCCCAACAGCAGAGTATTTCCGATCCTTCCCCCAATGACTTCTGTTACATCCTGCTTATATTTAAAAGAAATTCCAAAATTTCCGTGCAGGGCATTTTTTACCCATTTTACATATTGCACCGATATCGGCTCATTCAGCCCCAGCTTTTCCATAGCCCATTCCCGTTCTTCCGGACTCATTTTTTCTGACCGTTCCCCATAATAAGAAACCAGCGGATCTCCCGGTGCCAGACGGGCTACATAAAATACAGTGATGGACAATATCAGTACCGAAAAAAGAAAAATCAGAACTTTTTTTCCGTAATATGCCATTTTTTTCTGTTTCATGACCGTACTCCTTTCCCGGATCCGGTATGTGAGAGCAATGCGAAATGTCCCGGCGTGACTTCTGTCCATTCACTGTTTTCCAGTCCCTCTCCATCGAATGTCCGCAGCACCCGTTTTCTTTCCCTGATCGGATCCGGAACAGGTATTGCCGACAATAACGTCTGTGTATAAGGATGTATCGGATTGGCAAATAATTCTTCTGCATCTGCCAGTTCTACCAGTCTTCCCTGATACATTACTCCCACCCTGTCGCAGAGATATTCTACCATGGCCAGATCATGGGCGATAAACAGAAAGGTAAACCCGTGTTCTTCCTGCAAATGGCGAAACAGGTTCACAATCTGTGCCTGTATCGATACGTCCAGGGAAGCAATCGGTTCATCTGCCACCAGAAATTCCGGCTCCATGCTTAAGGATCTGGCAATCGCTACACGCTGACGCTGTCCTCCTGACAATTCTGAAGGATAACGATCCAGAAAGCTTTCATCCAGTCCTACGTATTCCATCTGAAATGCCGCTTCTTTCCGCAGACTTCCTCTTCTCGGAGTGATATGCTGAATTTTCAGAGGCTCTGTTATGATATCTGCCACTTTCATTTTCTGATTCAGGCTGGATGCAGAATCCTGAAAAATCATCTGGCGTCTGGTCTGCAGCATTTTCTTGTTTTTTCGCACTTCTTTCTTATCACAGACATTATCATCTTTATACCAGATTTCCCCTTTTGTCGGCTGGTAAATATTCATAAGACATCTGGCTACCGTAGATTTTCCGGAACCGGATTCTCCTACCAGTCCGAAAATTTCTCCTTTATAAATCTGAAAAGAGACATCATCCACTGCACGTACTTTGATCTTTTTTGTCAGCTGAAACATATGGGTGAGATGTCTGACATCTATAAGTACTTCATTTTTCAAAGCTTTCGTCCCCCTATTGGAGTTTCTATCTGAGGTGCCCTCGGATCTAACAGCCAGGTAGCCGCATAATGAGTATCTGTGATCTGGAACATAGGCGGCATTTCCTCATAATCAATATTTAAGGCATATTCATTCCGGCTGGCATATGCATCGCCTTTTGGTGGATTGATCAATGTCGGAGGCATTCCCGGAATGGTATACAGACTTTCTTTTCCTTTTGCAAAAGCCGGCAGAGACTTCATCAGTCCCCAGGTATATGGATGTCTTGGATCATAATATACTTCTTCCGCTGTTCCGATCTCTACGATTTTTCCCGCATACATCACAGCAACCCGGTCTGCTACCCGGGCTACTACACCCAGATCATGGGACACCAGTATGGTAGCTGTCCCCAGCTTCCTTTGTATTTCCCGCAGAAGATCCAGAATCTGTGCCTGTATCGTCACATCCAACGCTGTTGTCGGCTCATCGGCAAACAGGATATCTGGATCTGCCGCCAGCGCAATTGCCATGACACATCTTTGACGCATTCCACCGGAAAACTGCCATGGATACTGATGATACCGTTCTTTTGGATGAGAGATTCCCACCAGTTCCATAAGCTCCAGTACTTTCTGATACACTTCGTCTCTGGTGTATGTTTTATGATGAACCAACACGGCTTCTGCGATCTGTTTTCCGATTTTTATGGTCGGATTTAATGCCGTCAGTGGATCCTGAAAGATCATGGAAAAGACCTTTCCTCTTAGATTCTGCATTTCTTTTTCCCGGCTGCATGTGATGTCCTGTCCGCAGACACTTATGCTTCCGTTTTTGATTCTGGCACTTGGCGGAAGCAGCTTCATGATGCTTTTACACAGCATGCTTTTTCCACATCCTGATTCTCCTACAATCGCCAGCACTTCTCCTTTTTTCAAAGAAAAAGACACATCCCTTACTGCCTGCACTTCTCCGGCAGGACTGTCAATACTGACGGAAAGATTTTTTACTTCTAATAATTGTTCCATTTCTGTCCTTTTTCTGATCGTGCGAAAAAGGGGCACTATCTGTACCCCTTTACACTTTCTGGTTATTATTCTTCCATTGTCCAGTCTGCAACATTCCAGAAAATACCAACTCCGTGATGACCCATAACAGTATCCGGATCAATTCCGTGAATGTCACTGTCTGCTACATAATTGGCATCAATATAGCAGATAAATGCGTAAGCCGGATCATTTGCCAGTTCTACCTGGAACTTGTCATAAGCTTCCGCTCTGACTTCCGGATCGCTGGACTCTCTGGCTTCTGTCAGATATTCATCTACCTTTTCATTGGAATAGCTGGAATAGTTTGCTCCCTTATCTGTACCAAATACTTTGTAGGTGTGATCATCTGCATCAAATGGGCTTCCCCATCCGATCAGATAACTCATCTGTCCGCCCCAGTCTACCTGTGCTGGAATCTCCACCGTCACATCCATGCCGATCTCTTTTAATTCCTGGGCTGCGATCTGGGCAATGTCCACACGTACCTGATCGCCGGCACCGACACTGATCACAAATCCGGCTTTTTCTCCATCCCGGTGGTAGAATCCGTCATCAGCCATTTCCCAGCCATTACTTTCCATGACTTCTTTTGCCTTTTCCGGATTGTAATCGTAGTGCTCCACATCCTCATTATTATAGATATTTCTCTGAAGCGGTCCATAGGCCGGCATGCCCTGTCCCAGTAAAACAGCCTGAATGATTGCTTCCCGGTCGATTCCGTAGCAGACTGCTGGAATCAGATCTTTATTCTTCTGCCAGTATTCATTGGCAAAGTTAAACATGATTCCACGATAATCGGAAGTCTTCATATCATAACAGGTGTAGGCATCATCATCCGCAAAGGTGGCCGCATCCTTCGGTGTGAGCAGCGCCAGATCCAGTTCTCCCGACTTTAACTGTAGTGCTTTTGCATTATCATCTGTCACGATTTTGAACACGATCGTGTCGATGTTCGGCTCACCTTTGAAGTAATCTTCATTCTTTGTCAGAGTAATCGCCTGTCCCTCATCCCAGGATTCGATCTTGTATGGTCCGGTTCCCACTGGGTTGCGGAAAAAGTCAGAAGTCTGCATATCTTCCCCTTCCAGCAGATGCTTTGGCAGTACCGCCATAGTCATGTAGTCCAGAAATGCCACGTTTGGAGCATCCAGCTGAAACGCGATTGTGTGGTCATCTATGACGTTGATTTCCTGCACATCTTCATAGTTTGGTGCATTCTCAGATCCATTTTCCGGATCCATGATAGCCTCGATGGTGAACTTTACATCCTCTGCTGTCACCGGCTCCCCATCCTGCCACTTTGCATCTTCTACCATATGAAATGTATAAGTATTTGTGTCTTCATCAAATTCCCAGCTTTCCGCCAGGGATGGCACTACCTGATTGTCGCCGTCATGGGCTGTCAGACCATTGAAGAGCAGAATATTGATCTCTCCATGTTCATCCATGGCCGGATTGATTCGTGTATAATCCCCACTGCCGTAAACCAGCGTTTCTCCTTCAGCGGATGCGGTCATTGTCATACCTGCACTGACCAGCGTCAAAGCCAGAAGCATTCCGGCAATGGTAAGCATTCTCTTTTTCATCTTCAATTCCCTCACTTTTCTCTTATTGGTACCTGTCTTTTATATTAGCAGACAGCGCATCCATTTATAAGCCCGTCAGGGGGATACCTGGCCATTCCTATTCTTTCCGATGGTATTCAATATTGGAATATAAAAATCGTTGCATTTCTATTTTCGAAATACAACGGTTCTTTCAAATTGTTCTTTTTATTCTGTTCTCTGCTTCATTTCTTCTTTGGAAAGAAATGCTTTTCTCAATTCTTTCTCTTTTAACCCCTGTCCGATCACCACCAAAAGTCCTCGTTTCCCCTGGCATGGTTCCAGGTTGCAGATATCCGGTGAACAGTTTACTTCGTACCAGTTTTTCGCCAGATCACGTACATAGCCTTTTACCCGGAATACCGTGCCATACCGTTCTTCTGTAAACATGGACTGAATTCTTTTTTGTAAATCATCTATGTTCTCACAGTAACCACCAATCTCACAGGTAGTAAAAATCTGTCCATGATTCAGGTACTCCTTTTTATGATCGATTCGGTTCCATTCACTCATAGACAGCCTCAGAAAATCACGGTCTGTCAACTGATCCCAATCGGTCTGCATCACATTCCTGCCAAACCGCCGCTCACAGCCAAAGGTCTCCATCAATCGATTCATTTCCTCAATGGTATGTGCTTTTTCCTCTTCTGAGAATAACTGTGCCTTGCTCATCAGTACCTTGCCTGCCGCCAGAAGCTGAGACAGCATCAGATAATCCGCTTCTCCGGATATCCCCATTTTCCACTTTGCATCCACAATGGCGATGATAGCGCCAATCTCACATCTGGATTTTACCTGCTCCGACTCCATCACATCAAAGAATTCATCTGCATCATAGATGCCGGAAGGCTCCACAATCACACGGCTGCACCCATCCATGGCCGCATCCACCAGCATATGTTTGAATGCCTCTTTTCCCACACAGCACATACACATCCCGGTAAGGTCCTGGATCTCGCAGTTGTCCTCCTGTAATATCTGGCTGTCCACACTGATAGCGCCAAATTCATTTTCAATGATCCGCACCTTCTGACCGTGACGGCGAAGGTACGCTATATAACGATGTATAAAGGTTGTTTTTCCGGCTCCGAGAAAGCCGGTAATTAAGTCTACTTTCATGATTACATTTCCTTTTACATTTATTTTGTTGCCTATTTTTAAGAAAAATGGCTATCTCCTACGCCAATAGGAATTTTCCAAAATCAGTATTTAGATATTTTTCTAAATAGTTATTGACTTTTTGTTCTCTTGCGCATATATTGTATTTAGAAATATTTCTAAATAGTCTTTAATCCACTAGAAAGAGGTGATGCTATGGCTTTTGCGGATACCTTTAAGGCTCTGTCTGATCCGGTGCGTCGGGAGATCTTACAGCTTCTGAAATCCGGTAAAATGTCTGCCGGAGAAATCGGCAGTCATTTTAACATGACAGGCGCCACCGTCTCCTACCACCTGAAGATTCTGAAAAAAGCAGATCTGATATGGGAGACCAAAGTCAAAATTTATGTTTATTATGAATTGAATACTTCGGTTGTAGAAGAGCTTCTTCTATGGCTGAAGGATCTGAAAGGAGAATGATCTCATGCTGAATATGATAAAAAAATATAAATGGTCACTGCTGTTTGGCAGTCTGCTTTCTCTAAGTCCGATGCTGATAGGGCTGCTTCTCTGGAATCAACTGCCAGCACAGATACCTACTCATTTTTCCACGGGCAATATACCGGATGGCTGGAGTGCTAAGTCCACTGCAGTCTTTGGTCTTCCGACCTTTCTGTTTGTAATGATGTGGTTCTGCATTCTGATCACCAGTGCAGATCCAAAACGCCAAAATATCAGTTCCAAACTAATTCGGGCACTGATCTGGTTCATGGCTGTCCTTTCGCCAGCTGTCGTATGTTCCAGCTACGCTATCGCCCTTGGGATCCATGTGAACATCTCGATGATCGTCAATCTGATTATCGGAGTCATGTTCCTTATAATTGGAAACTATCTGACAAAAGTGAAGCAAAACTACACTGCAGGCATCCGCATTCCATGGACACTGTACAGTGAAGAGAACTGGAACCGCACTCACCGTATCAGCGCCTGGACATTCGTGATTGCCGGGATTGCCATGATCGTCAACGCTTTTGTTGATTCTGATATCATTCTGTTCACCATCATTATTGCATTGCTTGCAATACCTTATGGATATTCTTTTTTCCTTTACAGGAAAGGAATTTAATAATTGCCTGTTTTTTACTTCTCATCTACTACCTGAAAAATATAAAACTTCTAATACTCTGCTTGAAAGCCTTGATTTTACTATATTTTTTGATTAGAAAAAGCTCTTTTACACCAGTTATACACCAATAACTTCACCCAAGAGCGCCATCTCTTCTTTAAGTGTAACATGCTCCACATGGCAATATAAATCCATTGTCATTTGCAGACTATTGTGTCCTAATATTTTCTGTAATGTCTTGGGTTTCATTCCCTTTGCAATTGCCTTAGTTGCAAAAGTATGTCTTAATCCATGAGGCGTAAAGGGTTTGAAATCCAAATCTGGATTTTCCCTGTTTATCTTAACAACCAGATAACGAATAGCGCTTCTAATATTTGCCTCATTAATAGGATTATTGGTTTTTGAGCAATACACCAAATCTTCCATCCCGACACGAGGATTATGCCTAACAGCAATTCTATCTTTTTTCTTTTTCTGCTCAATGAGAATATCTCTTACCTCTTTAGTCATGGGAATCTCTCTTTTTCCTGCCCTTGTTTTAGGAAAATGGAACTCATATACGGCTACCCCATTATTGGGTAGATAGCATAATGTTTTCCGAACATAAATCATACCATGTTCAAAATCAATGCAATCCCACGTTAAACCCAGAATTTCTCCAACTCTCATTCCTGTTCCTAGTGCAATTTTAAAGAAAAAATATAATTGACTATTTTTTGATTTTTCAAGCAAAATCTGAATTTCTTCATCTGATAAAATCCTTTTTTCTTCTTTTTCCTCATTGTCAATGTATGGATTAATTCCTACGGCAACATTTTTAACTACTAAATCGGTTTCAACAGCACGATTCAGAATATCCACAAGCAATGCTTTACAGTCTTTCCTCATTTTGTCTGTGGCTAATTCATTGAATGCATCTTGTAAAACAACCAGATTCAATGATGAGACTTTTCTCCATCCCAGACTGTTTCGAAGTCTGTTATATTGAATAGCATATGTTCTTTTAGTTGTGTCTCTACAATGTTTTTTGCAAGTCACAATCCATTTTTCATACCATTCATCTAATGTCATTGTAGGATTAATAACATTAATTTGCTTCTCATCTTTATACTGTTCATCACGCAATTTTTTTGTTATTTCTGTAATTGTGTTTGCATATATTGTCTGACGTTTGCCAAACCTATTTGTAAATCTTGCTTGATACAACCCATCCTTTCTTTGCGTAATTCCTTTTCCAAGTTCTTTGCCATTTAATGCCTTTCCCATTGCGTCTCCTTTTCTGTAGACCCAAACGGGAACCTAGATGTTTATACAATATAAGTATAACATGTCTTTTCGGTTTTATTATCTAAAATATGTATTTAAATCGTATTTTTTTCCAACCATGCATCCAGTTTTCTCTTATTTGCATACCAACGATTCCCGATCTGCACGCCAAATCCATTTCTTCCACGCACAAGCTCTCTAGCCTTTGTTTGTCCAATCCCTAAATAATTGCACAATTCTTTTATTGTTAATAACTGCTTATCTATTTTTCTCCCCCCTACCTCATTTTTTTTATTTTTATATTATCGACCTTATTAATTTTAATCCCTTGAAAATTTTTCATATCATATTCATCATTTTCTATAATATCTTCCATATTTTCAAAAATTACATCTTCAACTGTCTGATCCGTAATTTCTTTTATGACTGTAGGTTTGAACAAATTCCTAGAACAATAAACTTTTCTTTTACGATTAATATTGTCGTCCATTTCTTCCATTACCTCTTTCACAATATATTTGAATACATACCTGATTTGTCTTATTTGATCTTCTTGGCATTCAGCTTTAATCTCTTCGACATAAACATATCCATATTTCCACACCTTACTTAATTCTTCAATAGGTAAAAATCCCGTATTCGTTAGTACATGGTAATGATATGCACCTCGTTTTTGCTTTTCATATGTGGCAATATACTTAATATCTTTCCCATACTTGTCTTTCAGTCTTTTTAAAAACAGCTCCCATCTATATTTTGCTTCTTCATATTCCGTAATCTTTTCACTGAAGGTGAGTGTGATAAACAGATTCAATTTATTGTGAATAGCAAGATCCATAAGGTAACGTATTTTTCTTTGATAATAACTCTGACGTCTCTTGTTACTTACAGTCCGCTCATGTTCATTCATTTCTGAATATTTTTTTCTTCTAATAATTAGTTTAGTATTTTTCTTTATTCCTTTTTCCTCATCACTCAAAACAGGATGTCGATAGATATTAATTTCTTTTTTGTGCGCCCACTCTACGCTTTTTTTATTATACATATAAAAAATCTCCAATAATAAGCGTATTAATCAAGTAAACTGCTTGTGTGCTGTCTCGTCCAGCCTCTGGCTGTCCGCTACTGCGCACAAGCCAGTCCTTCTAGTATCCGCTTATTAATTTTTTCCGTATCATACATTGGGTATTTTATTTCATACAGTCCCTGTCCATCTACAAAAGCAATTCCTTCTCCTGCATGATAGATTTCTGATTTAAAGTTCTCTCTGACAAATCCCATCATTGATAAACTTTCTTTGGATGGTAAGCCTCTGGTCAATAAGATCCTTATATGGAATTGCTCTCTTGAGCCGTTAGCGAAGTATGCAGAATCGGAACGTTGACAGGCAATCCAACATCCAATTTGATAAGATCGTGATGTCATCAATATCTCTGAAATTTTACGCATATGTGCCTCTGCTCTCTTCTTTTCTTCCATCTGCAATTGCAAAATGTATGCCGGATATTCATCGAACACCATAATCGTCATATGATCTATGCCTTCACCTTCATTTTTTCGGATTTCTTGGTAATGATTATAAAATGCTTCCACTCCCTCCTTGCATGCTTCGCAACAATAATACCTCTCATACGGTTTTAAAAAGCGGAAGTCTCTCGAATCTTTATAGTTCATAAACCAAAGGTCTACTTTTCTTCCTCTCTGTATTTCACTATCAATCAATGTATAAATATTATATTTGAGTCCATAACTCTTTCCGCTACCGCTTTCACCCGTAATTAATAAAGAGGGATTTAATAATGGGTTTATTTCTATTCCAGTTTTTAGATTGTACTTATCCCAAAAATCCTTTAAGTACGCCAATCTCACAAATTATTCCTCCATCCTATTTTTTGCTTTTTCACGCTCATCTCTGAATATCAAGTTTTTCAATTGCTTTTCTGCTCCAGGAGATGCCGCAATTCTAATTAACACTTTATCTTCTGTAATAACAGGCACATAATATCCCCAGTAATCTATCCCATGATTTTCCAACAGATATGAATGCAGTTCTATACAAATTGCTTTTCTAATTGACTCCTTATCCTTTATTATCATCCCATTGATCGTATAAGTTATATATATCCACCCAATTTGATCTACTCTATAATCAGACAATGTAATATTTCGGAAAAAGTTTCTCATGCACCCAATGAAATCATTAGCTTCAGCATCATATAAGCCATATAAAAAATTAATTTGATTACTTCCTGAAATTTCTTGTAAGCACTCATCCCAAATTTTCTTGGCAGTCTCTTTTCCAAATACAAGAATCGTTGTCTCAACAACAACTATTGTCACTAATACCAAATTCAAAATGTAAATCATGTTTTTCATTCCTCCATGTAACGAATAAAAGGGGACTATTCCCCCTCTTATTCGTAACACTCCTCAATAAAGCGAATTTTTATATAATTCTCCGCAAACTGGTCGACCCTTGCCCTTACATCAAAATGATACCCTGGATACATGGCATACAATAACTGTGAAATGTATCCTTGAGCAAGCCACTCAAGTTCCTGTTTTTCCAAATTATCATATTCCGTTTTTAATTTTTCACAAACTGCTGTTACCCACCGCCACCCTTTATCATTCTGATCATCAAGTTCTACATCTTTAACCCCATTTGTCATATGATAACCCACATATGACGCAACGGCTTTTTCTGTCTCGATTTGAATAATCATTCCACACCGAGCCATCATTCCACCTCCTGAACTTCATAATCTATTGCTTTAAAGTAGACATTTCCATGAACTGTATCAATATAGCTGATTGTCAGATCATCAAACTGAACTATCCAATCGCTTTCATCCAACTGCTCCTGTTTTACTTTCAGAGCACCATCTGGTATTTTCACTTCAAATCGCATTCTTGATAATCTGCCATTCTTTCGTGGTATTTCAACGCCCACTTTCACAAATTCTTCCTGTCCAATTACATTTTTGTCAGCGTTCAATTTGTCTTTTTTCTCTTTTTTAATTGCAATTACCACCAACGGAATTTTCTCAATTTGTTCTAAAAAAATGTCTTTCATGAATTCGATTGTATTCATTTTCTTTTCCTCCAAAAATAAAATCTAGGACTAATCATCCTAGATTTATACTACCTCAAGTACAGCTCAAGTTCATCGAATTCTAAATCCCGTTTTTTTGCCTCTTCAAGTTCTTCACGTTTAGCAGTCCACCTTTGTTTACAGATATCTATACATGGCTTGTCCTCAAAGAGTCTTTCTTTTCCTTTCCTTGTTTTGGATTGATCTTTTGTTTCCACAATTTTAATAGCCTCTTTAAAAAAATCTAATAATTCAAAATTGAGATAATAAATACAGGCTTCGAACGCAAACATTTCCAATTGCCTTACATCGTATGTTCGGAGATACGCATAGTCAATTGAATTATCTATATCTTTCAGTTGACAATTTCTTGGCTGAATATCTGGTTTGAGTTTCTTTTTTTCTTCTTTTATTTTTTCGGAAATGTGATTCCAAAGAGTTTTCGTACTGCAATAATATTTTGAACTGCGTTTTAACGCATACTCATCGCCAATACATGCTTTTTCACGAATAAAAGTTTCGATTGCATCTTTTTTCGTTTCTTCTCTCCATTTACTGTATTCAATATACTGATAATTTTTGTCAGATTCTTTTATATATTCTGACATTATCTGTATATCATGTTCATATTTTCTATAATATTCGTCCCGCTCTCTTAACTTTTTATCCAATTCTTCCAATCCACTTATACAACAATTAACGCACCAATTGACCTCTTCATATCTTACACATAAGTCCACAATAAAGTCCACAAACTCATTCCGACTATGTTCCTCATCGTCATCATCCCGTATTTTTTCAGACAAAAATTGTTTAATATCTTCTTCATTCAAATTCCCCAACTCAGTCTTTGCGTATATATGCTTATTGGCAATAGTTCTTTTCATGATATACATTTGCCTCCAAATGTGTTTTAGAAAATATTACACGAAATAAAAATATTTTTCATCCCCAAATTATTCCCCATTTTTTATTTTACCCTATAGTGCTTTCAAAACACCTCATATTGTCTATCTTTTCTTTAATGTTACCAAACATATCTTGGGGGCTACACCCCCAAACCCCAGTCCAATCCATTGATGTGTCAAATAAAATATTCATTTCCCCCATCAATGGATTACATCATCTTTCTCAATATATCTTTCATTGCGTTCATAATCAAATACTACTGTTCTATACTCCTTTTTACTAAATGGCAAAAACAATTTAAATATCAATTTATTAGGCCTTCCGTTTATTTTTAAATATTTATTCTCCAATTTTTCATAGAGTTGTTTACTGAACAAACTTTTATATACTGTTACACTAACCACCGATTCAACATAATTATCACTCCCCAGTCTATAGCTATTTTTTATGTGATAATCTGGCAACTCATAATACCTCCACAATAATACAAATACTGCCAATGCCATCCCAAAATAAATCCATTTTTTCTCCATTTTCGCTCCCCCTCATAACATAGTCCAAATATGGGCAATATTATTCTAGCCTACATATGGGTATTATGCAAGTAAGAGGTGAAACCATTGATTACTTACGATCCTTTATGGAAAACTATGAAAGATAAAGGTATTTCTCAATACCGTCTCATTAAACAATATAACTTCTCAACAGGACAGCTTTCACGGCTTAGAACTAATCAACATGTATCAACTCATACTTTGAATCGACTATGTGAGATTCTCGATTGTGAAATTGCTGATATCATTCAATATAAAAAAGACTATTAAGACATAATCATACTTATACACATGATTATGTTTTTTTATATAAAAAAACGAACTGGATTTGTATTTTCCAGTTCGCCTTACATCTAGTCCGTTCCCGTATATCTACTACACCATTTCCATTTTTGTTATTAAAATTACACCATTTACTACACCAATTTAATAGAAAAAAATGTTATTTCTTATCAAGTTATAATAATACTTATTTTTCTTTTAATCTATCGAACCTCTGAAAATAAGGCATTTTCAAGTATTACAATTATTACTTCTCATCCACCACCTGGAAGATGTAGAACTTAAGGTAATAAGATTCTTCTGCGGACCACAGGATCGGATGGTCTGCCGCCTGCGTACGGAACTCCACCTGACGCAGGCGCTTGTGGGCGCTGACTGCAGCCTGATGAATGACCCTGGTGAAGTTCTCATAGTCCATATAATGGGAACAGGAACAGGTGGCCAGGAAGCCTCCGTCTTTCACCAGCTTCATTCCCCGGATATTAATCTCACGATAGCCTTTCATTGCATTCTTGATCGTGTTCTTTGCCTTGGTAAAAGCCGGTGGATCCAGGATGACCACATCATACTTTTCTCCTGCTGCTTCCAGCTTTGGCAGTTCGTCAAAGACATCCGCCGCCCGGAACTTCACGACATCCTGCAGTCCGTTGCGGATGGCATTCTCGGTGGCCTGCTGCACTGCGTATTCTGAAATATCCAGTCCGGTCACTTCTTTTGCTCCGGCAATCCCTGCATTTAAAGCAAAGGTTCCCATATGGGTAAAGCAGTCCAGCACACGTTTGTCTTTACAGATCCGCTGAATCGCCAGACGATTGTATTTCTGATCCAGAAAGAACCCAGTCTTCTGTCCGTCTTTCACATCTACCAGATACTTCACTCCATTTTCCACAATCTCCACATTAGTGTCAAACTCTGGTCCGATGAAGTCTTTCACTATTGGCATGCCTTCTTTTTTTCGTTCTTTGGCATCGCTTCTCTCATACACTCCGATAATTTCAATTCCATCTTCTGCCAGTACTTCCTTCAACAGACCAACTATTGTTTCCTTCATTCGCTCCATGCCAAGCGCCAGACATTGCACCACCAGTACATTTTCATATTTATCTGCCACCAGTCCCGGGAGGAAGTCCGCTTCTCCAAAGATCACACGGCAGCTGGACGTATCCACGGTATTCTTTCGGTATTCCCAGGCGTTTTTTACTCTCATACGAAGGAACGCTTCGTTCACTTCCTGATCGGCTTTTCTGGTCATCATCCGAATACGGATCTTAGAATTCTGATTGATGAAACCGCGGCCCATAGGATATCCGTCAAAATCATGTACCAGCACGATATCACCATTTTTGAATGTCCCTGTGATCGTGGCGATCTCATTATCATAAATCCACAATCCACCTGACTTGATGGTTCTTCCTTCCCCTTTTTTTAATGTTACGATTGTATTACTCATATTTCGCTCCTGTTCTCCTTCTGCCAACTCTATCTTCTTCGAATCGTCTCTTCCAGCGCACTCAGCTTGTCCGCCAGACATACCAGTGCACTTTCTTTATACTTTGGCGGCTTCAGATTCAGCGGAAACATATGCTTCTGAATCACATCCTGCTCAATCTCTCCCAGCTGAAAATCTTTTTTTGCATTTTTCAGTGCTACTCTGGCATGAGAAAATCCATGCCATCTGTGACTTTCATCTTTTTCATGCCAGTCATACAGGAAATAATCATGAAGCAGAGCCCCCCGCATCATGGCCTCTTTGTTTACTTTCACCCGCAGCAGCTCTGCCAGGAAAAGGCTCAGCACTGCTACTCGCACAGAATGGGAATACACCGACACTTTTCCGTGTTGAAGGAACTTTTTTTCCTTTTGCATATTGGCAGACTTCAGTATATCTGCACCCCTTTTATGCACCATTCGCTCCCAGTGTGCCCTGCGTTTTTTCCAGTGCTCGAACATATCACTCTACTCCATTTCCTTACTTTTTATCTGATATACCTGCAGATAGCCAGCTTCTTTTACCAGTTCTGCCTCCACATTTTTCTGGTAATGCTTTTGGATATATTTCACAGTCAGATCAATCTTATTGTCTACCAGATACACGTGTTCCTGATCAATCAGGTCTCGATACGGATTCACCACATCGTACTCTGCCATCTTCTTCTGCCATAGTGGATTTCCCATTTCCCATCCGCCATACCATACCACATTTTCAAATCTGCCTTCTGGAACGGTATCCAAAATGCCATATCCAGTATAGGTAATTGTTCCCACTTTTGCAAGGTATAATCCTTCCGGATCCGTCTCCACAGCCTCCAGAAAGGAATCTCTCAGATATCTCCTGTCCACTTCTTCCTGCACAGTCAGTGCTCTCCAGTTTTCCTTCCAGGTACTCTGACTGGCCAGCAGCAGACAGCCCAGCGTTACCAGCGCACCTGTTTCCGATATTCCTGTTTTTTTTCTATCGTAAAGCCAGATCACCACCAGTGTAATCGCAAACCACAGTCCGGTCTCCACCCGATTCTCAAGATACCGTCCTGCATAGTACAGATAAAAGTCAATGGCTCCCATGGCAAAAATCTCATATCCTGCAATTAACCAGATCTTCCATCCCTTTTGCCTCCAGAACAGCCACAGAAATGCCAGCAAAAGGAAAGCATAAAATGTTGGTATTTTCAGGTATCCAAGCGGGAATTCTTTGAAAAAGTTCATTACCAGCAATTTACTCAACTGATTTCTCGGACGAAGCTGATCAATTTTTTCTACGGTCTCCAGTGGAAATATATCCGGATCATAAAAATTCAGTCCATTTTTGAAAATACGGTATGCTGTCTTATCGATCCCCAGCTCCTGATAGGTCTCTTCATTTCCCTTATAAGGTGCCATGCTGTAATCTGTCAGATTACTGCGCAGATCATTATACTTCATATAGGCATCCCATTTCGGATCAGAAGCATAGATCTGATGATCGAATACTTCCGCCCCCACCATCAAAAGTCCGGTCAGCCCAAATACAGAGATCAATGTAATCAGTTTTTTCCTGGTCATAAGAAAATAAAGACCAATTCCTGCCAGCAACACACAACAGATCGCTGCTTCTTCAAATCGGTACAGCGATCCTGCCACAGCCAGTATCATCCCCCAAATCATTCCTCTGACAGAAGTTTTCTCTTTTTCCACCTCATAAAACATCAATAATGCTCCAGCTGCCATCATAATCCCAGCTGTTTTGGTATATTGCATCCGGATATAACATTCATATCCAAAATAAATCAGCAGGATGCCATTCACCAGCCAGGCCTGTGCTCGCTGCAGCTTCTGGAACCATACCCATGTTACGGTTGTCAATGCAGCGAAAATCGCTGCAAACTGCAGGATGGCATACCATGGTATCCGCCCATGTCCAATTCTGTAAAACAGGCTATACAGCAGTCCCAACAGATAATTCTGGCAAATAACATGAGGATCATGCACACCCCAGGCACCATTTACAATCATGGAAATACTGATATCATCATTTGTTTCAAATGCCGGTCGAAGCAGAAGCATCATCCCTGCCAGCACTGCCAGATTAAAAAAACAGGAAAACCAGACTGCTCCGGCTTTCCTGTCCAACCACTTTGTTGCTTTTTTCATCTCAGGCTCTCCGTCTCTTCTTGTATTTTTCTCGCCTACTTATCATACCTATTTTCTGGACGGATTACAATTCATTATTTTTCTTTTTTATAGATTTTCTTCTATTCTTTTTTGCTTCATACAGAATCTGGTCAGCACTGATGTTCGCCAGCTGAATATCTTCATAGGTTTCCAGTTCAAAGGTTTGAATTCCAACAGACAGTTCCACATAATATGGCTTCCTGGAACGTTCGTTAAACTCCTTACAGGCCTGTATAATCCGGTTCTTCAGAATATCATCAAAGGTGTCTATCTCTGAAAAGGCCAGACAGGAAAACTCATCCCCGCCGATTCTGGCAATCATATCGCTGCCACGGATACAGCTTTTCAGAATATCTGCACATGCTTTTATGGCAAAATTACCTTCCGCATGTCCCCAGGTATCATTAATCTCCTTTAAATGATCCAGATCTCCATACAACAGATGTGCCTTGCGCCGCTTGCCATCTTCGCAGATCTTCTTTGTCCTCTCTGTAAAGCCACGCAAATTCAGCAAACCTGTCAGCTGATCATAAGCAGACTTCATATCCAGTTCTCTGTTCTGTTCTCTGATCCGTTCCATATCCTGAAACAGCTGTTGTCTGTGTAACGCTTCGATCTTATTCAACTCATAATTGTGCAGTGCCAGTCCGATCTGAAGACTGACCACATAATAAAAGGAAAGATCCTTAATCGGCACCTCGCAGACCAACAGCCCATACTGTCTTTCGCTGGAAAACAGCAGATATACCATATACTGATGGTCTCCTCCATCCTCTGTCATCTGTGCGATTCCACGTTCTCTGGTCACCAATGGCCGTTCTTCCAGTGAATAAGCAAAGGTCTCGCCATCCCGGCAATGGGCTGCAAGACGCAGATTCTCCGGACAGGTCCAGTCGCTTTCGCCATCATAAGCAATCGGCTGATCCAGCAGAAACAAATAGCTGCTCGATACCCCCATGACTTTCATAGTGTCCATAATCCGCAGACAGAATCCCCTCTCGTCATCCACACACTCGTTCAGTTCTCTGACCATCATCGGAAGAAGCCAGGACTTTCTCTGGAATTCCACAAATTGCTGCTGTTTTTCAATAATCTCACGCCGCAGCCGCTCGCTCTCCTCCGACCTGTCTTCTTCGCTCTGAATCTGTTCATTATTCTGGCGCATACACCCACAGGATTCCCGAATCACCAGCTTCGTTGGATATCTGCAAAATGGAATCTCTTTCCCATTTAAAATACACATCATATTGCGGACAGCCAGCTCTCCCATCGCCCTTCCATCCTGCAGAACCGTTGTCAATGGCGGATCTGTCTGTCTCGACAGTTCGCTGTTATCAAATCCGGTAAAAAGAATATCCTTTCCCACCTGCAGTCCTCTTTTTCCACATACCCGACAGCCGGAATATGCCATCTCGTCATTGGAAAAAGCAATGGCATCCGCATCTGGATTGCGATCCAGAAGTTCTTCCACACTCTCATCTATAAATTCTGAATAATCGCCCTGCGCAATCATCTGTGGCTGCACCGTCAGGCCATGTGCTTTCATCGCATCCTGGTACCCCTGAAACCGCTCATTGGCGTCTGTATTTCCCTCTGGTCCTTTTACAAATAAAATTTTTCTGCATCCATGTTCCATAATCAGATGTTCTACTGCACTGTACAGTCCCTGATAATTATCTGATATAATGGAATAACAGTTTGCCACATCAACCTTTTCTGTCAGAAATACAGATGGCAGGTCATTATGACGCTGTGCAAATATTCTTGCATTGTTGCCTTTCAGATAGGTACCAATCGTACCGTAGTTAATTAATAATCCCTGCAGACCTCCGATCTGACTGTAATCATAGATCGTATTGAACTGATAATCATAAAACGCATTGCTGTGTTCTCCGAGTACCTGCTTCAAAAAAACTTTTGTCTGCATCCCCAGGAAGAAGAAGATATTTATATGTTCTTTTTCTGCCTCTTTTGAAATTCCCCGAATGATTTCTTTTGGGAAGTATGTATGAACGCCGCCAATCAGGACACCTAATGATGTATGCACACGGTTCTCCATAAAAAAACACCTCAAATTTTGTCATTTTTCACAAACACTACTTTTTATATAGTATCATATTTGGACAATGATTTCAATTTTTTCTGCATTTTTTCTGTTTAATTATCACATTTCTATTTTTCAGGGTGTGATTTCCTGTGAAATAAAAAATAACCCGGAGAATTCCTTTGAGGTTTTCTTCCAGGTTATTTTTACGCTTTTTGGAATTGCTGTTTATAAATTCAATATCCAGATCAGAACCAGCAGACCACTGACCAGTGTCACCAGTGAAAGAATTGTGTCTGCGTAACACCATAAGCCAATCACCGAGATAAACGCTGCTGTCAGGATTACTACTCCGATCACCAGCAAAACTGCGGTAAGCAATGCTGCCGTTTCCTTTGACATTTTTATTTTTTCCTGCATAAATTCATACATCATTCTCATATTCGCCTGCCATTCCCTTTAACTTTGATCTTATTCTAGCAATGCCATGTAAAGTTCAATACCATTTTTATGTAAAATGTATGTAAGTTTTTTCTAAAAATGTCTTCTGTTCCGTACTTTCGCAGTTACAAAATGCATTCTGTTTCGTCATGCAATCTCCGGGTGTTCTCCTGTGATATAGAACAGAACCCATTCTGCAATATTGGTTGCATGATCTCCGATACGTTCCAGGTATTTGATGATCATTAAAAGGTCGGCTTCCTGTTCGCCTCCCTCACTGCTATCATTGATCTGACGGATAATTTCTTTCTTGATGGTAGAAAAATATTTGTCCACTACATCATCCTGGTGAATCACATTTACTGCTTTCTGAGTGTTTTTCTCAATATAGGCATCCAGACTGTCTTTCAGCATATGCGTTGTCTCTTCCGCCATTTTCTTTACATTACTCAGGTCATGAGGATAACCTGACTGTACCAGCTGCAGAGTAATATCTGAGATATCTGCTGCATGATCCCCGATACGTTCCATATCCGTAACCATCTTAATCGCAGATGAAATCTGTCTCAGATCAGTAGCAACCGGCTGCTGGGACAGCAGAAGCTGCATACAGAGATCTTCGATCTTCTTCTGCTGATGATCCACGTTTTCATCATTTTGAATGATCTGCCTGGCCTTTTCCTGATCTTTCTGTAATAAAGCCGTCATAGCTTCTTCAATGGCTGCTTCGATCATCTGTCCCATCTCACTCATCAATTGTTCCAGTTCTGACAATTGTCTGTTATAATAATCTCTCATATCAACCAAACCTTCCTGTGATATAATCTTCTGTTCTCTTATCAAATGGCTTGGAGAACAGTTTCTGGGTATTGCCATATTCTACCATTTCTCCAAGAAGGAAAAATGCAGTATTATCAGAAATACGCACAGCCTGCTGCATATTGTGCGTCACGATTACGATCGTGTAATTCTTTTTTAATTCCAGTGCCAGATCTTCGATCTTGGATGTGGAAATCGGATCCAGTGCAGAAGTCGGCTCATCCATCAGAAGCACTTCCGGCTGTACTGCCAGTGCTCTGGCAATGCAGAGTCTCTGCTGCTGTCCACCAGACATACCCAGTGCACTTTTCTTCAGACGATCCTTCGTTTCTTCCCAGATGGCTGCATCTCGAAGAGACTTTTCTACAATATCATCCAGCTTTTCTTTAGAACGGATCCCATGGGTACGTGGTCCATAGGCAATATTGTCATAGATACTCATTGGAAATGGATTGGCTTTCTGAAATACCATTCCCACACGCTTTCTTAAAAGGTTCACATCCATATCACCATAAATATCTTCTCCATCCAGACGGATATCTCCCTCAATACGACATCCCTCTACCAGGTCATTCATACGGTTCAGGGATTTTAACAGGGTAGACTTTCCGCATCCGGAAGGTCCGATAAATGCAGTAATTTTATTTGGTTCAATATCCAGATTCACGTCTTTTAATGCATGGAAATCTGAATAATAAAGGTTCATATTTTTTATCTCAATCTTGTTCATTCTAACTTTCTCTCCCGTCAGCTCTTCGCCAGTTTCTTTGCCACAAATCCTGACAGACTGTTAATCACTACTACCAGTATCAGAAGTACTACCGCTGTGGCATAGGACTCATCTACATGAAGTCCTTCACTGGATAAGTTATACATATGTACCGCAAGGGTACGTCCGGAGCCCATCAGTCCTGATAAGCCATGTGGAATCTGTGCCACAGTTCCTGCGGTATAGATCAGGGCTGCAGTCTCTCCCACAATTCGTCCCACTGCCAGAATCACACCGGCCAGAATACCAGGAATTGCGGTTGGTAATACCACACTAAATACGGTGCGCAGCTTTCCAGCTCCCAGTCCAAAGCTCCCTTCCCGGTAAGAATCCGGTACGGATTTTAATGCTTCTTCTGTAGTTCGCATAATCAGTGGCAGAATCATGATCGCCAGTGTAAATGCACCGGCCAGTATGGAATTTCCCCATTTCAGGTAGGTTACAAAAAACAGAAATCCAAACAGACCATATACGATGGAAGGAATTCCGGAAAGTGTCTCCGTAGTCAGACGGATTACTTTCACAAATTTATTGCCACGTTTTGCATATTCTACCAGATAAATTGCTGAAAAAATACCAAACGGTACTGCAATGATCAGAGATACCAGCGTCATGATCAGAGTATTAATAATCGCCGGCATCATGGATACATTATCTGAGGTATATTCCCATGCAAACAGGCATGGTTTCAGATGAGGTACTCCCTTGATCAGAATATAGGCAATCAGAAACAGTAATACGGAAAAGGTAATTACCGCTGCCAGGATCACCAGAATCACCAGAATCAGTGAACCGGGATGTCCTTTATATTTTTTCAAATTCATTTTTATGCATCCCCTTTCCGGTTATTCAGACAGGCAATGGTAAAGTTGATAATCAGAATAAAGATAAACAGTACCACTGCTGTCGCAATCAGTGCTTCTCTGTGGAGTCCTGTCGCATAGCCCATTTCCAGTACAATGTTCGTAGTCAGTGTCCGCACGCCCTGCAAAATGCTGTTCGGCACACGAGCCTGGTTGCCGGCTACCATCATTACTGCCATAGTCTCTCCAATGGCACGTCCGATTCCCAGTACCACACCTGCCATAATACCAGACTTTGCTGCCGGAATCATAACGGTAAAAATGCTTCGTTCTTTTGTTGCTCCCAGTGCCAGTGCTCCTTCAAAATAAGCTCTTGGTACCGTGCGGATGGAGCTTTCTGTTACTCCAATGATGGTTGGCAGGATCATCATGCCAAGAAGAATGGAAGAGGTTAAAATACTGCTTCCATTGGTTTTTCCCTGAAATAAAGTACGGATTACCGGGACCAGCACCACCAGTCCGAAGAAACCGTATACAATAGAAGGAATTCCCGCCAGAAGCTCAGTTGCCATCTTCAGTGGTCTGTAAATTTTCTTTGGGCAATACTCTGCCATAAATACAGATGTTAAAATACCGACCGGTACGCCGATTACAATGGCTCCGGCTGTTACATAGATACTTCCAAGGATCATTGGGAAGATACCAAAAATATCATTTCCCGGTTTCCATTTCGATCCAAGTAAGAACTTGAATACACCGATTTTTCCCATAGCCGGCAGACCATTTGCAAACAGAAAAACGCAGATCAAAACAACTGCCAGTATAGAAGCGCAGGCAGCTATGAAAAATACCGCCTGCATCAGTCTTTCTTTATATTTTGATTTCATATGACTGCTCCTGTTTGAGTTTCCTTATTCTGTAAGGTCTCCCCATGTTGTAGTTTCACCTACATAGATGCTCTTTACCTGATCCACACTCAGATCATCAACCGGGTTGTCATTGTTTACGATGATTGCAATACCATCGTTTGCAATTGTGATAGATGTAAGACCAGCTTCCAGTTCTTCATCTTTCAGTTCTCTGGATGCCATACCGATATCGCAGATACCATCGATTGCAGATGTCATACCTGTGGTAGAATCACTCTGCTGAATCTCGATCTCAGCGTTTGGATTAACTTCTGCATAAGCTTCTTTTAATTTTTCCATAACTGGTGTTACGGAAGAAGAACCAGCTACTACAACTTTACCTTCTGGCTGTACAGATTCTGCTTCAGATGACTCAACAGGAATATAACCGTTGTCTTCTACGACTGCCTGTCCTTCCGGGCTTAAGATATAGTCGATAAAGTCCTGAGCCACTTCACTGACATCTCCTTTAGTTGCAATGTTAAATGGTCTGGATACTTTATATTCTCCGGCTTTGATATTTTCTGCAGTTGCTTCCACTCCGTCGATCTTAACTGCTTTTACACTGTCATTTAAAGATCCAAGGGAGATATAACCGATGGCATCTACATCACCTGCTACAGTAGACATCATAACTGCTGTATTATTGGTAATTTCTGCTTCTTCTGTTGTGTTATCTACTTTATTGCCGTCTGCATCTTTTTCCTCTACACCGAACAGTTCAATGAAAGCTCCTCTTGTACCTGATCCATCCTCACGGGATACTACCGTAATTGGATCACTGCTCATATCTGCTGCCATAGTTGGTACTGCCATTCCTGCTGCCATTACTGCTGCTAAAGCCATCACTGCTACTTTTTTCATAATGATTATCCTCTTTCTGCAGGGCCTCTAATTTTTATTATTCTTTTTTCGTTTTTCTTTTCTCTCAATCACCCTACGCCAGTTATATTAACAGTGCTATGTAAAATCCGTTATCAGCTGAATGTAAAATATGTGTAAGTTTGTGGTAAAACCTTTCTATAAAAATTTCGGGCAGGTGGTCTGTCCTTCTGCTTATGACTGCAATCACCGCACCTGTTCCTTTGACTGGTAACGTAATACCAGGAAGGAATTCATGATAACCAATACCGAACCACAGTTATGTACCAGGGCTCCTGCCACCGGATTTAGGATGCCGGTGATGGCCAGTACAATTGCTACAAAGTTCAGTGTCATGGAAAAGGTCAGATTCAGCTTGATGGTCTTCATCATTTTTTTTGACAATGCCAGCAGATGCGGCAGTTCCCGTACATCGTCATTAACCAGTGCAATATCTGCCGCATCTACTGCAATGTCACTTCCGATTCCACCAAGGGCAATTCCCACGTTTGCTTTTTTCAGTGCCGGTGCATCGTTCACACCATCTCCGATCATGGCTATCGTCTCTCCTCTGTCCTGATATTTTCCGATCCATTCCAGCTTGGTCTCCGGCAGACAGTCTGCATGTACGGCACTGATACCGGCTTCTCTTGCAATCTGCATCGCTGCTTTATCATGATCCCCGGTCAGAAGCAGTGGCTCAATTCCCTGATTCCTGATCGCTGCGACCATCTTCGGACTGTCTTCCCTGATACGGTCTGTCAATGCTGCGATTCCTGCCAGTACACCATTTACTGCAACAAAGATGACCGTGCATCCCTGACTACGATAGTTTTCTGCTTCCTCTGTGATCTGACTTTCCATCTTGATCTGAAAAGCGTTCATCATTTTTTCATTTCCAGCTATGATCTGCTTTTTCTCCACTACTGCTTTTACGCCCTGGCCGGCAATCAATTGGAACTCTTCTGCTTCTGTCAGTGTCCTGCCCTGTTCCCGATAGCTTTTTACAATGGCTTTTCCCAGTGGATGCTCGGAATAACGCTCCGCTGCCGCAGTCAGGCTGTATAATTTTTCATCTGAAATATCTGCTAAGAAACTCTTCACGGCTGTTACCACCGGCACGCCATAGGTAAGCGTTCCTGTTTTGTCAAAAGCTACCTTAGATACCTTTGCCAGACGCTCCAATGCATCCCCTTCTCTTACCAGAATGCCATGTCCTGTGGCGTTTCCGATTCCTGCCATGATGGCAGTTGGTGTTGCCAGAACCAGAGAACACGGACAAAATACAACCAGAATCGTAACAGCACGGATGATCTCTCCGGATACAAACCAGGTAATCGCTGCAGCGGTCAGGGCAATGATCACGATCCAGGTTGCCCACTGGTCTGCCAGACCTACGATTTTGGCTTTTCCTGCATCTGCGGACTGTACCAGACGGATCATTCTCTGAATGGAACTGTCCTCGCCTACTCTGGTAGCTTTCATCTCAAAGGTTCCGAACTGATTCACAGTTCCGGATGAGACTTCATCGCCCACCGTCTTGTCTACCGGCATGGACTCTCCGGTCATAACGGACTGATTCACGGAGGTGGCACCTTCTGTGATGACACCATCTACCGGAATCGTCTCGCCCGGAAGAACCCTTAAGATGTCTCCTGCCAGTACCTCTTCTGCCGGGATCACCTGCTCCATTTTCTGCATTTCACGTAAGACCACTCTGGCCGTCTGCGGTGTCAAATGCACCAGTTTCTCAATACCGGCTCTGGCCTTTGCCACCGTCAGCTCCTCTAAGAGACCTCCAATCTGCATAATGAAGGCCACTTCACCAGCTGCAAAATATTCGCCGATACACACAGAAGCGATCAGCGCCAAAGACACCAGTACATCTGCCTTTATATCAAATTCTGTAATTAATCCAATTATCGCTTCTGAGATAATCGGTAATCCACATAGGATAATCGCTATCCAGGCTGCATCAAACGGCAATACATCAATATGACAGATATCCAGTAACAAAGCAATACCGCCAAGTACCAGAAGGGTGATATCCTTCTTTGTACCGCCAAACTCCAAAATCGCTTCCCATTTTTCAATAAATGATTTCATCTTCCCTCTCCTTTCATACCTATGGGGGTATATGTTCATAATACCCATAGGGGTATATGCCGTCAAGGAGTTTTTATCTATCTTTTTCTGGGAACTTGCCTTTCTTTCATAGTATATTCATTGGTACAGTTATTTGCAGTCTGATGTTTTTCTCTATGTGCGTAAAAAGAGACGATATCTGTGTAAGCACATATCGTCCCTTTCTCTTTTCCATATGATTTTGTCATAATTACAATAAAGCACCGAAGTCCCAAAGTCATATTTTTGTCGTCTCATAACTACCACGAAGTGCTACGTACTTCTACATAGTCATGACATATTTGCGAATCTTTCGACTGCTTTGGTGAAGTCTTCTACTGTTTTATCGGCATCGCCGTGTTCGATTCCTTCTCTTACGCAATGTTTGATATGCCCCTCCAATACAATCTGTCCACATTTATGTAATGCGGATTTTGCTGCATTGATCTGGGACAGCACATCCTCACATGGGACATCCTCTTCGATCATACGGTCGATGGCCTGTACCTGTCCCATGATCTTCTTTAATCTTCGATGAAGATTATCGGTGTCCATACATTTTTTCATGTTCTATACGTTCCTTCCAAATCGTATCTGTTATTAATGGCTAAATGATCCCTCGAATCTCTTCGATACTTTCGTATCCGTTGTCTTCCAGATATTTTTCCATGCCTTCTATGATGTCCATGCTGATATCTGGCTTCATGAAAGTTGCCGTTCCTACCTGCACTACGGCAGCACCTGCCATGATAAATTCGATGGCATCCTGCCAGGTGGTGATGCCTCCCAGTCCCATTACCGGGATGTTGACTGCATGACTGACCTGATGTACCATACGCAAGGCAATTGGCTTGATAGCCGGACCGGAAAGACCGGCATAAGTATTGTTAAATACTGGTTTTTTCTTCTGCAGGTCAATGGCCATAGCCAGGAAGGTATTGGTCAGGGATACCCCGTCTGCGCCTTCCTCCTCACACATCTTTGCCAGTGAAACGATATCTTCTGCATTTGGTGACAACTTTACAACCAGCTTATGTCTGCAGATTTCACGGATCTTTCGAACAATCTCTCTTGCCACTTCGGTTTTGGTACCGAAATTCATACCACCGCTCTTTACATTCGGGCATGAGATATTCAGTTCCAGAATGTCCAGATCTACCCCGTTTAGCTTTTCCATTCCTTTCAGATAATCTTCAATGGAGTGACCGCCCAGATTCACAATATTCACCAGATTCTTCTGATTGATCCAGTCCAGATCTTTTTCGATGAACGCATCTACCCCCGGGTTTTCCAGTCCAACACTGTTCATAATACCGCTTGGAGTCTCCCAGATACGGATTCCGTCATTTCCACCATGGGGATGTTCCAACAGTCCCTTGGAACATAAGCCGCCCAGGCGTTCGATATCAAAGTATTCATTCAATTCTCTTCCGAATCCACAGGTTCCGGAAGCAAGTACCACCGGATTCTTAAATTCCACTCCGGCAAAAGTTGTCTTCAGTCTGTTACTCATTTCCAAATACCTCGCTTCCCAGGAATACTGGTCCGTCCTTGCAGACCTTCTTGTTACCGCCGGATGTCTTACAGGTACATACCAGGCAGGCTCCAATACCACATGCCATACGGTTCTCCATAGATACATACAGAGGAGCAGTTGCTCCCACTTTCTGGCATTTGTCATATAATACTTTCATCATGATGCCAGGGCCACAGGTACAGATGGCATCGTATTCGCATGGATTGATGTCATCCGTTACAAAGCCTCCCACATTCACTATTACCTGGTCTGCCACTTTCTTATACTCATCAATCAGAATCGGTTCACCGGAAAATCCCAGATATACATCCACCTGTGTCTCCGGATCTGCTGCTTTGTAGGTCTTTGCAGCCAGAAACAACGGTGCAATTCCCACGCCACCGCCTACCAGAGCAATCTTTTTCTTGCCGGTCAGCTCCGGGAAACCGTTCCCATGAGGTCCATCAAGGGTAATCTCTTCTCCTGCTTCCAGTTCAGACAGCATCTTTGTTCCTTTTCC
Organism: uncultured Marvinbryantia sp.; assembly: GCA_934408725.1. GTDB lineage: Bacteria > Bacillota > Clostridia > Lachnospirales > Lachnospiraceae > Marvinbryantia. The sequence continues at coordinate 51,879 of CAKRVB010000011.1, forward strand.
GATTACCTTATATAAGAAGCTTACCGTCTGTCCATCTGCATCAAACACACTGATCGGTCTGGACAGTACCGGATAGGTATCCCATGCCCGAAGCATATAGAACTGTCCCATACGTGCTTTATTTTCCTGTTCTACTGTCATCAGGTAAAAATCCTGATCTACTTTTTCATTACTGCGTATCTTTCCCATTTTATGATTTCTCCCGTCTGTTATCTTTCAAAAACCACCTTACCACCACAGATGGTGTACTGCACCTGACCGGTCAGTTCCATGCCGATGAATGGTGAATTGGATGCCTTAGAATAAAACTGCTCTTCTACTACCCATTTTTTCTCCGGATCAAAGAGCACCAGATCTGCCGGCCCCCCCTCTGTCAGCCGTCCTGCATTCAGATGATACAGCATAGCAGGATTGATGGTCATCTTTTCCAGCAGATCCATCAGCTCCAGTTCATCGGTCTTCACCAGATTCGTAATTCCCAGAGCGAGAGAAGTCTCCAATCCAATCATACCGCTTGGGGCATCTTTGAGATCTTTTGCTTTCTCCTCCCTGCTGTGAGGTGCATGGTCTGTGGCAATAATATTCAACGTACCATCTTTCAGGCCTTCTATAATGGCCTGTCGGTCAGCTTCTGTACGAAGAGGCGGATTGACTCTGGCCAATGTACCTTTTTCCAGCACCAGATCCTCTGTTGCAGAAAAATGTTGCGGTGTCACCTCCCCGTAGATCCGACCGCCCTTTTTCCAACACTGACGCACTGCCTCCACGGACTCTGCACTGCTGATATGCTGAATCACCGTCCTGGCTCTGGTCTGAAGTGCCAGTTCACAGTCCCTGCGTACCATCTCATACTCTGATCTGGCAGGTGCACCGCCATAATGAAGCTTCTCAGAGACTTTTCCCTGATTCACTCCAGGGGATACTATCAACTCTGGATCTTCCTCATGAAGGCTGATCGGCACATCCAGTGCTGCCGCCATCTCCATGGCAGCCTTCACCGTCCCGGCATCCTTAATCGGGATTCCATCATCGGTAAATCCAATGGCTCCTGCCTGAAGCAGTGCCTGAAAATCTGTCAGATTCTTTCCATCAAAAGACTTTGTCACTGCTGCCGTAGTATAGACATGAATATTGGTCTTTTTTCCTTTTTCCACCACATAAGATACGGTGTCCACATTATCTCCTACCGGCTTTGTATTGGCCATGCAGACTACCGAAGTAAAACCTCCTGCTGCCGCAGCGTGAGCACCTGTATAAATATCTTCCTTATAAGTAAATCCCGGATCCCGAAAGTGTACATGGGTATCCACCAGCCCAGGTGCAGCCACCAGCCCACTGCCATCCAGGATCTGATCTTCTTTTCCTGCTTCCACACTGCCGATCGTCTTAATCTTTCCATTCTCTATGCTGATATCCCCGGTCATATCGGTTGCCGATGCCGGATCCAGAATTCTTATATTTTTTATAATTAACATCTGTATACTCCTTCATGTTTTACTGACCTCAGTTTCAGCAGCCATCTGGTGAATGTCTAATTCAGATGGAACTCCCCGTTATTCTTGGACTTAATACTCATATTCAGGGTACAGTCTGCCATATGCTCATAATTCACATCCAGCACATAGCGCACTTCTATATCCATATTCTCTTCTCCATTTGTCACATCAATATTGGTAGCAGAAATGCCAACCAGCAGATTGCCAAACGGTGTCTCATAACAGGTCATATTCTTTTTATCTTTTTCAAATACCATATGCACATTGGTCAGTCCCTTTTTGGTGACCTCCATGCCGTTCTCGTCCAGTTTAATCAGGTTCTGAATCGTGCCTTCCATACCTTCTACCACTTCTTCATAGGTGATATAGTGCTTATTGCCTTTCTTCAGATACTTTCCACTGGTCACAATCTCTACTTCATCCTGATCTTCCGGCATCATCTGCATGCCTTTGATCGTTACCAGAACTTCTTCTGTCATAGGTTTTCCTTTCGTATCTGTTCAGTTCCTTCACAGTGGGTTCTGAACAGTTGCATTCTCTTTAATACGCTTCTATGTTAATCTTCTTCGCACGATCAATATCGATCGGCAGAATCGCATTGGCAAAATCCCGGAAGCTTTCTGCCGCATCACTGACGTAAAATTCATATGGATTCTCACCCTGTGGCTTCGTATCACTGGCAATTCCATGTTCCTGCAGCAGTTCTTTCAGCTGCAGTGCCGTCTCATACGCCGGATTCACCAGTGTTACCTGATCCCCCATAATGTCTCCGATCAGAGATCGAAGAAGCGGATAATGGGTGCATCCAAGAATCAGTGTATCAATATCCTTATCTTTTAATTCTTCCAGGTAACGGGCCGCCACCTCTCTGGTTACCGGATCCTTACGCCATCCTTCTTCTACCAGTGGCACAAATAACGGACAGGCCTTGCCGATCACCTCAGCCTCCGGACGGATCTGATGAATAAAATCTGCATACAGACCGCTGGAAATCGTTGCCTTTGTGGCAATGACCCCGATTCGATTATTCCTCGTAGTCTTGCAGGCTACCTTTGCACCTGGCTTCACCACACCGATAATCGGTATATCTACTTCTTTCTGTATTGTCTCCAGTGCCAGTGCACTGGCTGTATTACAGGCAATCACCAGTGCCTTTACATCTCTGGTCTGAAGAAAATGTAAAATCTGTCTGGAAAACCTGATAATGGTTTCTTTTGATTTATTTCCATATGGAAGTCTGGCCGTATCTCCAAAGTAGATGATCCTCTCATCTGGAATGTTCCGCATGATCTCCCGTACAACCGTCAGACCTCCAATACCTGAATCAAACACTCCGATTGCCTTATCCTTTTCCATTGCTAACATGGTTACTTTCCCCTTATCTGTTTTAAATCCCATCGTATCTGTTCAGTGCCTTCGCCCGGGCAGTGAATTCTGAACAGTTACATCCCATATTCATTTTGAGTATACTGCACGTCCACTTAAAATTCAACCACAGGACTGCCAGGTCAGAATATCATAGGTTCCTTCTCAACAAATGCAAAGGATACTCCTTTTTCTTCTTCCCATCCGGCCCTTCCGCTGGTCGCCTCCGTCACCGCCTCATGGAGTTCTGTGACCGCAGCTTCTTCTACCAGAAGTTCCAGCTTTACCACATCCGTATACTGGGAATCAACAATTGGGATTCCCCGTTGTCCCAGCAGATACTGCAGCTTACCAACCCCGTTGTAATCTGTCTGAATCGTGATCCGGCTCCCCTTTATCTTCTCTATGATCGTACTGGCTTCCAGCCCCAGCTGCACACTTCTGGAATAAGCCCGTACCAGTCCTCCGGTTCCCAGCAAAATTCCTCCGAAATACCTGGTCACTACAACAGCTGCATTATGTACATCTTCTCCCAGCAGTACATCCAGCATCGGTCGTCCGGCTGTCCCCTGCGGCTCTCCGTCATCACTGCACCTTTGAATCTCCTGCCGTTCCCCGATCACGAAGGCAAAACAGTTGTGTCTGGCATTCCAGTACTTCTTTTTTATGGCAGCAATGAATTCCAATGCTTCTTCTTCTGAATCCACAGGCTTCACAGTCGCAATAAAACGGGATTTTTTCTCAATCAGTTCCTCTTCCCCACCATCAAATACAATCTTTATTCCCATATATACTCCTACATTTGTATCTTGTTCCCATCTGTTTTGTGAACAATCATTTTATTTTAACACATTTTTTCCGGTTCGAACAGACCTGCTCTTTTTTTTATCTGCATATTTTGTTATACTATAGGATATATTACTATTCACAGACACGAAAGCAGGTTATTTACCATATGAGATACGGAAGACAGGATATTCAAAAGAAAAAGCGGAATATGACAGCAGAAAAGATCGAACAGAAAGCCGGTATGACTCTCGCCCGCCTGATGATTCTTGCAGCCGTTACGCTTCTGGTTGGGCTGATCTGTGGTGGCTATGGCATCATGCAGGGCCTGATCAAAAGTGCACCAGATATTACGGATCTAAGCACCGCACCGGTGGAAGCAGCCACTTATATTTATGATACAGACGGCCATCAGCTGCAGAAGCTGACTGCCCCTACTTCCAACCGTACTCCGGTCTCTATCAGCCAGGTGCCGGAGAATCTGCAGCATGCCGTAGTTGCCGTTGAGGATGAACGTTTCTATGCGCATAATGGAATCGATATCCGGGGCATTCTCCGGGCCTTTGTCGTAGGAGTCACAGGGGGAAGTTTTTCTGAGGGTGCCAGCACCATTACCCAGCAGCTTCTGAAAAACAGCGTCTTTACCGACTGGGTCAGTGAATCTTCTCTGATCGAGAGTTTTAAACGGAAGTTTCAGGAACAGTATCTGGCACTGGAACTGGAAAAAAATATGGAAAAAACAGCTTCCAAGTCAGAAGTGAAACAGAAGATCCTAGAAGATTACCTGAATACCATTAACCTGGGTGCCGGCACTTACGGGGTACAGGCTGCGGCCAAACGCTATTTTAATAAAGATGTATCCGAGCTGACACTGTCGGAAAGTACGGTGATTGCCGGTATCACTCAGAATCCTACCGGATACAATCCTATCACTAATCCTGAGGCAAATGCCAGACGGCGGGAAAAAGTTCTAAATGCCATGCTGGAACAGGGCTACATTACAGAAGCTGATTATCAGGCAGCGCTGGCCGATGATGTCTACTCCCGGATCCAGGAAGCTTCTTCTGAAACGGAAGATAACGGCGTCTACTCTTATTATACCGATGCCATGATCGAACAGATTCTGGAAGATCTGATGAAGGAAAAAGGGTATTCCAGTACTCAGGCTTACCGTGCGCTTTATTCCGGCGGTCTTCGTATCTACAGCGTGCAGGATGCCACAATTCAGCAAATCTGTGATGAAGAATTTGCCAACAGTGCCAACTATCCGACCGAGACCCTGATCGGTCTGGATTATGCACTGAGTATTCAGAAAACTTCCGGCGAAACGATTCATTATGGCAGTAACGATGTACAGAACTATTATGAACAGCAGGATGCCTCTTTCAATATGATGTTTTACGATGAAGATACTGCCCGTTCTTATGCCGAACAGTTCAAATCTGCCATGACGGCCGAAGGAGATACCGTTCTTGGTGAGCGTATCTCACTGGTTCCACAGCCACAGGCTTCTGTCGTCATCATTGATCAGTCTACCGGCTACGTAAAGGCTATTGTAGGTGGGCGTGGTTCCAAGGAAGCCAGCCTGACTCTGAATCGTGCTACCGCTACCAGACGACAGCCAGGTTCTACTTTCAAACCACTTGCCGTCTATGCGCCGGCTATTGAACATAATGAGAAAACACTTGCCTCTGTGTATGACAATGCTCCGTATCAGTATGAATCTGGTGCTGAGCTGAAGAACTGGGACAGTGATTATGGATACAGCGGTCTTGAGACCATTCATACTGCGCTGATGAAGTCGATTAATGTGGTAGCCGTCAAAGTACTGACGGAGATTACCCCACAGGTAGGTCTGAATTATCTGGAACAGCTGGGCATCACCACCCTATATGATAATGATACCGATGCAGATGGCAATGTGCTCACCGATGCCTATCAGCCACTGGCTCTTGGCGGCATCACTGATGGAGTGGTGAACCTGGAACTGACTGCCGCTTACGCTGCACTTGCCAATGGTGGCAGCTATATCAAACCGAAGTTCTATTCCCGTATTGAGGACAGTAATGGCAATGTGATTTTGGACAATACCTGCTCTGCCACTCAGGTATTCCAGCCAACGACCGCTTACCTGCTGACCAAGGCCATGGAAGATGTAGTACAAAATCCTCTTGGTACTGCCTATCAGACTATCAGTCTTGGAGATATGCCGGTTGCCGGAAAAACCGGAACCACAGACTCCTCCAAGGATATCTGGTTCGAAGGTTATACTCCATATTATACCTGTGGTGTCTGGGGCGGCTATGATAACAACGAAGCGCTTCCAGACACGGATAAGAGCTACAGCAGATATGCCAAGGTTTTATGGAATGCCATTATGACTCGCATTCATGCAGAGCTTCCGGTGGCAGATTTCACTCAGCCAGAAGGCATTACCACCGCACAGATCTGCAAGAAATCCGGTAAGCTGGCTGTCAGCGGCCTGTGTGATGCTGATCCGAGAGGCTCTCAGATTATGACCGAGTATTTCACTGTTAATACCGTTCCAACGGATACCTGTGATGTTCATGTTTCTGCAAAGATCTGCAACCAGACAGGACTTCTGGCTTCTGCTACCTGCCCATCGACTACCACAAAGATCTTTGTCAAACGTCCAGATGGCAGTACCGGAACCACCGATGATTCCAATTACACTGCACCGACTGAAGTATGCCCTGGTCACGGATCCGGCGTTAAGATTGAAGGAAGCAGTGAAGCTCAGAGTGAAACACAGAACAATTCCTCTCAGGATGGCATCATCGATATCGGAAACGCCGGGAATCATACCGGAGGCACAACAGATTCTTCCGGAAGTTCCTCTAACCCGGTAGAAAATGGTGCAGCCAGTGGCGGCAATTCCTTTGAGGACATTCCATCGGATGATTATTATGACGATGGAATTATACGAATCTACTAGCCATTGGGGACGGAGTTTTCTGGCTTTCTTTAAGACTTGATCGACATCTAAAATAAGCCAAAAACCCGGCAGGGATAAAAATGTGGTATGCTCACTCCACATCTTTCTTCCCTGCCGGGTTTTCTTTGTCGCTTATTCATTTCACAAAGAACCAGAAAACTCCGTCCCCAGTGGTCTACAGCAGCATCTTTGCTGCGCCATAGATTCCTGCGTCATTTCCAAGCTTGGCCAGTGCAAATCCCGCCTGCTTACAGGTCATGAACGCATACTGTACATAGTATTTCTTAATGTAATCCAGTATTACCTGTCCGGCTTTGGATACCCCGCCGCCGATCACAAAGACTTCCGGATCAGCCACACAGGCAATCGCAGCCAATGCCGTTCCAAGATATTTCCCAAATTCTTCTGCAACTTCCTTTGCCAGTGTATCATCAGCTTTTACAGCATCAAATACGGTCTTGGCATTCACCGCACCATCCCGTAATATGGATGGCGTATCGTCTTTCTTCAATCTGCGATTTGCCAGATAGGTGATTCCTGTAGCGCTGGTTACCTGTTCCAGGCAGCCATGATTGCCACAGTTACAGTTGCGTTCCACATCATCCGTCACATGAATATGACCGATCTCACCGCCTGCACCATGAGCTCCGGTTACGATTTTTCCATTATTGATGATACCACCGCCGACACCGGTTCCCAGTGTTACCATAACAATACTCTGGCATCCGGCACCGCCGCCCTTCCACATTTCTCCAAGGGCTGCTACATTGGCATCATTACCGGCTTTTACTCTTAATCCGGTCATTTTTTCCATATCACCGGTCAGATTCACATAACCCCAGTGCAGATTTACGGCACCTGGTACTTCGCCCTGTTCATTTACCGGTCCTGGTACACCGATTCCGATTCCTGCGACCTCTTCTTTCGCCAGTCCCTTTTCCTGAATCTTCTTCAACACAGTATCTGCCACATCAGGCAAAATCGCTGCTCCATTATTCTCAGTTCTGGTTGGGATCTCCCATTTTTCCAGCAGTTCTCCCTTCACAGTAAATAACCCACATTTTACCGTCGTTCCCCCGATATCAATTCCAAATACATATTTTTCCATTATGTAAAAGCCTCCCGTTTTTAGTTTTCTCTTCTCTTTACCAGATTCTGCTGTACTCTGTTGTACAATTCCTGTGCTGCATTATATCCCATCTTTTTCTGTCTGTGGTTGACCGCTGCGGTCTCAACAATAATGGCAAGGTTTCGTCCCGGACGAATTGGAATGGAATGGCATACCACACGATTTCCCAGGAATTCGGTATATTCCTCTTCCAGCCCCAGTCGGTCATATTCTTTTTCCCGATCCCACTCTTCCAACTTGATCACCATATCAATAGTCTGGTTATCTTTTACACTCTCCACACCATACAGTGTCTTAACATCAATGATGCCAATTCCACGCAGTTCAATAAAATGCCGGGTAATATCCGGTGCTGTTCCTACCAGCGATACATCGCTGATCTTACGAATCTCTACCACATCATCCGATACCAGACGGTGTCCACGCTTGATCAGTTCCAGGGCGGCCTCACTTTTACCGATACCACTCTCCCCCATGATCAGCACACCTTCTCCAAATACATCCACCAGTACTCCGTGAATAGAAATACACGGTGCCAGTTCTTCATTCATCCAGCGAATGATCTCTGCCATGAAATTAGAAGTTGCTTTTTCTGTCCAGAATACCGGTACTCCATAGATATTACACAGATTCAATAATTCCGTATCCGGTTCTGTCTTAGATGTAAATATAATACACGGTATCTTGAACGATACAAACTTCTCATAGATGGGAAGTTTTTGTTCCATTGGAATTCCCAGCAGATAGGTATACTCCACATATCCTACGATCTGTACACGCTCATAAGCGAAATGATCAAAATATCCTGTCAGCTGAAGTGCCGGACGATTAATATCCGGAACATGTACTTTTATCTGAGAAATGTCGATCTCCGGAGTCACATTCTTCAGATTCATCTGTTGTACCATTTTTGTCAGCGGAATACAGCTTGCCATTTGATTTCTCCTCACTTCATTACATACTTTCCATTTTTCAGATCTTATTTTTGTGCGATCTGACTATGGTTTCAGTATAACACATCCCTATTTTAACATCAATGAAAGAAATCATATACTTTCTCTGCTGATGCCCTGTTCATGGATTCCGTCTGCTCCAGCTCTTCCAGAGAGGCATCCCGTATTGCTTCCAGGGACTTAAATTTTCGCATCAGTGCCTTTCTCCTGGTTTCTCCGATTCCTTCGATATCATCCAGCACAGAATGTACCTGCTGTTTTCCTCTCAAAGAGCGGTGATATTCAATGGCAAACCGATGTGCCTCATCCTGGATTCTGGTAATCAGATGAAATCCTTCCGATCTGGTGTCAATCGGAATCTCTTCATTTTGATAATACAGTCCACGGGTTCTGTGGTGATCATCTTTGACCATGCCACATACAGGGATCGCCAGCCCCAGTTCGTCCAGCACCCGAAGTGCCACATTTACCTGGCCTTTTCCACCATCCATCATGATCAGGTCCGGGAAACGGCTGAACTTGCCATAGGCCTCTTTTCCTTCCTGCTGTTCTGCCATACCATGGGTAAATCTTCGGCGTAATACTTCTTCCATACTGGCATAATCATCTGGTCCCTTAACTGTTTTTATCTTAAACTTTCGATAATCACTCTGTTTCGGCTTGCCTTTCTCGTAAACAATCATGGAGCCTACCGATTCAAAACCACTGATATTGGAAATATCAAATGCTTCTACCCGCATCAGTTGCTCCAGTCCCAGCCAGTTTCCGATCTCTTTTAATGCTCCAATCGTACGGCTCTCTTCCCGCTTGATTTTTTCGCTGTCCTGAATGAGTACCATACGGGCATTTTTTTCTGCCAGTTCCACCAGTTTTTCCTTTGTACCTCTCTGTGGAACACGAATATAAACCTTTCCGTTTCGTTTTGTGCTAAGCCACTGCTCAAGCACTTCCCGGTCTTCGATTTCTTCCTGCAGCATGATCTCCTTTGGGATAAACGGTGTACCGGAGTAAAACTGCTTCAGAAAACTATTGATGATTGTACTCCGATTGTCATGAGGTGCCACCTGCAGATAAAAATGTTCCCTTCCGATGAGACGTCCATCCCGGACAAAGAATACCTGTACCACTGCTTCTTTTCTATCAGTGGATACCGCAATGACATCCTTATCTTCTCCATCACTGGCTGTAATCTTCTGCTTCTGAGCCACCTGTTTCACACTGTTTAACAAATCCCGCAGCTCAATAGCACGCTCAAACTCCAGTTCTTCTGAAGCTTCCAGCATCTGTTTCTCCAACATCTGCAAAATCGGCTTATAATTGCCATTCAGAAACTCCAGTGCCTGATCTACCTGTTCGCGATACGCTTCCCTGCTGATATATCCCTGGCACGGCGCATCGCACTGCTTGATATGATAATTCAGACATGGTCGTTCCAGCCCGATATCCCGCGGCAGATTCCGATTGCATACCCGCAGACGAAACAGCTTATTCATCAGTTCAATGGTGTCTTTCACTGCCCCTGCACTGGTATACGGTCCAAAATATCTGGACTTATCTTTTTTCATAGTTCTGGAAAAAAGAATGCGCGGGAACTCTTCGCCTACTGTCACTTTAATATAAGGATAAGTTTTATCATCCTTCAGCATGGTGTTATATTTCGGTCTGTGTTCTTTGATCAGATTGCATTCCAATACCAGAGCCTCCAGCTCAGAGTCCGTGACAATATATTCAAATCTGCGTATTCTGGTCACCATCTGTTCAATCTTTGGGCCTTTATTTCGGCTGCTTTGGAAATACTGCCGGACACGGTTTTTCAGACTAATTGCTTTTCCCACATAGATAATGGCATCTTTTTCATCATGCATAATATAAACTCCCGGCTTAGCCGGGAGTTTTTTTAATTCTTCCTGAATATCAAACATCTCTGTCTCCACATTCATTCCTTATTTATTCGTACATACACCCTTTTTATCGAAGGTATATTTCTTACCCTTAATGGTCTTCTTGCAATTCAGATACGGGGTACCGTTCTTATCCAGATAATACCATTTGTTATTATACTTCAGCCAGTAATTCGTCAGGAGACGACCGTTGGTCTTACTGAAATAATAACGCTTCTTCTGAATCGTCACCCATTTCTTTTTCATTACGCCTTTACCGGTAAAGTAGTACTTATACTTTCCAATCTTCTGAAGACCAGTCTTTGCTGCCCCGGTCTTTTTATCAAAGTAGTATTTATGGCTGTTGATCGTCTTCCATCCCAGAGAAAGCTTTCCTTTGGATGATGCATAGTAATAATGGTTCGCATATTTTACCAGACCTTTCATGGTCTTACCGTTCTGATCATAGAGATAGAGACTTTTTCCCTGTTTTACCACACCTTGTTTTTCTGCCGTATTACCAGTATCTGCATTATTGTTATTATTATTCGTGTTGTCAGAACTTCCTTTTTTGTTTAAGCCGTAGTATTTGGCAATTCCGGCTGCATCCGCTACACCCAGCTTCTTAATCTGTGCATCGGAATTGATATACTTCTTGCAGTCATTCTTATTGTTTACAAAGCAATGCTCTACAATAAAACTTGGGATCTTGGTATTAATCGTACTCTTGGACATTCCCCAGCTGGCTGCCTGAGCTGCTGAATAGTTACTCTTCTGTCCAAATACAATAATTCCCAGTTCATCATCGATCCAGTAACCGTTATTCTTCAATCCCACCTGGCTGTTCAGTTCTTTTAGGATGGTGCTGGCCAGCGCTCTTGCTTCTTTTGCTGCCTCACTCTTACTGTCCGGATACTTGCTCTTGGATGGTACACAGCAGTATGCACCGGTACTGGAAGACTGGGCATCCGCTCCCGTCGAATTGATATGTAAGCTGACCAGTGCATCCGCATTTCTCTTTTTTGCAATATTCAGTCTGGTCTCTCGATCCTGGCTGGACTGAGTTACACTGGTTCTGGTCATATAGACCGTTACTCCCTCATAAGTCTCCAACTCTGCCTTACAGTAATTAGCAATCTTCTGATTAATCACTTCTTCTTTGTAGGTCTTCCTATTCCAGGTACGGGTGGCTCCTGCTTCACTTCCCCCGTGTCCCGGATCCAGTACAATCACTACATTAGCCTGTGCCTTTGCCTGCGGCATCACACACCATGCACATACCAAAAACATCAGCGCCAGTCCAATCTTTTTTTTCCACTCTCTCATTTTCTTTTTCCTTTCCTCATTGCCATAACAAAAAGAGGCTGCCCATACAGCCTCTTCTATACTTTCCTATCTTCTCTTTAAGAAATCCGGAATCTGGATATCTCTTTCCTGTACTTTACTCTCCGGTGCTTTTAATCTTCCGGCGCTGCTCTGCATAGACGGCATGGATGTATTCAGATTTGGCATCTTCATAGACTGCATAGATGCAGTCGGCTGACTGAATTCTGGTACAATTCTCTTATTCGCCGTTGTCTTTGTAGTCTTCTTTGGCTCTTCCAGAGTCATATCTGTCAATCCTGTGGCAATAACAGTAATCGTAGCTTCATCGGCATATGTATCATCATACATAGCACCGAAGATAATGTTGGCATTCTCACCGGCCATCTCCTGTACATAGCTGGCTGCATCATTCGCATCCATCAGGGAGATATCACCTGAAATATTAATAATTACATGGGAAGCACCTTCAATAGTAGTCTCCAGCAGTGGGCTGGCAACTGCCTGTTTTACAGCCTCAAGTGCCTTGTCATCACCCTTGGCCTGTCCGATACCGATATGGGCAATTCCTTT
>CAKRVB010000012.1 GCA_934408725.1 uncultured Marvinbryantia sp.
GTTTAAGGTGCGGCTCTCGAAAAGCCGTGTGGCTAATACCCACCGAGGGTTCGAATCCCTTGCTCTCCGTTTTGCTGCCGGTTGGATTCCAACCGGCTTTTTCATTACACAGGAGGTAGGTATGATTTCTAATAATATAGACAGTATTATTTTTGATGTAGATGGAACTCTCTGGGATTCCACAGAAGTAGTGGCCATTGGTTACAACCGTGCTCTGGAGACTTATACAGATCTGCCGGTTCGTGTGGATGGGGCCAGATTAATGAAACTGTTTGGCAAGCCAATGGATCAGATTTTCGCTGAACTTCTTCCAGAGCTTTCCGCCAAACAGCAGCACTATATTTCAGAAAAATGTGTGATTCTGGAGGAGGAAGAACTGGAAAAGGCTGATCCCAAACCGATGCTTTACCCTGGCATCGAAGAAATGTTCCAGAAGTTATCTGAAAAGCTGCCTCTTTTTATTGTCAGCAATTGCCAGTGTGGCTATATTGAACAATTCCTGAGAAAAAACCATTTTGAGTCTTATATTACAGATCATCTTTGCTTTGGACAGACCGGCACCTCCAAAGGTCAGACGATCCTGCGCCTGATGAAAGAAAATCATCTGAAGGATCCTGTCTATGTCGGGGATACACTGGGCGATGCCAATGCGTGTAAAGAAGCCGGCATACCATTTATTCTGGCAGAATATGGCTTTGGTGAAGTGGCTGACCCGGATGCCAGCATCCAGAAGCCTCTGGATCTGGTGCATCTGCTTGCAAATAAAAACCTTTGATTGACAAAAGTCCGGAAACAAGGTATAGTATGAACTATCCACGCAGCCGGGGAGATAGCGGTGCCCTGTACCTGCAATCCGCTACAGCAGGGGTGATACCAATCCGAGGGCTCTTGGCTGTGGAGCTGCCCTTTATAAGTGGCGTTGACGTCTGGGTCTTGCACAACAGGAATCTGTGAACCGTGTCAGGTCAGGAATGGAGCAGCACTAAGCAGAAGCTCTTGTGTGATGCGAGGGTGCCTGGACCGAGTTAACTGTAGAGGTAACGTCCATGGCCGGAATTCGAAGTGCGGTGCGTGGTGAAAAAACAGAGTTTATGTATGATTCATAAGAGATTGGATTGTACATAAGCTCTGTTTTTCTGAGTAAAGATATTTTAAAGAGTGTTCATATGTTCACTCATATAGAAAGGATGATGAAAAAAAAATGATCATAGATTGTTTATTGGATGCACTGCATGACAGTATCAAACTGGTTCCTTTCCTGCTGCTGACTTATTTCCTGATGGAAGAACTGGAACATCATACCGGAGGAAAAGTGCAGCAGAGGATCCGCCAGGCAGGGAATCTGGGGCCGTTGTGGGGCGGTGTTCTTGGAATCCTTCCGCAATGTGGATTTTCAGCTGCTGCATCCAGTCTGTATGCCGGAAGAGTCATTACTATAGGAACGTTGTTTTCTGTATATCTTTCCACATCAGATGAAATGCTTCCGATTTTTCTTTCAGAAAAAGTGCCTATAGAAACCATCCTGAAGATTCTCGCCGTGAAGGTTGTCATTGCTGTCATCTCCGGATTTGCAGTAGAATTTGCTTACCTGCATCTGATCCACCATAAGGAAAAGGATCTGGATATCCACACGGTATGCGAAGAAGAACACTGCAGCTGTGAAGATGGCGCTCTGCAGTCAGCGATTACTCATACCGTGAAGATCTTTGTCTTTATTTTCCTGATTTCCGCGGCATTGAATCTTCTGATCGGATATGTGGGAGAAGAAAGTATCGCTGCTATCTTCCAGGATACACCGGTCATGGGGGAAGCGGTGGCTGCATTAGTAGGACTAATTCCAAACTGTGCCTCTTCGGTAGTGATCACACAGCTATATCTGCAGCATGTCATCAGTGCCGGAGCTCTTATGAGCGGACTGCTGGTCAATGCAGGCGTTGGTTTACTGATTCTGTTTCGATTGAACCGTCATTGGAAAAAGAATCTATGCATTGTTGGTACACTGTATGCATTAGGCGTATTCTGGGGAATTATCATTGAAATGAGCGGGATTTTGTTTTAAAAAACTGGAGCCAGTGGGTATATCGGTATGATATACACTACTGGCTTTTTTATAGATTAAATTTATTTTACAGGATGTTCCTGTGCATATTGATGCCCGTATTTGTTCAGTTCATCCAAGTATATTTCATTGTTCCATTTCCGGAAACAGCATCCATTCGCAATAGATGGGAAGAAAGGGCCACCAGGAATATATTCGTCAAATGCCCGTCGCACTTCTGCACGAATCTCCTCTTCTGTAATATGCTCTACATCAATCTTTGGTCCGTCAATTCCACCAATCATTGGCAGTTTTCCTTTTGTTACTCTCTGAATTTCCACAATATCATTTTGCGGAATTGTTCCCTGCCAGATATCGATACCGATCTCTACCATATCTTCTACCAGTGGCTGGCAGATACAGTCTGCATGATGAATAAACATAATTCCTTCATCATGGGCCGCCTGCACGATTTCTTTATGAAGGGGCTTAATCAGTCTTCTCCACAAATCAGGCGGGAGAAATACGTTTTGTTTGGATCCCCAGTCGTCATGATAAAATACTACGTCCGGATGAAGATGTTTTCCGGCAAGACGGAAATATTCGATTTTATAATCCGCAATTTTTCTTAAAATAGCTGCCATCTCATCTTCGTATTCCATATAATTGATAAATGCGTTCTGCATTCCCATCAAATGGTGTGTTCTTTCAAAAATGCCGCCAGAACTAAACAATGCACAAAATTTTTCTTTACGATTCACTTCTTTTGCTTTTGCTTCTGCCGCACTCCAGTCCAGATCTTTTAACGTTGGTACTTTTAACTCTTTTTCCCAGTTTTCAATATCTTTTATCACTGCTGTTTCATCATTCACAACGGGATGTGCTCCCGGTGCCCCTGGTTTAAAACAGTATGCGGTTCCCCATGCATCATAATGAATTTGTCCGTCCTGTGGAATACGGTCGCGCATAAAGACCGGATCCAGTGCAAAATCAAGTGATGGCATAAAATCTCCATAATAATCTGGCTGTTCTCCATGTAACACAGCCATCATGTTTTCTCTCATCGTCAGCATACTGATCTGGTTCCTCCTCTTTATGAAAGAAAAGGGGATTACTTCTCGAATCCCCTTTGTTCCTCTTTACTTTGTTTTTTCAGTATCTGCCTGCGCATACACTGTTTTCTTCAACGAACCTGGTTTGGGTGGTGGATTATACCCTGCTTTTTTCCACAATGGTGCATTATATTCATAAAGTGCATCAATCAATGGTTCGCTGATAGTTGGATCAATCATGGTCGGGTGTGCCACCCATCCGCCTCCCGGTGCCATTAATTTGATACGATACATGATCTCATCATATCGCTCCTGATAGGTAGCTCCCTCCCGGTCCAAGATTCCCTGATTGTCAAATCCTCCTACAAAACAAAGTCTGTCTCCGTATTTTTTCTTTAATTCATATGGATTGTTTGTAAGCTGAAGTGGATTTAATCCATCAATACCAAGCTCTATAAAGTCTTCTATCATTGGTGCCACATATCCACAGGAATGATGTTCATATAACATTCCCTGAGCGTGTACTTCATCAATAATTCTCTTCAGCTGTGGCTTGATCATATCTCTCCAGGTATCCAGAGACATAAACATTCGATTATTGCTGCCATAATCATCATGCATCTGGATCTTATCCGGTTTGTAATATTTTGCAATCAGTTTAACTTCTTCAATACGGTAATCTGCTATCGCAGTCAACAGACTTTCTGTTTCTTCCTCATCTGTCAGAAGATAGCACAGAGCATCTTCTATTCCTGTCATTGCATGAAGCTGTTCAAATAATCCATCTACGATAATCACACTCTGGATCTTGTTCTCTCTGTCCCAGTTCGCAGTATCCTTTGCAGCTCCCCCTTCCCAGTCATAGGTCTTTGGATCCGGGAATTTTATCACTTCTCTCCAGTCATTGATATCTTCCAGTAATTTTGTACCAACCGTAACCATTGGCCCCGGCATACCTTTTTCAAATGTCCAGGACACCCCAAAGGCATCCACCGTTGTTCCAAATCCTGCTGGTCCTTCCGGGACACAGGATGGAAGACAGGTATTCTGATCCAGTACCTGCGATGGTACCCATTCGGTTTTCTCATGGCGGTACGCTCTGAGAATATTTTCTCTTGCGGTTATCATATCTGCATCATCCTCTTTCTCTGTCTCAAAATTCTATGCTTCTTTTTTCTTTCCGGCAAACAAAGTCAGACATACCAGTCCAATGATAACACCCACGATAATGGATACGGATGCAACCTGCCAGTCTGCACGATTCGCTGTAAGTCCAAGAGTTCCTTTGATAAATTTCAAAATGTATGCACACAGGAACTGACCAACACCGGTGGCACATACATAAATGGAAATCGCTACCGGACTCTTAGATGGATGGGTAACAGATCCTGCTGCCAGCAATGTCAGAGATGGATTGGTGAATCCAAATCCAAGACCGAAAATTGCAGATGCCACAAAGAACATCGGTACAGAATGTGCATTCAGTGCAATAAAGAAAGCGATACCTACAAATAAAATAGCAATGGCCGGTGTATATTTCTTCATAACTTTTGCAAAAACTACATAAACCAGACCTGCGATAAAGGAAAATGCAGTAAACATGCTCAGAATATTCGCTGCATCCAGAGCGGTACCAATCTCTTCTCCTGTAATTACAAAAGTCATATCCTGCATATAAGAGAACTGAACCACATTCAGACAAAAACCAACAACTACTAAAATAGCCAGTCTCGGAGTAAGAGATCCCTCTTTTTTTCCTTTGGCTGCCTGTACTCCGGTATCTGGCAGGAAAATAATTACAAATACCAGAATCGGAATTACCAGCAGGAATCCAAGGAATGCATATTGCCAGTTATAAGCAACCAGCATACCACCCATAGTCTGGAATACTACGCCTGCTGCTGCTCCAATTGCACTTTTCCATCCCATCATCGTGTCTTTTTTTGCGCCATCATACAGATCTGTAATCACTGCAGAAGCCAATGGGAAAATCAGTCCGTATCCTGCTCCAAATACTACACGGGTTGCAATCACAAATGTAAGGCTTGTTCCGAAAAATGCCGGTAAAATACCTACAAATATCAGACATGCTGCAATAATAATACATTTTTTAATAGAAAGCTTTGTTGTCATCCATCCGGATACCAGAGAAAAAATACAAAGCATTAAGGATGGAATCGACGAAATCAACTTGATCGTTTCACCTGATGCATCCGGAAATGCAGCTGCGATTGCTGCCAGCGCCGGTGTTGTCATACTTGTGGTATACATTAAAAGTGCTACCATTAACGATGTTACCTGTACCATAACCCCCCATTTTGGTTTTGTCTGTTCACTCATAACACGTTTCCTCCTTCATATTTGTTTCTATGCCTCACCGCACATTAATTTTCGTCCTGTCACATAAATTGCTTCTGCCGCATCCAGTTTACAGTCTGGTTTGGTTGGAACATACCAGCAAAGATATCTTCCGCTGGATCCCATTGTTTTAATATTTTCTTCGATCTGCGCAATGTATTCTTCATCCGTACAATTTGGATTTGGAGTATATACAGAAAGCTGTCCTAACTGATCCCCATATTTGTCCAGAAGTTCTTTCTTGTTATTACAGTTGTCCTGACCTTCCCAGAAATCAAATCCAGCTTCAATGTAATATGGGATCAGCGTTCCCACACATCCGCAACTATGATAATTTACATACAGCCCCATATCATGTGCGGCCTGATTCATTCTCTTGTAATGAGGAAGCATCATCTCATGGAACATATTCGGTGACATGAATGTACTTCTCTGTGTTCCCATATCATCATGGAATGTGATCAGATCAGCTCCATATACTTCTTTCGCGATTTTCATCAACTCAATATGCATGTCTGTAAATTTTTCAAACAACGCATTCACTTCTTCTTCCTCTTCGATCAGATACACCAGGCAATCCGCAAAACTGGTAAGATCTCCGAGACGTTCAAAACAGCCATTCACAATTGCGAAATTAGTTGGTCGGTCTGGTTCCATCACTGGAGCATAAACCTCTTCATAATTTTTCTTCCAGTCAATTGCCTGCAGATCCGGCCACACCAGTTCTTCTCTCCAGTTTGTGATATCACTGAGGCGTCTGGTACCAGGTTTTACCATAGCTGCATTGGAACGCGGTTCATATTCCCATTCAATTCCAAACCAGTCAATTCCGCCATGACACCTTGCTTCTGCATCTGGCATACACATTGGCTGGATGTTATTGAATTCTGCTGATACATTCGGAACCCAGAGAGGTTTTTCCTTTCTTGCCATTCTCAGGAAATTTTCTTTTGGTGTAATTGGTGTATTGAATTTTCTGGCTGTTCTGCCAGGCATTCCATACATTTTCGGAACTGCTTTGTATTCCCCCATACTTTTAAGTTCCACTTCCGGCTGAAATGCATATTCTCCCATTTTGTCGATCTCCTTCCACCTTTTAATTGCTTTTATTATAGTTTGTATTGAACCGACAAAAAACGGTGCCGTAATACAAATTTTGGTCTCTTCTTTTCTGTTTCAAGAAGACTTTTTGTATCACGACACCAAATTTTTCTTTTACATTTCTAGTTTATTTTTAACAAATCTGCGTTTTTTCCGTACTTTTTCCTGTAAAAATCCAACAATAAAATGGACTGTTTCATATAATCCCTGTCATAATTGTTATGCCAGTCATAATGCATCAGCTCCGATAGTTTATTTAACCTGTATACCAGCGTATTTCGATGCACAAATGCTGCTTTTGCTGTATTTACCAGTGAACATTCATTGTCAAAAAAACATCTGAGCAGCTGCAGCCATCCCGATCCCGTTGTCCGATCCAGTTCATCCAACATCTTGATATCTGAATTCATTGCACAATACAGACGAGGGACATCACTGTTTTCCAGCATATAGTACAAAGCATAATCATAAAAATAAAAATTATGTTTTTTGGGATTCAGAAGTTTTCCGTATGTAATCGCAGCCTGTGCCTGTTCATAATACCGGGCCAGCTGATCCAGTCCGCGCATTGGATTACTGAAACCAATCGTATATCCAATATCTTTATGCAGAATCTGCTTTACACATTCTGCCATTCCCTCTCTGTCCACAAAACGTAAATTAAAAATGCACATAACAGCATCTTTCAACGTTGTAACATAAACATTTGCGGTATTGCGCCGGATCTGATTGCTGATCAATGATCGGCTTCCCACATCCTGGTATTCTTTGGCAACAGTAATCAGGCATACCTGAAATACATCTTCTGCTTTCCAGTCAAGATAATCCAACTGCGCTTTCAAAAGGTTCGCAGACACTTCTTTTCCTTTTAGCAAATCATGGAATACATTTTTATTCAGATAGAGATTATCCTGATTCTGCAGCATATACAATGATGGCGTAATAACTTTCAGAATATATTCCAGCACCTGTATATCCCCATAATTAAACTCCCGCTCTTTTGCCAGAACATTCAGTCTTCCACAATAATAATCCTGATAATAGATCGCAGTTGTCAGTGTATCATAATAGACATCCGTCTGCTCTTTTCTTAAAAGCTGTACACTGTTCTTTCGATACATATCTACCACTGGATACGATCTTCTCATTTTTTTTATAAAATTCAATGAACTATATTTGTTCTTTGCCACATAGCTCCACTCTGAATCCACTTCATCATCTGCATACTGGCTGCACATGGCAAGACATCGGTTATTACCATCCATTAAAATTACCGGATTTCCCACAAAAAACCAACATTCATCTAATAATTTTTGAAAGTCCATTTCAAAAATAGCCTGCTGCACCATCTCTGTCCAGTCATTATAAAATTCAAAGATTCCCTGTACGATATTGAAGACATAGTTGTATTCAATATCGTGCAGCCGGATATAATCCTCGCCATATTGTATATACACATAGTTTCCTTTCTCATATACGTGCACACAATTAGGCGCCATGATATTTCTTGCCCCTCGGAGTTCCATTGGAGCGTCACTTTTAATATTTACTTCCGGTTCCAGTGCATGCAATCTGTTTGCAATCATCCACATACTCAGCCGCATATCTTATTTTTCCTCGCTGTTTTTGTCTAAAATACCCAATTCTGTTTTTGTTCTTTTCTGTTTTCTGGTTGTTTTACACAGTAACACATCTTTCTTTATTTCGCAACCCGTTTCTGTATCAGGAATACCAACTTTTATTTTTATTATCTGATCTTCCGGTTCTGTTTTCATATTCTGGATACATTTCTTTTTTCCTCCTCGTTTTTTATAATAAAATCAACATCAATGAATCGAATAGTAAAGGAGATGAATGTCATGAAAAAATCTGATATTACTGTCTGTGCCGTAAAACCTGTTGCTCCTCCAGATCTTGGCCTGGATCTTCCAATCAGTGAACGGGAAAATTTTTTGAAAATTCTGAATCATGAAAAGCCGATGTGGATGGGAAACCAGTACCGCACTACACAGTGGGGGATGTGCAAAGCCAATCAGGATATGCCGCGCAGCATGAATTCTGCAACAGATGACTGGTTTGGATGTCAGTATATTTTCTCAGAAAAATATGGTACCCCAACGCCTCACGGCATCATGTTTGACGATATCACAGAATGGGAGGATTATGTCAAATGGCCGGATATGGATGCCTATGTATGGGAAGCTTCTAAGAATTTCAAACAGAATCCTGACAAAGTGCTTGCTACTCCTTATGGAAATGGTATCTTTGAACGTATGCATATGTTCATGGGCTTTGAAAATTCTCTGGTTGCTCTGGTAACAGAACCGGAAGCATGCAAAGATTTCTTTAACCATATGGCCGATTATAAAATTGAGATTTTCAATCGCATGGCTGATATTTATGATTATGATTATGTGATCTATAACGATGACTGGGGCACTGCCAAAGACACCTTTTTCTCTGTTGATACCATGAAAGAACTTCTTCTTGAGCCAACCAGAAGAATCTTTGAAGCAATTCACAAACGTGGCGTAAAGGTAGAATTCCATAACTGTGGACATATTGATCGTTTTATTCCTTATATCATAGAAGAACTGCAGCCAGATATGATGGAAATTCAGGTGTTAAATGATATCAAACACATCATGTCCACATACGGAGACCGTGTAACAGTAGAATATGCTCCTGATCCATTTTTCATTAACGATCCGGACGTCACCCGAGACCAGTTAAAAGCTTATGCCCGGGAAATTGTTGATCAATACGGAGCTCATGTAGTAAAAGGATCCGGAGTCATTTTGAACATCAATGCAAACGATCCGGACGTATACAAAACATTCGAATCAGAAGCTATTGAATACTCTATGAAAATGTATCGCTGACATCTCTCATTTTACCAGCTATGTCACTCTGGCATAGCTGGTTTTTTTTCGTCAAATCAGACGAAACTTTCCAGGTACCTGCAATCTTTTTTCTCACTTTTTGGATTTTTCACATATAGGACTTCTTCATAAAAAGCTTTATACTGCAAACATAATACATCAGATAAAAACAGGGGGGTTTTTATTATGAAGACAAACAAAAAATTTCATTATTGCTGGGTTATCCTGGCAGGCTGCTGCATTATGATGTCCATCGGATTTGGAATGTGTCTGAACTCCGTAGGCGTTTATCTTCCTTTTGTTGCAGACTCTCTGGGCGTCACCCGTGGCCAGGTTTCTTATTACATGACCATCCAGGGCTTTGGCATGATTATCGGTATGTATCTTGCCGGACGAATGATTCCAAAAATGAACATCAAAGTTCTGCTCAGTATTGCTACCATTGTTATGGCCGTCTGTTTTCTTCTTTTGTCCGGCGGCAAATCTCTGAGCAGATGGTATGTGGTGGCAATTCCACTTGGTATCTCTATTGCATTTATTGCGCCATTACCAATCTCTATTTTAATCAGTAACTGGTTCGAAAAGAAACGTGGCCTTGCTTCCGGTATCGCCTTTGCATTTTCCGGTATCACAGGTGCGATTCTCTCTCCTATAGCCACCAAAATTATTACCACATATGGCTGGCAGACTTCTTATCGTGTCTATGCCATCCTGGCACTGGTTTTTATGCTGCCAACTGCTATCTTTATCCTGGAAACTACACCAGAGAAAAAGGGACTGCTTCCTTATGGTATCACGGTCTCAGAACAGCATAAACAGTCTCATCATAAAGTAATTGCCGCTAATTATGGCACCTCTATGAAAGACGCTAAAAAAATGCCAATTTTTTATACTACTATTCTGACTGCCGGATTCCTGTCCATCGCAGGAGGCTTCAGTCAGCAGTTTCCAAGCCATGCCGTCAGTATGGGGCTTAACGCTGCCGTAGGCTCCACACTGGTAAGTATCTGCATGGTCATGCAGTTAATCGCCAATGTACCACTTGGAATTCTATGCGACAAGATCGGAGTACGCCTCTCTGCTACTTTATATAGCACGATCGGCGGTCTGGGTGCTTTTCTTCTTGCAACCTGTGGTCATAGTTTTCTGATGTATGTTGGTTGTGCCATGTATGGCATTGGCATTTGCCAGACCATGGTTATTTCCCCACAGGTAGCACGGGAAATTTTTGGGAAAAAGGACTTCAGTCAGATTAACTCTATCGTTATGATTGCCTTTGCTCTGACCGGTGCGTTTTCCCATACTATTTATGCCGGACTGGCAGATATACGCAGTTCCTATGTACTGTCTCTGACTCTTGCCGGAATCTTTTATGTCATTGCTATCGGCATGGTGAATGCTTCCTGCCTGGGTGGCAAAATTCTTATGGAAACAAATAAAAAAATGGAAGGTCAGACTCTTCCTGAGTAACCTCCCATCTGTATTCTTTTCCTTTTCAGGAACTGCGGGCTGCTTTCTTCTTTTCCCGCAGTTCCCGGAAAAACTGGCTCATCATCTGACTACATTCTTCTTCCAGAACACCTCTTGTCACCTGCACCTTATGATTAAAGCCGTCCATTTCCAGAATATTCAATACGGATCCGGCGCATCCCGCCTTAGGATTCATACATCCAATGACTGCTTCCGTCAGTCTGGCCTGCATCATGGCTCCGGCGCACATCTGACACGGTTCCAGCGTCACATACATCGTGCATTCTTCCAGCCTCCAGTCGCCAAGCTTTTTTGCTGCCTTGCGAATAGCGATCAGTTCTGCATGGGAGAGCGTGTTCCTGTCTGTGTTTCTCCGGTTGTAGCCTCTTGCAATGATTTTTCCTTCATGCACAATGACGCAGCCGATTGGCACTTCCTCCAGCAGGTATGCTTTCTTTGCCTGCCGGATGGCCTCTTTCATGAATTTTTCCTGCTCTGTCATACTGCCTTTTCTCCGAACGCCCTGACAATGCCTTTTAGATTTTCCACTACTGCATCCATGCCTTCCGTGGTAATGTGCTCGAATGGTCCATGAAAAGCATATCCGCCGGTTCCCAGATTCGGGCATGGCAGTCCCATGAAAGAAAGTCTGGCTCCGTCTGTGCCGCCACGGATGGCAATTGTCTCTGGCTGAAGACCTGATGCCTGCACGGCTTCTTTGGCGTAGTCAATCAGGAACATACATTCTTCTATCTTTTCTCTCATATTGCGATACTGCTCTTTTACTGTCAGTACTACTGTCCCTGCCCCATATTTTTCATTCAGCAGATCTGCGATGTGCTGCATCTGTTCCTTGCGAATCTCAAAATGTGCTGCATCATGATCACGAATAATGTAAGATAACGTCGCATTCGACACATCTCCACTCATATCCGTCAGATGAAAAAAGCCTTCATATCCTTTCGTACCTCTTGGGGTTTCTCCTGCCGGAAGCATCTGGTTGAACTCCATAGCCACCAGGGCAGCATTAATCATGGTGTCCTTGCTGTCACCAGGATGTACGGAAAGTCCGGTCACTTTTACTGTTGCACCTGCTGCATTGAAGTTTTCGAATTCAATCTCGTTCTCTGCTCCGCCGTCTACCGTATAAGCATACTTTGCGCCAAATCCTTCGACATCAAAATGATCTGCACCCTCTCCGATCTCTTCATCCGGTGTGAAGGCAATACAGATTTTTCCATGGGCTATACCTTCTTTGATGATCTGTTCTGCCATGGTCATGATCTCCGCAATGCCAGCTTTATCATCTGCACCCAGAAGCGTTGTTCCATCTGTGGTAATCAGGGTTCTGCCCTTTAATTTTTCCAGATCTGGAAATGCTTTCGGACTTAACACGCGTCCACTGTCTCCCAGCCTGATATCTGATCCGTCATAGTCTCCTATAATCTGTGGTTTTACCCCTTCTCCGCTAAAGTCTGGTGCAGTATCCATGTGTGCAATGAACCCCAGTGCCGGGATATGTTCCATACCTGGTGTAGCCGGGATCTCACCATATACATAACAGTTTTTTGTGATTCTGACATTTTCCACACCGATCTCTTTTAATTCCTCTGCCAGCACATTGCCAAGGTCAAATTCCCTTGCAGCTGACGGGGTAACCCCACTTTCTTCCTCACTGGTGGTATAGATCTTTACATAATTCAAAAGTCTTTCATATGCTCTCATGTTCATTTCTCCTTGATTTTCCTAATATGCCCACTACCGTTCGATCCCCGGTCTGGCTGGAATTCCTTTTTCAAAAGGATGCTTTCTCATACAGATCTCTGATATATAGTCTGCCCGTTTCATCAGTTCTTCAGACGGTCCCTGACCCGTCAGAATCACTTCCAGCTTTTCCGGTTTGTGATCCAGGAAGTCCAGTAATAAGGCTTCATCCAGAAGTCCTGCTTTGATCGTATAGATACATTCATCCAGAAACAACACATCATAATCACCATCTGCCGCTTCTTTTGTCACTTTCTTCAGCTGCTCACCATAGAAAACTCGCCGCTCTGCTTTCTCCTCTTCTGTCATCTGGAAACTGAATTTTTCCTGATCCAGTCCACTGATCCAGGTAATGTTTTCCACCGCCTCCAGAATTTTACGCTCACTGGTCTTGTTATTCTTCATGAACTGATAAATCAGAACCTTATATCCATATCCGGCCGCTCTGGCGCATAACCCCATTCCCGTTGTTGTTTTTCCTTTTCCATTTCCACAGTAAATATGAACCAAACCTGTTGTCATTTTTCCCATCACCAGTTTTCCTCCTGCTTTTCTAACTTCCCACAGTATAACACACTTTTACCCTAAAATGGAAGTTCACTGGATCAACTGCGAAACTGGTTTACAAACATTTTTCTTTCGTGTAAGATAGGATTACAATGTCAAAAAGAGTACAAAACACACAATATTTTCGAAAGGATGAGCTGAACATGATAAAGAAAAGCATGGTTTCCCTGCTTTTAACTGGAATATTGACCACTACATCCATTTGGAGCTGTCCCGTAGCTGCAATTGCCAGTGATTCTGTCTCCTGGCCGGAACTTACCGTCCAGACAGAACAGATTTCTGAGACGGAAGCTGACTCAGGAGCTCTTTCTGTCGATGTTCCAAATCAATTGCCATCTGACTGGCATGCTCTGTCGGAAGAAGAACTGGATCGGTTGTTCGGTGATCTGCCACGCTATCTGGATCTTGGTTCTTTTACATTAAATCAATTAAATAATATTCCCATACCACAGATCACCTCAGATGGCATGGTGATCCGTGACCGCTGTGGACGTGCCTGGCGCATCCGTATGACCTGGGAAGAACTTCAGAAACGTATCACCTCAATGCTCTCTGATTATCAGGGGGACTGGAGTGTCTACTTAAAAGATCTGAAAAATGGCAATACCATGGAGATCAATGAACACGCCATGCAGTCTGCCAGCCTGATCAAGCTCTATATTGCAGGCGCTACACTGGAACTGATCGAGAACGGAGACCTGACCGAAACAGATACGATTACCCACGCACTGCATGAGATGATCACGGTCAGCGATAATGAATCATCCAATGTTCTGGTACGCAGCTTTTGCGATGAATCCGGTGATTTTCAGACGGGTCTGGCAAAAGTGAATGACTTTATTCAAAGAATGGGATTTACCAATACCATTCAGGTAAATGGCATTGCAGATCCAAGTCTGTGGGTATCGGATGGACGGATCAATGAGACCTCTGCCGCCGACTGTGGAAAGCTCCTGGAAATGGTCTACAACCGGGAACTTGTTTCTCATTATGCTTCTTATCGATTCGAGAATCTTCTGAATAATCAGGAGGTAAACTATAAAATTCCTGCCGGTCTTCCGGAAGGAACACCGATTTCCCACAAGACCGGTGAAGTAGATGATACGGAAAATGATACCGCAATTATTTATACGCCATATGGGGATTATATCTTCTGTATCCTGTCTACCAATCTGACAGATACCGGATCTGCAGTGGATCATATTCGTGAGATCACTGCAATGGTCTATGACTGGTTCACCAGCCCTGTCATAGAAGTAGACAGTGAGACGTTACTGCCACTGGATACTGCTTCTTCCGAATCTGGAGAAACCAGTTAAATCATTCTCACAGACAGAAAGGAATAGCCTATGCGCATTTGGGGAAAAATATGGAAAGACAATCATCTTCTGAAAGACACAACAATTGAAGATCATTCCAACGATACCAGAACTCACAAGATCTTTCACGCACTGGATGAGATCTGTCTGGAATTTGATCTTGGCAAACCGATCTGGCTGGATTCCAATATCCGTGAATTCCAGAAACACAGTTCTACAAAATTTCGTCAGGATAATTTTATTGAGGAAATTGATTTTGATTTCCTGGAACTTCATGTCATTGAAGAAGATTAATCGAAAAAGAAATCTGGCTCTACGGAACCAGATTTCTTTTTTCGCCTTTTAGAAACGCCTCAATATTTAAATAAGTCTCATCTGCCACACGCTGTCTGGCTTCTCCTGTTGCCCATGCAATATGCGGTGTCACAATCAGTCTGCCACTGTCCTGGATCTCCAGTAATGGATTATCTGCCTTCATCGGTTCTACCGATATCACATCCAGGCCTGCGCCTGCAATCATTCCCTGATTTAACGCAGTGACCAGATCTCTTTCATTTACAATCGGACCTCTTGCCACATTGATCAAGATGGCAGATGACTTCATTTTCTGGAATTTTTCCAGGTTCATAAAGTTCTCTGTTGCAGCACTTAACGGTGCATGAATAGAAAGAATATCTGAAGAAGCAAGCAATGTGTCCAGATCTACACTTTGATACTCCGTATTATGATTTCTGCCTGAGGTAGAGTAATAAATCACCCTGCAGCCAAAACTTTGTGCGATCTGTGCCACTTTTCTTCCAATTGCGCCCAGGCCAACAATTCCCCAGGTTTTTCCTGCCAGCTCGAAAATCTTTTTATCAAAATGGCTGAAAATGTCAGACTTTACATATTCTCCGCTTTTGACATAATTGTCATAATAGGCCAGCTGGTTCACCAGGTAAAGTGCCAGTGCAAAAGTGTGCTGCGCCACTGATTCTGTGGAATATCCGCTGACATTGGCAACTGCTATCTTCCTGCTGTCTGTATATGCTTTATCTACAATATTGTAGCCTGTTGCCGTAATGGCAATCATTTTCAGCTTTTTGGCAGCCCCAAGTGTCTGTTCATTCATCGGCACTTTATTTACCACGAGCACATCTGCATCTTTTATTTTTTCCGGCGTGTCCAGCGCATTCGACTGTCCATAAGTTACCACCTCACCTAATTTTTCAAAAGCTTTTAAATCCACATCCTGCCCCAGCGAATTTGCTTCCAATATCACAATCTTCATCTTTTGTTTCTCCCCTTCACACTCTCTTCAAAGACAGTTATTTTTTTCAGTTTAACAGGGATTTTTTCCCTTTTCAAGCCAAAAATTCTGCCAGGACTTCCCGTATGATACGTTCTTGTTCCTTCGCATCCATCTGCTTTAAAATCTCCCGGTTTCGTTCTTTGCTCCAGTCTTTTTCTTCACTGGCTGCTGTTTCTTTTTCACCGCCTTTTATTCTGGACAGGCTGTCCTGAAGCTGCCGCTTCTCTCTCTGCGCTCTGGACTCATAACTTACTTCCTGTTTCTGCCTGCCAGCATTGCTGGTTGTTTCCTGTGCTTCTTTCCATTCTTCCAAAGCAGCATCTCCGGTATCTGCAGCGATTCCGGAATGGCTCAGGTAATCCTGCATCTGAATCAGCAGCCTTTTTTCTTTGTAACGGCTGTCACACCAGAGCACCATCAGTAAGGTCAGTACCGTAATGGCTGCAATTCCCCGCTGCATCACAAGCAGATTTCCCTGATTATGCTGCAGCTGGTAATAGCGGATACCTGCCGCAGCAATCGCAGCAGTCCCCAGATACCATCCAAGCGCCTGTCTTTTCCACTGATGCAGTGTCAGTCTTTTATATTTATAATCCATCAGCATTTTCTGGGCAAAAACCGGAAGATTTATCGTCCCGCCGCAGCATCGGCTGTCAATCTGATACCGGTAGCGCATTCGCTTAATAAACTCACCCTTTTCCGGCTGCGCATCTGCCGCTTCCCGAATAAACTGGCGATAACATCTGTTCCCAATTATCTGGCAAAGTAATCCAAGCAAACCCGTTGCTGTCATCAAATAGAGTAACACTTTTGACTGTAAAATAGTATGTATCATAGTGATCCCCTTTCTTTTTTTCAGATGCAGGCTCCTCTCCCCGGGCACGGATCCTGCTCCTGTTAATTGCAGAGTATAAATCAATTTTTCCGGTTTGCAAAGTAAAATCGTTCGTCAAAAAAGCCCATAAACTGCATGTTTACGGGCTTTTGAACTTCATCTTTATTCTGAAGAGGTTCAGGTTAGGAACCTCTGTGATTATTTCTGAATTCTTTTCAGGAATCCACGGGTAAGACGTACACTGTGTTCCACAGCCTGTTTCTCAAAGGTTGGATAATCCATGGTCGCACTGTCATCTGCCTTATCCGAAATCGCACGGATGATCACAAATGGAATCTGATTCAGATATGCTGTCTGTGCAATCGCTGCGCCTTCCATCTCGGTGCAGCAGCCGTCGAAGTTCTCTTTGATCTTATCCTTTACCTCTCTGCTGGAAATAAACTGATCTCCACTGACGACTCTTCCTTCGAACACACGAATCTCTGGATTTACTTCCTCGCAAACTTCCTTTGCCAGCTTTCTCATCTGTTCATCAGCCTGGAAAGAAAATGCATCCATCTGCGGAATCTGACCAAGTGGATAACCAAATCCGGTCGCATCCATATCATGATGCAGCACATCGGTGGATAACACAATGTCCCCAATGTTAATCTCTGCCTTCAGTGATCCGGCAATTCCTGTATTGATCACCCCATCTACCCCAAACTCATCTACCAGAATCTGGGTGCAGACTGCTGCATTGACTTTTCCAATTCCACTTCTTACTATTACCGCCTGACAGCCTTCCAGTTCCCCTTCCAGGAACTCCATCTGAGCCTTTTTCAGCATTCTGCTGACCTTCATTGCACTTTTTAAAGATGAAACCTCAACTTCCATTGCTCCGATAATACCAATTTTCTTCATGTATCTTCTCCTGTCCTTTTCTCATACTGTATTCATCATATCATTTTCGTTTTTATCCGGCAAGAACAGAAACCAGATACTTTGAAAAACTTTCGTTCACCTACAATCTGAAGTCCCATCGGCAGCAATAACAATACTGCATAGGCTCCATAGAACACCACCGACATTCCCGTGATCCGGTTCATCATAATCATCGGATTATACTGAATGCTGGTCTGGTTAAATGCCACCGCCATAAGAGTGACTGTGATACAGGCAAATATGGCTATCACAAAGCTCCGGTCCCGATTATCGAACCGGTAGATGGAGAACGCCGTCCGTCCCCGCAGGGAATATCCACGGCATTTCATAGAAGCCGCACTGTCCATGAAGTCTTCCAGTGTCCAGGTAATTAAAATAGAAAGAAAGCTGCACATATGCAGCAGACACTGCAGCGGATTGCCCTGAAAGCAGCCTTTTCCAATGCCTCTGCGGGACAGCTCGATTCTTCGTCCCCTCTGTTTTACCCTCGGTACAAACCGGAGCAGGATCGACAGATACAGGGACAGTCTTGGGGAAATTCTTCCAAATAAATAGACTACTTTGTCTGCAGAGACCACAGCAAAGATACAGGAAAAGATCATGATTACTACAGCGATTTTCGTTCCCCGGACAATCCCCACCGTCACAGCTTCCAGCGTGATCTGATTGCCGATAAAATTCATCCGCAGATTGGTAATTCCAAAGTGGTTATAATAAGAATACCAGGCTGCGTAAGCCCCGATCAGCGGAATCAGACACAGGTTAAAAATCAGTGACCGCTTCCCATTTAACTTGATGGAATAGACAAAGGCGCACAGGAACGAAATGGCCAGATAAACCGGGTGGTCGAAGTTCACTGCACAGACGATGGCGATCACGAAATAAATCAGGTTGATCATTGGATGGTAACTGTCAAATCTCATGCTTCATCCTCTTCCATCATGCCGTATTTTACTTTGATCCGGTCCAGTTTCTCCATGATTGGCTTCTCCAGAAGCAGCACCGTCAGGAAAGTAGCCAGTGCATGGATGGCGTTTACCGGAAGGCCGGATGCATAAATGGCGGCTGCAGAAGCCTTGTTGATCTCATTGATCATCAGGAATAACGAGCAGGTATCCAAGAGAGGCCCCGTCACCAGCAACACTTCCAGTCCGCCAAAGATGGCTGCAGGCACATTTTTGTCCTTCTTCAGTACCCCCGCATGGGTCAGGAGCCCTGCCAGAAATCCGGCAATTCCATAGGCAAACATCTGCCACGGGGTCCACGGTCCCTGTCCAAAAATAAAATTGCTGACAAAGGCACTGACCGCTCCGGTCAGGAATCCGGATTCTGCCCCAAATGCCATCCCGGTAATGATGACAATACCCACCAGCGGCTTAAAATGCGGCAGCATGATAAAGGCTGCACGGGAAGCCACGGCAATGGCACACATGACGGCCAGCGTCACGATCTCCCGGGCTTCCGGCTTGCGCTTTTCAAAGCTTAAGAAGAACGGCACCATGGACAGGATAATCAGCAACATGCTGCACAGGTAATACTTCCGGTTGCCAAAGTAACGGGAAGCCAGCAGCACCACCGGAATCATCAGGCAGATCACCACTACACTGATCCAGGTGTGGGCTGGTATCTTTTTCTTGTTTTTTTCTATCTGTTTTTCTGACATAATTCGATCACATCCTCATTGGTAATGGCATTGGTAAACACATGCCGGCTCATACGGTTGGCTGCTGTAGTATAGAAGCTGTTGCGGGAGAAGAAACGGTTCGGCGTATTGGTGGTGACGATACCTCCATCAAAAAACATACTCACCAGATCCGCATATCGGGCGCAGAATTCCACATCGTGGGATACCATAATGATGGTTACGCCCCGCTCCTTTAACTTCATCATGATATCTGCAAACTTCTGCTTGAAGAAGCTGTCGATGCCTTTGGTTGGTTCATCCAGCAGTAAGACCTTCGGATCTGTCAGAAGCACCTTCGCCAGTGCCGCTCTCTGCTGCTCGCCACCGGACAAATCATAGGGATGACTCTTCAGCAGACGGGTAATCTCACAAAGCTCTGCCATTTCCGCTGCCTTTGCAGCCTTTTCCTCTTTGCTTCCGGTCAGCATCTCTTCCAGTTCTTCCTGCACACTCTTTTTGGCAAAGAGACTCTGGGGATCCTGTGGCAGCATGGCCAGGTTGCCGTGGAACAGATCCCAGGACTTGTATTTTTTCACTTCTTTCCCATTGATCAGCACTTTTCCACGATAAGGCTTACAGATATTGCTGATCACTTTTAATGTGGTGGATTTCCCCGTTCCGTTGCCACCTACGATGGCATAGAGCACATTTTTCGGTACCTGAAGGGTGACACCTTTCAGCACATCCGGGCTGTCCTTTTCATAACGGAACCAGGCTTCCTTCACCAGCACCGCCGGGTTCTTAATATTATCCGGATCAAGATCCGCTTCCGGTGTATCATCCACTGCAGTCACCTGTGGGGCATGGTCTTGAAACACCTGATCCAGCCATTCTGCACCTTCCCGGACGGTTAAGGGACATCTGCCCTTTCCGCCCACACCGTAAAAGATCTGTACCGGAGTCGGCATGGCAGTAAACATCTCATTGCCGCACTTCTTCAGGTAATCACCCACTTTCCGCGGTTCATCCTCTGCAATCATTTTCCCTTCTTCGATCACCACCACTTTATCTGAGCAGTAGTAGATATCTTCCAGGCGATGCTCGGTAATGATGATCGTGGTACGCAGTTCCCTGTTGATCTTCTTCACCGTATTCAGGAAATCCGATGCGGCGATGGGATCCAGCTGGCTGGTCGGCTCATCCAGAATCAGTACACTCGGTTGCATAGCCATGATGGATGCCAGATTCAGCAGCTGCTTCTGGCCGCCGGATAGTTCATTCACATTCTTGTGGAACCATCCCTGGATGCCGAAGTAACTGGCCATTTCTGCCACCCGCAGACGGATGGTCTTCTGATCCGTTCCCAGACTCTCCAGCCCGAAAGCCAGTTCATGCCAGACCTTGTCTGTGACGATCTGGTTATCCGGATTCTGCATCACGTATCCAATCCTGGAGGACTGGGTACGCAGATCCGTATCTTTTAAGTTTTTCCCTTCAAATAAAATTTCACCTTCCAGCTTCCCATGAGGTGCCAGGACACTTTTCAAATGCTTCAGCAGGGTGGTCTTGCCGCTTCCGCTTCGCCCGCAGACCGTTACATATTCCCCCTGTTCGATATTCAGATTGATATCCGACAGCGCCGGGTGATTCTTCGCTGTCGGATAGGTAAATGTCATATTTTTGATCTCAAATTGAGCCATCTTGCTTCCTCCCAGATATTTACGGCTGACGGTATGGTCAGAAAAGCTATGTAAGCCATCAGCCCCGCTTTTGTATATGAATTCTGCCAGCTTTGGATGGAAAGCTGCGGTGTATAAGTGACAGATGCAGCGCCATGCATCCCACAGAAGACCACGAGAGCCGCCAGCAGAATCATCACCGCCAGCAGCACTTTGTCTCTGTTTTCAAAACGATAAATAGAAAAAGTAGTGCGTTTTCCACAGCCATAGCCACGGCTTCTCATGCTGTCTGCCGTAATGACACTTCCTTCCAGCGCCCAGCTGGTTAAGGTGGATAAAAGCACCATACTGTGCTCCATCCGCTCTTTTTTATCTCCCGTATCCGTGCCCTTGCCGATGCAGCGCCTTGCCCCGTTGAGCTGTGTAACCTTGTTCTTATAAGAAGGAACCAGACGCAGCACCATGGTGAGAATCAGGGTCACAGATGGTGCCATTTTTCCAAATAAATATAAAAATTTGTCACTGGTCATGACTGCATTGTAGCAGGCAAACCACATGAGCACCGATACCATCATGGCACCGAGGGCCGCTCCATAACACAGGGCTTCCAGTGTATAGGGTCTGCCCCCGGCATACCGGAATAATACATGTGCCCCATAGATATTAAATACCGGATTCATCAGGGACAATACCAGTAATAACGGGATCATCCCTCCCACGAACTTCCAGCCCTGCCACCCCTTTGCTGTCAGATAATACAGCATAGACAATAATACCGATGCGGCCAGGAAAGCCGGATGCAGCAAAATCATGCCGCATACGATGGCCACGATAAAAAAGGTGAAATTAATCACCGGATGGTAAGATGCGAATTTATCTCTCACGCTCTTCCCCCTTTTTCTTTTTGCCTTTTCTGGAAAGGGACAGGCGCATGGCTCCCAGAATAACCAACAGCGCTGCTGCTCCCGCACCTGGAATCAGATACATCCACAGCGGTTTCTGTGTGGATTCTTCCGGCTTCATCAGATCCTCCATAGAACCGTTGTATCCGGCAATCCCGAATCTGGAGAACTGGTCCGTATCGAACTCAATCCTGCTTCCTGCGATATGACCGTCGATGAATTCCAG
Source organism: uncultured Marvinbryantia sp. (assembly GCA_934408725.1). GTDB lineage: Bacteria > Bacillota > Clostridia > Lachnospirales > Lachnospiraceae > Marvinbryantia. Next base: position 22,033 of record CAKRVB010000012.1, read on the forward strand.
GCTTCCGTCATCCTTCAGGTGTACCACAGCCACGTTCTCATAATCTCCTAAGTCTGCCAGCGGCACGCTGACACGCACCAGATCATCCGGTTTCCACTCCGTGTTATCCAAAAGATCCATCAGGGAAATATCCGTCAGGTTCAGCAGTTCGCCCTCACCTTTCAGTGCCTGGCCTACCTGCTCCGCCTGACTGCTTTCCACATTCAGGCTGCTGGCTTCCACCTGCACATACCACGGCAGGATCTCTTCTTCATTATCACGCAGATCCACGCCGGCTGCTTCATCGTAGTGGTTGACTTCTTTTAAGCCCTCAACAGATTTCTGATAGTCCTGGTAATGACTGCTTTCCTCTACCTCTTTTTTCTGAGCATCCGTCAGTTCCGAATAAATCCGGTAAATATCAAGAATCTGTTCTTTCTGCGCATCCGTATAGTCCTCCGCATTCTCTGGCAGTTTCTCAGAGGTCTTTGTCTTACGGAACAGGCCGTTCATCTCTGTAATCAGGCTGGTGACTTCTTTTTCCGTCTTTGTGCCACCCTTTTTCTCTGTCGTTTTTGTGGCATTCTTGTCTGTTTCTTTTTCCGATTCTTTTTCTTTGGTATCCGCTGCAGTCTTGCCAGATGCTGTTTTACCAGCTGCTGTACCGCCTTTCTTACCGGAAGATCCGGATACCAGATTTACCTTTTTGGTACTTCCTTTGGTCTTTTTCTTTGTCGTATTGGTCTTATTGCCGCTTCCGGAACCACTGCCGGAACCTGAACCACTGCCGGAGCCGCTGGATTTTTCCAGCTCCTGCAGCTTCTTCATGGCTGCTTCCAGCTTACTGTAATTGGTCACCAGGGATTTCTGTACTGTTGTCAGGCTGTCATACATGGCTTTTGCCGCTTCAATCTGGTTCTTGTCCGCCAGCTTGATATTGTCCGGGATTGCTGTAATCAGCTTCTGTGTCGTTTCTGCTTTTTCTTTATCTGATGGGAGCTCCACATCTGTCATGTCATAGAGACGGGTTTTTCCACCGGTAAACCGCTCATAGGCTGTCAGTGCATAATAAGCCTGTTCGGTAGCCATCTGATTGGCATCTCCCTTCAGTACATGCTTAAAGGATCCGTCCGCATTGGCATAAGTCAGAAGTGCGTCTATCACAGACTTACCATTCTTGACAAAACGGCTGTCAGTATTCGGGTCAATCCCCATGGCTGTCAATGCTACAATTACCTGAGAACAGCTCTCTGATGTCTCGGAACCGTAAGTGGCATAAGAGCCATTGCTCTTCTGCATAGCAGAAAGCTTATTCAGCCCTCTGTCTACTGCCGCTTTTACCTGAGCATTGGTACTGTAATATGGTGCCAGTGCCTGAATGGCCATAGCAGTCACATCCGGGTCTGCACTCCGTCCGGACATATCCCATCCACCTCCGGATACCTCCTGATCCAGAATATTCTGGATCAGCTTGTCTCTGGAATTCTGTGTTTTTCCTGATGCTGCCTGAGGGATCTCATAATCATGACTGTCAAAGGCGATCAATGCCCAGGTCGCTCCATTCACTCCCTGCCATACCGTCTGGTCATAATCTGACAGCGGCTGAAGCAGGTTGTAGCCGCCCACGTTGGTAACATCTATCCCCAGAGAAGTCAGAGCCAGTACCACTCTGGAATAGTCTGTATAACGCTTGTCATGAAGCTTTCCGTTGTTCTCTTTCAGAGTACTGATGACATTTGCCAGATATTTATTCAGCACATCATCCGTCAGTTTTCCACTTCTGGCCAGTCCCAGAATCTGCCAGTCCCCATTGATAGAGCCTACCGTAGGAGTAGACTTCTCTGCCGATGCTGACAGATTCTTTCCTGCTGCATTATATGCCGTATCCACCTGTCCGGCACTGGCTGACAGGGCAGCGATCTCAGCTGATTCCTCTGGTTCAGTCAGATTCTCTGTCGTTTCTTCTGTCGCTGCTTCGGTTTCTGCCTCTGAGGCTTCCTCTGTCATGGCTTCTGTGGCAAATTCCACCAATAACAACTCTGATCTACCTTCTCCGGTAAGGAGAATTTCGGCATAAGTAATATCCTCTGCCAGATCTCCATAAACAGCCAGCTGTTCCCGGGTAATCTCTTCCATGGAAAGTGTGAACTTTTCCAGATCTATGGTATAGATATTTCCCTGCGTCGTATATGCATCTTGGATCGGATCATCCGGGCAAAGGTACCAATGTTTGTCTGATTCTGTCAGATAGCCACCCCATTTTGTAAAGCTCAGTTCTTCGTTCTCTTTCTGATCCGGCACAATAATCTGCAGAGTTTTGCAGTTTGCCGGTACCGTTACTTTCCAGACACCCTGCCGATACTCCACCGGATAGGTCTCTGTTCCTGCTGTGAGGTTCTTTGGTAGATGGAAAGGTTCTTTTTTCAGGGCATTTCCTGCCTGATCTTTTACGAGCAGTTCCTCCAGATTCTCATCTGATTCTTCCTGTTCCTCTTCCCTCGTTGTTTCTTCTGTATCAGATTCTCCTGTTTTCGAATCTGCCGCTTTTTCCTGGGCTGCATCTGTTTCTGATGTATGGCTTTCTGCCGTTCCGGTCTGCGTCTCTCCTGTAGATGTCTGACTTTCTGTTGCTTCTGCCTGGCTCTCGCCATCGGATGAGCCTGCATGATCGGTCTGCGCTTCTGTCTGACTTTCCGTCTCAGGTGCCGTGCTTTCCGTTTCCTGCACCTGTGCAGTCTCTGGCTGTGTCTCATTCTCTCCAGTCTGTTCTTTGTCACTCTCTGCCGGCTTCTCATTGTCAGCAGACTGTGCTTCTACTTTTGCATCAACTGTACTTTCCGCATAAGTATCTGGCTGTGTTGCTTCTGCATTTACCGGCTCACACTGTGCATACAGTGTTCCGGTGCACAATGTTGCCGTCATAAACAAGATGGATAATCGTTTCATTCTGTCTTTCATTACTTTTCCCCTTCTTCATCCGACGCCTGATTTCAATAAGTCGGTCCGCCTACATCGGCTCCCAGTCCGTTGCAGGTATAGCACCATACAATATCGTCTCCGTTCTCCAGTGTATAGCTGGAGCATCCGTAATTCGGGAACCATCCGTTTACCTTGTACATCCATCCGGATTCATTTCCACAGTCAAATTCATACAGATTGTTGATTCCTTCTACATAATAGCTACTGTACAACGGTGTCCAGGAATATTCCAGCTGGATTCCGGCATACTCGCATACACGGTTCAGTACATCGAATACGGTTTCCCCATCCTCGAATTCCACACTGCTGGTAGCCAGGATCACACCGTTCGATGGCACATAGGCTTCTTTTCCGGCATCCAGATTATCCAGGTTGTCCAGAATCGTGTCACAACGGATGGTGATGGTACAGATATTGGAACTTTCACCAGAACTGCTGTCTCCCGCCTCCTCCGGCGTGTACTCTTCCATACTGTTCTGATCATCTGCTTCACTGCCGTCCGTCTCTACTTCAGACTGTGCTTCGCTTTCCTGTTCGTTCTTATCAGATTTCATATCTTTTTTATTGTCTGCCGGAATCTTTTCTGCATTTAAAGCATTTTCCAGAGCAGTCTGTTTCTCTGCTTCACGGTCATCCAGTACCTTCTGCAATTCTTCCGGTGTGAAACACAAATCTTTGCTGCTGGCACAGCTCTGTGCCTGACTGATCAGGAATTCATTCAGTGATGCTGGCTGCATTTTCTGAATCTGATAAGAAGAAGTACCGTCACTGCTATTCGTTACAGAAAGATACTCTCCTGCTTCTACTCGTTCCTGGGTAGCATCCGCCAATAATATACTGATATCTCCCGCATAAAGATTCAGGCTGCTGCTGCCGGACTGTACACTAACAGAGAAAACTGCGCCTGACAGTTGTGCCGTATTTCCTGCAAACGCCACATCAAAAGTACCTTTTTGCTGCTGCATGTCGCCAAATACTTCTCCGGCAGATACCTGCAGTTCATTTTTGTCTGCATCGCAGGCGGTCAGTGTCACTTCTGACTTCTCATTTAAAATCAGTTTTTTCTGATCCTTCCAGATCAGTTCAGCCTGCGCTCCCTTCTTGGTCTCAATCAGATCCCCGGTCTGCAGACGGGAATCCGCATTCAATGTGTAACCAATACCATTTCGCTGAATATTTACTACGCCCTTTGTCTGTCCGCTGGTTACACAGATATCCTCCGGCTTATCAAACCATCCCTGAATCTTTCCCACTGTCAGCACTCCGCTTGCTGCAATGACCAGGATCAGAAGTACCATGATGATATTCAGCAACCTCTTTTTCCCTTTTGTTTCCATGTTTTTCCTCCTTCGCTTTTTACCTGTATTCACAGATTGTAAATAAAAAAGGTAACGAAAAAAGATCCCCTCTCGGGGACTTCCGTTACCTGATAGATGTCATTTTGCGTATACACCGCTACCTTATTTACTTATAGAACGCATCCACCCGCCGACTCTACGGCAGCGCATTTTCCTGTACGGCACCTGCATCCGTTTGCGGAATACGATTCCTGTTGCTCTTTGTCATTTCTTTTATTATAAAATGCCGTCAAATATTTGTCAACGAGCCAAAACACGCTTTGCGAGTTTTGCTCGTTATCGCGGCATCTACATTCCACTCTTCGTTTCACTTCGGTCGGTTCAAAGCCAACGTCCACCAGACGTTGTGAACCGGTCGGTGCTGAACAGGCGCTTAGCATCGTCATCAATGGTTTATCCATTTTCTGATAACAGCCTCTTCCATATCTACGATCTTTGCTATTTTTTCTATCCCTATTCCTTCTTTCCAAAGAATATTAGCAACTTCATGTGCTTTTTGTTCTCTTCCAACTTCACGCTCTGCCTCACGCAGCTTTCTTTCTTCCTCTTCCTTATCATATTCAAAAATACTCACTTTTTCCACCTCGGTTTGATTTTGATGTGAAAGATCTTCAAGCTTCTCATACCTTTTTAAAAGTCCTTCAGCTGTCTTCTCATCCAGTCCAAGATCATTACATAGTGCTTTCATAATTTCATTATTAGTTAAGTGAAATCTTTTCGCAACTGTGATCAATGCAATTGCACCATCTTCTCTTCCAACTTCACGCTCTGCCTCACGCAGCTTTCTCTCTTCCTCTTCCTTATCATATTCAAAAATACTCACTTTTTCCACCTCGGATCTATTCACACGTAAAAAATCTTCAAGAATCCCCTCACGAATGCATTCCTCTACTGCACGGTGCACTGCTGCATCCAGATTCATTTTCCCTACATACTTTCTAACACGGTCTACATACTGTGCATATTCCTTCAATGCTCTGCACTGCTCCAACAATTCCTGATTATGTCCTATGTTGATATTTAATGTCAAAACTTTTAGCTCCAGATCAGGCTCTCCGGTCAGATTCTCAAATGCAGCCGACAGATATTCCGTCCGGCTGTCCTCCATCTCTTCTGTTCCGTTATAAAATACCAGAAATTTAGGAGCCGGAATCTTCTGAAGTTTTGATGAGTACAGCGACTTTTTATCTACCAGCTTCTGATATTCACTGGCTATATAGAACAAATCTCGCAGCGGCATATTCGCACTATAGGTAGACTGATGTTCATACAAGAACAAATTCGTGTCAATAATAAATGCCAGATCATAACTGTTCAGTACCTTCACAGTTACGAGTCAAAATCCATTGAAAATCGCCTACGGCGATGGGATTTTGACTTGCCTGTCTCGGGATTTTGGCATTTTCATGCCAAAACACCTCGCGGGACAGTTGGTTCTGAATAGTTACGCCAGATCATTCTTCATTCCCATATAAACTGCATTTTCCAGTGTCACAATCTGTAACTGTTCTGGATCTGTGTATGTCTTACCGGAAACTGCATTGTACAATGACAACAAATGTTCCTTATTCGAAAACAATATCCGAAATACAGTGTCCTTGTACTTCCGATTGGCTCTCACCCGGTTCACTTTAACCTGTTTTGTCTTCAGCTTATATCGCATTCTCTTCTTTTTTGCCATAGGCTCCTCCTCTTCTTTGCGCACAGGAGATCTATGGCCGTATCTGAGTGTTACCACCATTTCCTTAGCTCCTGCTTCTTCCTAAATTGTCAATTGAATAGAACGAAAAGCATAAGATCTCTGAAATGGCGTTGATACTCTGACAGTGCAATGCACTGAGAATGATAAAATATGCTTTTGTGAACTTATACTATCATATATCGGTGCGTTTATCAAGTATCTTTTTATATATTTATTTGCATCTTTTTGTTTTTATATTTCCTATAACTTTATGTTGCTTTTTCAAATATGTTTCATAAAATGATGTTGGGATCAAAAGCCATCAACACTGTCACCAATAGCAAAAAGACCATAGGATCTCATTTCTGAAATCCTACAGTCTTTTCTGAAAACTTTATTACCAAAAGGGACGGTCATAAAGCCACAAAACACCGTCACCAATGGCTTATTTTGTTACAGTTACTGTCACGGTGTATTTCTTCTTACCGGATTTGACTGTGATCTTTGCCTTTCCTGTCTTCTTGCCTTTGATCACACCCTTGCTGCTTACGGTCGCAATCTTCTTGTTGGAAGATTTATAAGTAAACTTCTGGGTGGATGTGATCGGGGTTCTGGATGGCGCCAGGGTCAGCTTTGCACCTTTCTTCAGTGTTACTTTCTTCTGAAGTCCGGTGATCTTGCTGGTGGTTACCTTCTTCTTCTGTACCTTGACGGTGACTTTCTTCTGCAGGCCGCTGGCCAGGGTAATGGTCAGGGTTGCTTTTCCGGTCTTCTTACCTGCTTTCAGTACACCATTCTTCGTTACTGTGAAGATCTTAGTGTTGCTGGACTTGTAGGACTGTACGCTGTCACCGTTTGCCAGACCGGTTACTTTGAATGCACTGGTCTTCTGTTTTACTTTCAGAGGTACGGTGGTGGCATTGACCTTGATGGTCGGTTGCAGGGCACTGCCGTAATCTCTGGTTTCTTTTGCTCCACAGCTACAGGTACGTTCCTGTTTTTCCGGGGCAAATACCGTTGCATCAGAGCTCTTTTTCCATTCACCATATGCATGAACATGGGCTGGTGGTGTTGGATTTTCCGGTTCCTGTGATGCTTCTAATTCAGCAATTCGTTTTTCTGCAGCTGCCAGTCTTGCCAGCGCTTCTGCTGATACCTGTGCTTTCTGCTCTTCCGTCAATGCATTGTAAGCATCTCTTGCTGCCGACACCTGTGCCTTGTTTTCCAGGTTCAGCTGATCCGCAGATGGAATGGCATTGATAGCATCCGTTACTTCCTTCACCATAGCCTGATCGTATTCTACACTTTCTTCTGTTGAATAGTCATCGGTGTAGTGAAGAATAATCACATCTTTGTCCTGAACGTATTTTGCAGACACACCCACATTTGGATGAATTCCATTCACGGTATACATCCATCCGGATTTTGGTCCATTATCAAACTCTTCCAGTCCATTTACATTCTTAATGTAAACGGTATTATATTGATTATTGTCATCTGCTGTATAGATGATCTTATGGTCATCCATGAATTTCTTCAGCACATCCCATACGGTATTTGCGGTATCTGCCTGTACCTCTTCGCTTGCCCAGGTAATCAGACCACCATTTTTCAGTCCGTGAGGTGTTTTGGTATCTCCGTGCTTCTCATCTCCAAGAATGGATACGGTAACGGTTACAACGGAAGATCTTGGAATTACAGTTACTACAATATACAGCTTCGCTGCACCATAGCTGAGGACTACGCTCTGCTGTCCTGTCTGATTCTTGTCATAACCTGAGATCTCGATATCTTTCAGGTCTACCTTTGTGGTCGTTCCATTGTCCCAGTAACCTGTGATCTCCAGTCCGGTCAGATCCAGGTCTTCTCCCATCTGGTACTCTGTCTTGCAGGTTCCTTCTGCTTTCAGTTCATAGCAGATCGGATTGGACGCATCTGCTGCTTTTGCCAGGGCATCTGCATCTTTTCCAAGTGGGTCATCGGTACGGTTGTGATTCTCTTTCCATGCACATCCTTCTACCTTCGGGCATCCAGATGTCCCGTTTCCGGTGTTGAATACTACTGTGCCTTCCATCACGGTTGGATTCTCATAACTGGTATCCAGATATTTTACATAGCCGATGCCGACTTTCACATCATCTGTGGCCTTGTAAGTATTTCCTGCGATGTTGTCATAACGGTTCAGGCTGTCCAGGTATCCGATGATGGCACCCACATACTCATTACCAATGACGATTCCGGTAAACTTGTTGGCACTGATGGCACCTACTACGTTGTCCCAGGTCTGAGCTACATACAGGTCACCGCCAAAGATACCACCTACATATTTATTTCCTTTTACGATACCATCTACAGTACAGTTCATGATGGTTGGCTTTGCACCGTTTGGTGCAGTCTGGTTACCATAACCAGCACCTACAATACCACCTACACAGTCGCCGGTTGCTTCTACTGTTCCGTGGAATTTGGAATTCTTTACAACGCACTGACTCATGGCATTGTCACGGCATGCAAGAATACCACCTACTGAACTTGTTCCCTTTACTGTTGCAGAACTTTCACAGTTCTCAACAGTTCCGTTGATTGCCCCTGCAAAAGAACCAATAGCGGCCTGTTTTCCGTCGTATCCGACTACCACGCCTTCTTCAATGACACAATTGCGGATAGTGATAACAAATCCTGCGCTGGCATGTGCATAGCCATTTCCGCCAGTAGATGCTACCAGTCCAGATTTCAGTGTCTGGGTTCCAGAAAGCAGACGTACGTTATCAATGGTAATCGCATTACCGCTTAATCCCACACCGGTATAGCTATTTACCAGACCGGCACCTGCAATCTGCTCGCCGTAGATCTTCAGATTCTTTACTTCCGCTCCGTTGATGTAGCCAAGCAGTGGCTGACCGCCTTTGGCAATGGTCAGGGTATGGTTTGCACCATCGAAAATACCACCAAATGTCTTGTTACCAGTTCTGGCTGCTATACCAATCGGTTTCCAGCTGGTATCCAGGGTAATATCCTGTGTCATCTGGAAGCAGACATTCTTCATGTCATTTCCGGCTGCTACCAGATTGTACAGTACGGTCAGATCTGCCTGAGAGGTCATCTGATATGGATCCTCCGCAGTTCCGTTTCCCTTGAAGCTGCTATAGGTAATTGCTACCTTCGCAGCTTTCGTTATCGTACTTGCCAGCACATTTCCTTCTGCATCCTTCTTTGCAATGACACAGTAATAAGTATAGGTGCCACCTTTCGATGCATCCGGTGTATACTGACTGGTTCTTCCGTCTTCTGATATCGTCTCACCGGTGAGCATCGTTGCTCCGCTTATAGTCTCTTTGGTACTGTTGCAGAACCAGGTATATTCGTAGCTTTCTCCAGCTTTTGCTTCCACCATATGCACAGACAACGGCTTAACATTTTCCGCTACAGTACCTTCCCGGTACATCATGGCCTCTGGCTGGGTATCCACCATGGTATCATCTGTCGGTGCACCATAATAGAAAACAATATTATTTCGTCTGGCATCCTCAACACCTGAAATATCGAACCACTGCTTCGGACTTCCTTTGTAATAAACAGGGACATCAGATGATACCCCATTCCATGGCCAGAGCCCCATGCTAACTACGCTTGTTGGAATCACAACGCTTATCAGTCCATTACAGCCAAAGAACAGCTCATCTGGAAGCTCTGTTACCTTATCTGGTATGGTTACTGTCGTAAGAGAAGTACAGTTTGCTAACTGTCTGCTGTCTGTAAATGTTTCCAGCGAATTCGGGAAGTTTATTTCCTGTAAGTTCGCACAATCACTAAAAGCATAGCCACCAATTTCTGTAATTCCTTCCGGAATCTGAACTTTTTTCAGACTGCTGCAGGATCTGAACATATTGTCTGTAACCGCTCCCTGTCCTGAAGACAGTACTGCCTCTTCTAGTGTCGTACAGTTCCAGAATAAAGAACTGCCTACAGATGTAACACCATTTGGAATCTCTACCGACTTCAAACCACTGCAACTGTTAAAGGCATTATCTCTAATTGCCTTCACGGTAGATGGAAGCTTGACTTCTGTTACCTTGCTGGCTCCATAAAAAGCCGCGTCACCAATCGTTTCCACACCATCTGCTACAGATACGGTTCCTTCATAAGACGGCAGACACAGTACCAGAGTCTTCATATCTGCTGTATACAGTAAAGAACCTTCTGTTACATATTTATCCCCTTTTACCACAAGTTCCTTCAGAGAAGTACAATTCTTAAATGTATACGCATTCAGGTTCTCAACGTTTGCCGGAAGTTCCAGCTTCGTCAGACTTGTGCAGCCTTCAAAGGAATAATTTTCCAATTTGCTCATGCTCTCTGGAAGGGAAATTCCTGTTATCTTCGCACAACCACTAAATGCACTTTCTCCTATACTTTCTGTACCTTCTTTTACCGTCACATTTCCGCTCTTCTGTGGAACACAGTATACAAGCGTTTTGCCATCGGCAGAATAAAGCATATCATCCTGGATGATTACACTGGTATTCTCCGGATCCACAGTCAGACTCTCGATGGATGTAGAACCTGAGAATATTTCCTTCTTTACTTCCGGTACATTTTTTCCAATCGTAACCGTCTTCAAAACTTTACACTCACCAAAAATTCCGCCTGATAAGGTAGTCGCACTATTGATATGTAAAGTCTCCAGGCCAGTATTATACCAAAATGCCTGTGAACTGATACTCGTCAGTTTTTCCGGCAATGTCAATTCTTTTAGCCCACATTCACTAAAAGCAAATCCACCAATGGATGTAACACTATCTCCAATAGTTACCGTCTGGAGATTGCTACAACCACGAAAAGTCTCATTTGGGATCTGGTTACTGTAAATCTCTGCTGACTTTAGTTGTGTACAGCCCTTAACGATTCCCCCAGCCATATTTTTCACTGATTCTGGAATTTTTATAGATTGCAGACTTGTACATCCACTAAATGCATTCGCTTCAATTGTCGTTAATGTATCTGGAAAATCCAATGATTCCAGACTGGTACAACCATCAAACGCCCACATTCCTATTTCCTGTACACCTTCTAATGTCACTTTTTTCAATGTCGTCATATCCATGAATGCCATAGATCCAATTCTGGTGACTCCACTTTTTACTTTTACTTCCAGAATCTTATTACTAATCTCTGAATCCCATTCTGGAAAGTCCATCATACTACCAGTTCCTGAAATGGTCAGTACCCCATCATCAGTCAGCTTCCATACTACATCTTCTTCATTCGGATCCCCGCAGGATCCTTCTGCAATCACCTTCGGTCCTGTTGTGTCGCTTACCGTCACCACACAGGCCGGTGCCATAATCGGGCAGTCTTTTTCTGTTTCCGTACCGGTACTCCAGTCTTTTACCATACCCTTTACGGTTCCATTTGCAGTGACCAGATAGGTGCCCTCTTTATCAAAGGATAAGGTCACCCGTCCGTTCGCATCTGTAGTTTTGCCTTCCAGTGCAGTGAAACTTCCGTTATTCCAGGTACCCACCGGTACTGCTGCCGCGCCTTTTCCGCCTGCGGTCAGAGTCAGTGTTAGTTCTTCTCCTGCTTTCACTTTTTTTGTGTCTGCATCAAAGCTTGCATACCGGTCAGAATAATACGTCGTATCCTGAAGAATTGCTGCATACAGATCGTCCCCTGTCTTTACGACAGATTGTTCTGTATCTCCCACATGGCTGGTCAGTGCACTTCCATTCAAATAAAAAAAGGAACTATCTGCTGATACTCCCCATAATTTAGTTACACTTACCCCACTGCCATACTCGCTGCTGTACTCTTTCGTTGCATATCCATCTGCGCTGTTATAAGCCTTGTGGGCTGCCACCAGTGCTTCATCATAGGTAAGTATACCATCGCTATTCAAATCTGTAACTGTCACTTCTTTGCGCACCATGGCACTATGATCACTGGCACTGGCCAGTACACCTTTGTCACTGACTGTCAAAGATACTTTTGCATCTGCTGCCGGTGTGGTGACTGTCATCTCGCCTTCATTCAAAAAGGCTGCAGGATCCCCCTGCTCTTCCTCTTCTCCGATCAGGACTTCGGATTCTTCTGTATCAGAAGGTACCCCCCCCCTCGTCAAAAATGAGCTCTTCATCACTTGTGATATCCTCATCCTGAACTTCTTCTACGTTTTCTTCTGTCAGATCATCGCTTTCACTCAAATCCTCTACATCTTCTGAAGAAGTCTGGACTTCGACCTGATCAGCAGCCTGCTGAATTTCCACATCAGTAGCCAGTGCACTCATTGGTGTGGATACCAACATCATTGCAGACATCAGGATACTCATGATCTTGTTTGCAAGTTTCTTTCTTCGCATGTTTTCCCTTCCTTTCTTTGATGATAAAGTGATTATTTTGTGGACGTTTTGCATATTGCCGAAATAGGCCACTACTTATGATACAGAAATGATACTGAAGAATAAAAAAACTGAGCAACCAGAGACCCATATCTCTATGGATCCCCGATTACTCAGTAGATGCTCTTTGCATATCATTTTCTACTCTATAAAGAAAGAACACAGCTCCCGACTCTACGATAGTGCATTCTGTGCAGGAGTTCCACCTGCTGACCGTCTGTTCTTTCTGTACATTCTATTTATCATTTGCAGTTCATACATTGCAGACAACTATGCCCGTCCGCTTTATCTGTTAGAAATTATACAGAGTATGGGACATTTTGTCAATTGACGATTTGGACAATCTTATTTCTCTGTTATCCATTCTCTGATAACGGTCACTTCCATACCTACGATCTTTGCTATTTTTTCTATCTCCATTCCTTCTTCCAGAAGAGCCTCAGCGACATCATGTGCTTTCTGCAATTCACCTTCCTTGCGTCCAGATTCTCTGCCTTCTTCTCGCCCTTTTTCTCTACTTGTTCTCATGGAACTCTGCCAGTCCATCTGATAGCGCTCTCTGGCCTCGCACTGCAGGCGGATTTTTTCGTCTTCTGATAGTTCCCGTAAGGTTACAACTGCTTTTTTTATGGATTCTGACTGTTCTGCCATTGCAAGAACCTCCTTCCATGTCTTTGCTTTGAATACACAGGCCCAGTAGTATAATGGACTGTTTCGTTCTTCTTCCGGTACCTGCTCCAGACAAGATAAGTCTAACACGTGAAGGGCGATTTTTCCAGTGAATTCATAGCCTGTTCTGCGATTTTTCAATGCATATTCATTATAAAATGCTGCATCTTCCGGTACCGGGGATTTCATCATAATCCCGATATGGATGGACGGCTTTGTCTGCGTATAATCCAGACCTTTTTTCATATCTGTAAACATTCTGCACAGATAGAACACAGAACGATCTGTCCAGTTCTCTACCGAGCCCATCTGCATTTCCAGATTGATCTGTTTATTGCCATTTAATAACACCCGAATGTCAAGAATACAGGTCTTTTCGTCAATCGCATCTCCCAGTATAATGGGATTACAGATCACACAGGACAGGATCTCTTCCTCTCCATTAATCTCCTGCAAAATCTCATTCTCCTGCTTCTGCCGCAATTCTTCTTTCTCTGTCATAAGCAAATGCTCCTTCTTATATTATTTTCGTAACTGTTCAGTGCCTTCACAGTGGGTTCTGAATAGTTACCATTTTTACATTTTGTGGAATAAATGCCGAATGGCAAGATCTTTGGAATTCCTCGAAATGTGATTTTACTTTAACACGGAAGCATTACTTTTACAAACAGAATCGTTCGACAGATTTTGCATGATTTCGCCAGAAGGAACAGAAAAAGCCAGAAAACACCGTCCCCAATGGTTGATTTTTCCAATTCTTTCCTGTATAATAGGAATAATAAATTGAATATTGTTTAACAATGATTACCGGTTTTAAGTTCCACCGCACATGTTTGCGGATGGCTAAGAGGGAATCGGGTGTGAATCCCGAACAGTCGTGCTGCTGTATACGTGCAGTCGTATCTTATATCCATTGCTTTTTAAGTGAGAAGGGAGATTCGGCGTTACTGCGTGAGTCAGAATACCTGCTTAGAACTGCTGCCATCAACTACACGCAATAGGAGATCGGGAGGTAGTTTTATTTTTGTACCTTTTTTCTGACAGGTGCAGTGGTTGGACTTCCTCTCATTTTATTTTCCTGCTGCGGTATGTTGTATGATTGCTTTTACAATACTCCATTGTAGGAAGATGACTCTCCAGTACAAAGGAGTATTTTTTTATGTCAAATTATTCAACTAGTTTTCAGGGCAACAAGGTTATTACACGCAGGACAGCTTTTCAGTATGCACAGGTGAATACCAGAATTCCTTTTTATGTGGAAAGCATTGCTGCAGAAGCTTTTCAGAAAAGAGGCGTCATCCAGACGATTCAGTTCCCATCTGCACTCTCTCACATCGGAGCGAGAGCTTTTCGAAGCTGTAACTCTCTGAAAGGACTTTCTCTTCCAGAAAATATGACTGAGATCGGATCCGCTGCATTCGCTGACTGTTCTTCTATGAGAAGGGCTACGATTCCAGCCTCTGTAGATGAACTTCCAAGAGATCTTTTTTCCGAAAACATCAAACTGTCCACTGTGGAATTCCATGGGAAAGACCGGCTGCAGATGATTCACAAGAATGCCTTTTTCCGCTGTCAGTCTCTGACTTCTCTGGTTCTGCCAGAGACCGTTACCGAGATCGGGGATCGGGCTTTTTATCGCTGCAAATCTCTGGATCAGATCTATCTGCCGGAAGGACTGAAGGTGATCGGCAACGAAGCTTTTTATTTTTGTGGAATTCAGACACTGCAGCTGCCGAATTCACTGGAAGTACTGGATCAGAGTGCCTTTTTCAAGTGCAACAATCTGGAGTATGTCTGTCTCCCGCGCAATGTGCGCTACATCGGAAAATGGGTCTTCCACGGATGTAATCGTCTGAAGGTACTGGAGATCCGCCATGATCCGGATTTCATAGGAGAATGGATCATCAACCGGGCAGCGACTATCCGATGCTATCGCGGATCTAAGATAGATAAGTACTGTCAGGAATCTGGATTTAACGTCGAATATCTGGATTAGATTCTATCTGATACAGCCGCTGCGCTCTGCCGCATGCGGCTTTTCAGTTCTTTTGCCGCCGCACTTAAGGGATGCTGTCGGTCATATACCATGCAGACACTCCTTTGTGGCACATTTTCCCGCAGGGATAATTCTACGATCTCCCCTTTTTCGATGGCTTCTCTGGCCATGGCTTCCGGCAGGAATGCCATCCCAAGTTCATTTTTCACCAGTGGCAGGATCTGGTCGGTAGTGGCCACCTCTGTATCCGGTGACAATTCCAGTCCATACTTTTCAAATATCTGCTGATAAAACTTCCAGGTCTGAGTCTCCCGTCCCAGGCAGATAAAGGGATAATTCTGTACTTCTGCCAACGACAGTTCCTGACTTCCCAATGCGGTGAACGTCTTTCCTCCTACCAGAATCTCCCGGAATGGATACAGATCTACCTTCTTTAACGGTGCCTCTGCATCTGTCGGTGTAGTCACTACTGCAAAATCGATCTCTCCATTTTTCACTGACTGTACCGCCTGTGGGGTAGAGTGATTGTAGATCTTCAGACGAATCCCCGGATATTCCATATGGAAAGTGCGCAGCTTTTCCAGCAGATAAATATTCAGCGCCGTCTCACTGGCTCCGATGGCGATGCTTCCATGCTCCAGCCCGCTGCTGTCACGCAGTTCTTCTTCTGCGTTCTGCAGCTGTTCCATGGCTGCTGAGACTCGAATATACAGTTTTTCTCCTTCTGGTGTCAGCCGTACCCCGCGGTTAGTCCGAATGAACAGGGTACAGTGTATCTCCTGTTCCAGCAGATTCATGGCACGGGTAACGTTGGGCTGACTATTTTCCAGCGCACGGGCCGCCCTGGTAAAGTTCTGATATTTCGCCACATAATAAAAGATTCGATAATATTCCAAGTTTACATTCATAAAAGTCTCCTGTGATATCATTTCCTGATATCTGATATATCAATAATACTTTTTACACATCTCTATATTCCAAGTATAATAGCACTCGGTAAAAAAACAAAGAACAACTTTTTACAAAGGAGCGAAAAAAATGTTAACAGCAGTAACAGGTATCAACTGGGGAGACGAAGGTAAGGGTCGTGTCATCGACCTTCTTGCAGAAAAAGCGGACGTAGTAGTTCGCTACCAGGGTGGCAATAATGCCGGTCATACGGTCGTCACCGATCAGGGCAAGTTCATTCTGAACCTTCTTCCTTCCGGTATTTTACATAAAAATGTAGTTTGTGTTCTGGGGGATGGCATGGTCGTCGATCTGGAACATCTGACCGGTGAGATCGCCCAGATCAGGGAAAAAGGCGTCTCTGTCGGACCGGAGAATCTGAAGCTGTCCACCAGAGCTACGATCTCCATGCCGTGGCATCGAATCCAGGATGTGCTGGAAGAAGACCGTCTGGCAAAGAGCGGATCGGCCTTCGGTTCTACCAGACGGGGCATTGCCTACGCCTACAGTGATAAATACCGCAAGAAAACCCTGCGTCTTGGTGATCTGCTTCATCTGGAGGAAGAATCTGTTCAGTCCCGTCTGAAAGTGATGCTGGATGCCAAAAATATGGAACTGGCCGGATGCTATCATCAGGAACCGATGTCCTTCCCGGCGCTTCTGCTCTGGTGCAGAAAGCAGGCGGAAGCTTTCGCTCCTTATATCTGCGATACCGGAAGCTATCTGGCTGCCTCTCTGGCAGCCGGCAAGAGAGTCGTACTGGAAGCACAGCTGGGTGCTATGCGTGATATCGATTACGGTATTTTTCCATATACCTCCAGCTCTTCCACGATTTCTGCCTACGGTCCGATCGGTGCAGGCATCCCGGGTCATCACCTGGATCATGTGGTTGGCGTTCTGAAGGCTTACTCCACCTGTGTAGGAGCCGGTCCGTTTGCTGCCGAAAAAGCCATGCCCGAAGACTGGATGGAACATCTGCGTAAAGAAGGCGGAGAATATGGTGCTGCCACCGGACGTCCACGTCGTGTGGGACCGTTCGATGCGGTAGCCAGCCTCTATGGCCTGAAATGCCAGAATGCCGACAAGATTGCTCTGACCAAACTGGATGTATTGAGCACTCTGTCCGAGATTCCGATCATCACCGGATACCGCTATGAAAACAAGCAGATGGATGCCTTTGATCCATTTGAGAACCTGGATGCAGTCACACCGATTATCCAGACCGTACCTGGATGGCAGAAAGATATCTCCGGCATCCGCCGCTATGAAGATCTGCCTTATGGGGCAAGAAACTATATCGAAACACTGGAAAAACTTCTGCACGCAGAGATTCAGTTTATCTCTGTGGGTGCGAAGCGGGAAGAATATCTGCTGAGAGGAGCCTGGTTATGAGACATCTGATAGATCCACTGGATTTTACACTGGAAGAAACCAATGATATTCTGGACTTTGCAGACCGAATCGCCGGAAACCGTTCTGCCTACGCCCATGTTGCAGATGGCAAAAAGCTGGCTACCCTGTTTTATGAGCCAAGTACCCGTACCAGGCTGTCCTTCGAATCTGCTATGCTAAGCCTGGGCGGTCAGACTCTGGGATTTGCCGGGGCAGAACAATCCAGCGCTACAAAGGGCGAAACCGTTGCCGATACGGCACGGGTAATCAGCTGCTATGCAGATATTATCGCCATGCGCCACCCAAAGGAAGGTGCACCCTTACGTGCTTCTATGTATGCCACCGTCCCTGTGATCAATGCCGGAGACGGTGGACACAACCATCCTTCCCAGACACTGATTGACCTGCTGACGATCCGCCAGCGAAAAGGACGTCTGGATCATCTGACCGTAGGCTTCTGTGGTGATCTGAAGTTTGGACGTACTGTACATTCTCTGGTAAACAGCCTGGTGCGTTATCCGGGCAATCAGTTTTATTTTATCTCTCCTGAAGAACTGCGTGTACCAGGCTATCTCATTGACGATACCCTGAAGCCGACCCAGACGCCATATCACGAGGTAACCAGCCTGGAAGAGACTCTGCCAAAGCTGGATGTGCTGTATATGACTCGTGTGCAGAAAGAGCGCTTCTTTAATGAAGAAGATTATATTCGTCTGAAAGGGACTTATATCCTGACCAGAGAAAAGCTGCAGGCTGCTAAACCGGATATGCCGGTGCTGCATCCACTTCCAAGGGTAGATGAGATCACAGCTGATGTGGATACCGACAGCCGCGCTGCTTATTTCCAGCAGGTACAGAACGGTGTCTATATCCGTATGGCTCTGATTGCATCTCTGTTAGGTCTGGAGGATCCTCTGACCGGAAAGAAGGTATTGCCATGTTAAAAGTAGAATCGATTCAAAATGGTGTGGTCATCGACCACATCACCGAAGGACAGGGAATGAACATCTATCAGCTGCTGCATCTGGAAGACCAGAAACAGTCCGTTGCCCTGCTCCAGTCTGTCCGCAGCCAGAAATACGGTCATAAAGACCTGATCAAAATAGAAGGCGATACCATGCCGGAACGTCTGGATATCCTGGGCTATCTGGATGATAAGATTACCCTGATCGTGATCCAGGACGGACAGGTGGTACGCAAGTATCATCCGGTGCCACCAGCCTATTTAAAAAATGTCATCAAATGTAAAAATCCAAGATGCATCACCAGTATTGAGACCAACTGTGACCATATCTTCAGGCTGTCACCATCTGGTACGTATCGTTGTATTTACTGTAATCAGAAGATATCGGTCCATTAAATAACTGGGGCGTCAGACAATACGATCTGACGCCCCACTTTTTATCTATAAATCTTTTTATTTTGTTACTGTCACAGTTACAGTGAATTTCTTCTTACCGGATTTGACTGTGATCTTCGCTTTTCCTGCTTTCTTTGCTGTGATCACGCCCTTGCTGTTTACCGTTACAATCTTTTTATTGGAAGTTTTGTAGGTAAACTTCTGTGTGGATGTAATCGGGATTCTGGAAGGCTTCAATGTCAGCTTACTGCCTTTCTTCAAAGTCACTTTTTTCTGAAGTCCCGTGATCTTGCTGGTAGCTACCGTCTTTTTCTGTACTTTCACGGTAACTTTCTTCTGCAGCCCACTGGTCAGAGTGATGGTCAAAGTTGCCTTGCCAGTCTTCTTGCCTGCCTTGAGCACACCATTTTTAGATACTGTAAATAGTTTGGTATTGCTGGATTTATAAGACTGTACACTGTCACCATTTGCCAGACCGGTTACCTTTAAGGCACTGGTCTTCTGATTTACTTTCAGAAGTACCGTGGTCGCATTCACCTTGATGGTTGCTTCTACTGCGCTTCCTGTCTTTTGTGTCTCTGTATTTCCGCATACAGAGCAAGTGCGTGTCTGCACTGCCGGCGCAAATACGGTTGCTTCTGATGTTACTTTCCATTCTTCATATTTATGCCCTGCTGCCGGAATGGTTTCTGTTTTCGTTTCTCCGC
This sequence comes from uncultured Marvinbryantia sp., assembly GCA_934408725.1. GTDB lineage: Bacteria > Bacillota > Clostridia > Lachnospirales > Lachnospiraceae > Marvinbryantia. Next base: position 41,500 of record CAKRVB010000012.1, read on the forward strand.
ATTCACAGGTATAGGTCTTGACACCAGCTGCAGTACAGGTGGCAGCCTTTGTTACCACACCAGTTCCCCATCTGTGCTGATGTTCTTCCTGTGTATTTTCTTTTTCATAATTATCGGTATAGTGGAAAATGACTTCATCCCCATCTGACAATTCATAATCGCAGGCGCCAACTTCTGCCGCTTTCCCATTTACGCTATATAACCAGCCAGAATTTTTTCCGTTTGTGAATTCACCCAGTCTTGCGCCATCTTTATTGGTTACAAATGCAATATAGGTATCTCCGTATTTCTTTTCACAAGTCATTCCTGCTGCCGCCAGTGCTGCGTCAATTGCTTCCATAGCAGTAGATGCCTTAGCCAGACGATATTCAGACTGTGCTCCCCATACCTTCAGATTCTGTCTGGATAACACATGCACGGTTCCATCTGTATCACTGTTATGCACCTCATCTCCAAGGATGGATACCATTACGCTTACATATTCACCCTTTACAGCCCAGTAACCAGTCTTACCGCTGCGGTATGCATCCAGTGCCTGCAGTACCTGTACGGTAGCCATTTCGTTTGTCTTATTCACTGTGGTAAGGTGTGAAAATCCGCCATCATCCTGCTGATATTTCATCAGATTGATAATCATGTTGAAATCCGGTGTTCCAAATCCTGCCTCCACAGAAGTCGGATCAATACCCAGACAGGTAAGAGCAAGCAGCACCTGTGCGGTAGATTCTGCCGTACCATATCCAAAGTCATCTCTCTGCTGCTTCTTAAGATATACCAGTGCCTGATCGATCGCTGCTTTTACGCCTGCACGATTCTGATATGGCGCCAGAGCCTGTAATGCCATAGCGGTCATATCCACACTGGCTGATTCATTATCCGTAAGTCCAAATCCACCATTTGGATTCTGGAACTTCAGCAGTTCTGCAATCATAGCAGATCTTGACCATTTTGCGTCAGCCGGAATCGTGATATTAGCAGCATCCAATGCCAGTAATGCATAAGCAAGTTCATTGGATCCGTTTGTCAGCTTATCAGAATTATAGATCATTGCAGCCAGATTCACGCCATCTACATCTGTGATATCTTTTCCCATTCTGGTCAGCGCCAGGGCTGTACGTTCGATATCAGTCGGTTTCTTTGATGCATCCCATTTCTTTACTTCTGCTGCAACAGATGTATAATAAGCATCTATTGTTTCTTCACTTAATTCTTTCTTGCCCTGAATCATGGCATAGATCAGCCATTCATTGCCATATGCATAGCCTTTTTCACTATGGTTGTTTTCAATATAATTCAGTGCATTGTCTGCACCTTCATTTGCTTTTGCGCTTACATCGACTCCGGTTTCAGTACCTTTTGTTACCGTAATGGTAATCGTAACCGGTTTTACATGATTTTTGTTGTCAATCGGTGTTCCGGTTGCAGTTACGGTACCCTCTGACAGACCCATTACCTGGTATTCTGCCACAGGAAGATAAGAACCATAATCCGGATCTTTTACATTGTAATTGCTATTTTTCTTCCAATAGCCACTGCCTGTTCTTACAACCTGTGCAATTCCCTTTTTACTGTAAGTCCACTTCAGTGCCGGTTCTGTCACATCATATCCCTGATCATCCAGTTCACCGGTTACGATTGGTTTGAAAGTCTCACTGTTTTTTCCTGCTTCTACAGTAATCTCTTTGTCTGCGTCTGCAAGTTCTACAAATTCGACATTATTCTTGTATACAAATGTTACGGTGCTGTCACCGGAAATTGTATTGGTCTTTCCAGTCGTCGGATCAGTATCTTCAATGGTTGCGGTAAAGGTTACCGTGCCTGCCTGCTTCGGAATATAGGCTTTTTCACCATTAGTATAGTAAGCAACCGTTCCTTCCGGATCGTCACTGGTAATCGTTACTTTATCTGCGTTGGTTGCATTGGCCGGTGTCACAATCGCTGATCCCAGTATCGGGTTAAATGCGACCCTTCCGTCTGTTTCCTGTCCATCACTGTTGGCGTTTCTGGTGTGAATAACCTGTTCGCCGGAAATAGCCGGTGCCACGGATTTTACCGGAACGTAAGCAGATGTTACGGTTACGGTTCTTGCGATTGACGGCTGATTTTTGGCTGTCACTGTGAGAACTGCTGTTCCTGGTTCCCTGAAAGAGAATCCACTGGAAGAATCTACTCGATTGCTCAGCAGCTTCTGCCCTGCTTCATCCGCTGTGTAGGTAAAGGATGAATAAGATACGTCCTGATATTCATCACTGCCTTCATATTTTGCTTTTACAACAATTCTCTTATAATCTGATCCCTGTACCGTAAAGTCACCATCTGTTACGTCTTTTTCATCAATATATAGTTTAATATCCTTTATCTGTTGTCTGGATGAACGGATAGCCACAGATGCCAGCGTTTCGCTGCTTCCGTCACTGTTATTCTGAGTAGCTGTTAATACTGCCACACCAGTTCCATTGACACAGAAGGTTCCGTCTTCATAAATATCAAATGCACTTTCCGGTTTTCTCTGAGAAAAACTCCAGGAAAGACTGCTTCCTTCCGGTGCGGTGTAACCCTGTAGTGAGAAGGTTCCTGCTATATTTGCCATACCTACTGCATCCGGAGATACTTCCAGACGGCTGTCCTCTAATGTAATAGCTTCTTCTCCGTTATAAGCCTGGAATGCCATCAGATACGGGTGTTCTCCTGTTTCCGGCCATTCAAAGCTGCCTGGTGTATAAGACTGGTTTTCTCCGAAATATGGATAACCATCGCTGCCCTGTCCCCAGGAGGTTCCATTATCGCCTTTATTGGCATTTAACTTTGCTACCAGATCCAAAGTCTTCATGTTCTCTTCAGACATGGCACCGGCACCGCTGCCCAAAGTGTCTACCCAGTAGCAGTTCTTAATCACTGCCGTACCTGAGTTATTACTGCTGGCATTGCAAAGCGCACCCTTTCCGGTATCACCAACCGCGATACAGTTCGCAATTACGCCTACACAATCCTGTGCGGCAGACGCTCCCATATAAGCTCCGGTCTTGCCGATAAAACCTGCCACATCGCTTCCACTGATCTCACTTCGACAGTTCAGGATAGAAGCTCCATAGGCGGTAGAACCAAACGGGCCTGTTATAGTACTGCTGCTTCCAGTCATCGTACCTTTCAGACTCACGTTCTGAACCACTGCACCTGCATCCAGCTTTGAAAATAACGCTCCTGCTTGATCGAATGTAATGGTATGTCCCCGACCATCCAGTACACCTGCAAAAGCTTCGTAATTCATAAAGTCACTGTTCATCATATAATTGCTGTCAATGGTAATATCCTGAGTCAGCACAAAGTATTTTCCTTTTGCCTTCGCCATCTTGGAAAAATCAGCCTGAGATGAGATCTAAATTGCATCTGCAGGAATGGCTACCGGTTTTACAATTGTCTCTCTCTTCAGACCTGCAATTGCTTTTGTAATTTTATCTGCAGCACTGTTAATTTCTTCCTGTGATGCTTCTGTCTGCTCTTTTAATGTATTTCCCTCTGCTACTGCATCTTCCAGCGTTTTCCAGGTATCTGCTGTATACTCTCCTTTATTTAAAGCTCCGGCCTGTTCCAATGCACTGTCAAGTACCGCCCAGTTTGCCTCTGCTTTTCCAGCTTTCAACACCGGATAACTTCCATCTGCATATGTGAACACAAAACCGGTCTCTGCAATCGATGTATTCAAAAGGGCTACTATCGCTTCACTCTTCATTTCGGTTGCAGACTTTTGGACACAGTTTGTCTGTTGTGGTGCTGGACTCACTCTACCAAATGCACCCATAAGAGCTACATAATAACAGTTACTAACCTGTGATGCCCCTGAATTGTTATAAGATGCAATACCATACATCATCATAGCAGTTCCACCACCAGCAAAATAGCAGTTCTGTATCGTTCCTCCTGTCAAAGTTCCGACCAAGCCTCCTACCTCTGACCAGGTACCTCCATCATCAATGTTTACAATAGAATAGCTGTTGCGGATGGTTCCTGTCAGAGTATTTGCAAGTGCACCTTTATGATCTGTAGATACACTGACCGTTCCCTTCACGCCCAGATTCTGGATCGTTCCAGATACATTTTCTGCCAGTGCAGTTCCTGATAACGTAATAGTATGCCCCTGTCCATCCAGGGTTCCTGCCAGATTTGTGATCTGCTGTCCAGATCTTAATGTAATATCTTCTGTCAGTTTATAGGTCTCACCTGCCTTGATCTCTGTCGGAAAGTCAGATGCAGACACTTCTTGCGCCTCTTCATCCAGCGCCGCAGCCGGTTCAGCGTCCTCTGCCTCTTCCAGTACCTGTTCAGCTTCTTCTAAATCCTCTGCGATTTGTGCTCCCCCGTCGTTCACTTCTTCAGCAATGACTTCATCTGGTTCTGTCAGAATATCCTCTTCGCTATCTTCATCTATGCTGTCAACGAGTTCTGTTTCCTGCTGTTCTTCTGCAGTAATGTTAGATTCTGTTTCTACCACATCGGCAGTGAGCAATACATCTTCTGACTCTGCCAGTGCTGCCACAGGCATACTCAGGCACATCTGACATGCGAGCAATACGCTCAAAATCTTTTTTCCGTACCTTTTGTTTCTCATGTTCTCTCCTCTTTCTTTTTATTTTGACAAATCCTGGCAACAAAATATTTCATAGAACGCTATTTCTATGAAATAAAAAAGGTAACAGTATCCCCTTACCCAGGGATTCCTGTTACCTGATAGTCATTCTTCATGCAGAACTGATTTACCTTATTTACAGATCACTGACTGCCGACTGTACGGCAATGCATCTTCTTGTATCGGAATCACACCGATTCTCACCGCATCTGTATTCTCTATTCCATTTTTGTCTCATGTCTGACCATTATATGGCACTTTTTCTGACCTGTCAAGCCTTTAACAAATTATTTTTTCCTCTTGCTTTTTCCCAATCTTTCGATTATGATAAAAATAATTAAATATATTTTAACAATTACCGGTTTTAAGTTCTGCATATTACGATGATATCCATATCGAATATGCCGCTAAGAGGGAATCAGGTGCAAATCCTGGACAGTCGTGCTGCTGTATGCGTGCAGTTATCGTTCAGATCCATTGCAGATTGATCTGTGAGAAGGAGAACGGTGACGCTACTGCGTGAGTCAGAATACCTGCTTAAAGCTCCTGCCATTACCTACACGCAATGGGGAAATGGAGAGGTGGTTTTATTTTGATACCAATCTCTCTGACTTTTCTTCTGCGGCGGTAATTCAGGCATAACGGATCTCTCCGGTATTTGTCCTTTTATCATAACTTCGTTGCGGAAGAAGCCATTTCATCTTGCAAAGGAGTTTTTTTATGTATTACAGCACAGCATCTTCCAATTACCGCGTGATTACCAGAACAAACGCCAATCGCTATCTCTCTAAAAACACACGCATTCCAGATCATGTCTATGGGATTGCCACAGAAGCATTTCAGGGAAAAACCATGATTCACACTGTGAATTTTCCAAATTCTCTGCACCGAATCGGCGCAAGAGCTTTCCTGGGATGTAATTCCCTGAAGGAAATTGCATTGCCTGACCACATCGCACAGATCGGTCCTGGCGCTTTTTCCAAATGTGCCTCACTTCAGCAGGCGAATATTCCGGGTTCTCTTACTGATCTCCCACAGGGATTGTTCCAGGAAAACCGCAAACTGCATACCGTACATTTTCATCCAGACTGCCAGATTCCTACTATTCGTAAAAATACATTTGGAGATTGCAAATCCCTGACTTCTCTGGTTTTGCCTGATAGTATAACCAATATTGAGGATCGTGCATTCTACCGGTGCCGCTCCTTAGATTCCGTTTATTTTCCAGAAGGTCTGAAACGGATTGGCGGACAGGCTTTTTATTCCTGTAATTTTACTTCCCTGGAGCTGCCAGCTTCACTGGAAGTGCTGGAAGACAGTGCCTTTTTCAAATGTACCCAACTGAAATATGTACGTCTGCCAGAAAATGTACACTATATCGGAAAATGGGTATTCCATGGCTGCAACCGTCTGAAGATGCTGGAGATCCGGCATGATCCGGAGTTTATCGGAGACTGGATCATCAACCGGGCAGCAACCATACGATGTTATCGAAATTCTAAAGTAGACCAGTACTGCCAGGAAGCCGGGTTCAAAACGGAATATCTTGACTGATGCCCCATATCTTTATTTTAGCATTAATATTATATTGCTTTTTTACAAATTCTGTTGTATGGTAAATGGATTTTTTTCACCTTGTCAATTATTATATAGAGGAGTCACGTTTTATGAAAATAACCATGAACTTTTCACTTTCGGATGACGATACCAGCCGCTATACCGACTGCTCTGATCTGCGGTCATTTTATCAGCAGTACGGTCTCTCCGGCCTGGAAGTGATGCCTCTTATGCCGGATGAAACACACCTTTTGGAATCAGATATGATCACTGGTATACATGCCTGTTGCATTACAGACTGGATGGATCTGGATCAGGAGATGCTTCTGGAACATTACCGGAAAGACTTGGATTATGCAAAGGCTGTTCATGCGGAATATGTCGTATTTCACATCACACAGGTGAGTTATACGGAATCTCTTACTTATGTGCTGAAGCACAGCAATGAAGAGGTGGTAGATGCTGCCGCTGCTTTTATCAACCGCCTTTTGGACGGAACAAACTATGATTTTTATTTTCTGATGGAAAATCTATGGTGGCCTGGCCTGACTTTTGAGGATCCTGCTGTAACCAGGCGTCTTTTGGACCAGGTACATTACCCGAAGAAAGGATTGATGCTGGATACTGGACATTTTATGAGTACAAATACTGATCTGCGGACTTCAGATGATGCTGTTGTATACCTCAGCCAGATGCTGGATGCTCATGAAGATCTAATCCCGATTATCAGGGGAATTCATCTGAATCAGTCTCTGAGTGGCGCATATGTGAAAGATTATCAAAAGCATATGCTCACACCGGCTGCGGATCCAGGTGAACTGGCCACGCAGGCATTTCTGCATATCTTCCATATTGATCTGCATCAGCCCTTTGTAGCAAATGGCGTCCGTGAGCTGGTACAGCGTATGGATCCGCTTTATGTAACACTGGAATACATCTCACGGGATCGGAAGGAACATGCACGGTTGCTGAATGAAGGTGTAAAAGCTCTGAAAAATAATTAATTGCCAATGGGGACAGAAAAAAAGCCAGAAAACTCCGTCCCCGTTGGATTAATTTTTTATTAAAAAACCTTTTCAGCTCTTGCCAGAAAGGATTTTTCATGCTATAAAAATATTCGATATCACGTAGACGATCCTGTGTATCAGGATGATGCCCCCGATTATTTCTGGGGGTGAGCTTGAAAAACAGAGGTGTATTTTATGTCATATATCGTATCTTATATGAAGTCATTTTATCGAAAATATAAGCATCTGCTTCCGCTTGCCATATTTTTGATTTTTTATTTATCAGTATTCGTATATGTAGAGAACCGGCCGGATTATCACATGCATCTGTTGGCTTCTCAGTTTGATCATCTGATTCCGTTTTGTGAGATTTTTGTTATTCCATATATTATCTGGTTTTTCTATATCACATTCGGAGTTTTGTTTTTTGGAATCGTGGAGAAAGACCGTGAACAGTATTATCAGCTCTCCACCAACCTGATGATCGGTATGGCGCTGTTTCTGGTGATTTCTCTGGTATGGCCGAACGGACACACCTTAAGACCTGCCGTTCTCCCAAGAGATAATATATTTACCAGACTGGTGATCATGATCTACTCTTCCGATACATCTACAAATGTATTTCCGAGTATTCATGTATTCAATACCATCGCCATGCATACTGCAGTGAGACATTCCACCACACTGAAGAAGCACCCATGGGCGGTACGGATCTCCGGCATCATTGCTGTATCCATTGTACTTTCCACCATGTTCATTAAGCAGCATACCGTTATCGATGTGGTTGGTGCTATGGGACTGAATCTGGTGACCTGGTATCTGTTGTATCGTCAGCCACAGTTTCTGACTTACATACACAACCGCCGGATTCGCAGCCGGGTGCAAAACCGTGACCGCAGCCAGGCAAGAATCAATGAAAAATGATCGTTTTAAAGGGCAACGCACCAGATGTGCATTGCCCTTTTTGTTACTCTCGAATACTATTTCTTTAATATCTTTCCACAAATCTGCGAAATATCACAATCTGCTCCAGCTTCCTGCGCAAGAGAATAGATTTCACGAATTCGAGTGATGTCTTCATCCAACAATTCTGCAATCTGCTCAGGTGTATCACCTTTTTGCATTCTCTTTATCACCAATTCAGCCAGTTTCTCAATGGCACCACGTTCTATCCCACACTCCATACCATCATCAAAGATCATTTGTCCAAGCCTTGTCATTGCAACGACCTCCCTTATTTCCTGTAATTCCATTTGATTCAAAAACTTATCCGCCAACGTATAAAGAATCGCTATTGTTTTTTGTGCAGTAAGCGTCTCCGTCTGTTTTGCCAGAATGATTGCGTCCTTAATCATCTTTTTCTTTCCATGCTCGCTTGTCATCAACGGAATCAATGCCAGGCTTGCAAAATCATCTTCCGTAAGTGGCTCCCCAGACACCCTCTTTTCTTTCAAATGCTGCATCAGATTATCTGCATCGTATTGGGATAAATATACCGGCTCCACCCGATAAGTATAAAATCCACAATCCAGCTCTGTCTTAGTATGCCGGATTCCACCGGAATAAATCACATAAGTCAACACATCTTTGCCAGTCTGACTTCCAAGTACTGCTTCATACGCCCGGAACCGCAACAAATCTGACCGATCGGTCTCTGTTGTCTGAAACTCAATATGTACATAGAATCCATCTTTTGTCAAAAATGTAAAATCCATGTACCAGGTATGAATTGTCGATTCTATTAATTCTGTTGGTGTACCTGAATCAAACTCATAATGAATTCCCAGTTTTTCTAAAATCGTATCTCTAAAATACCCGAAGCCCATTTTCATAATAGCATCTTCATGCTTTGTATTACTCATAAGACACTCCTTTTCCTACGCTTTTGTTTTACTATCTTTCGTGTCTTACTTCGTCCTCGGTTGTACTTTTCTATTTTATCCTTTGTAAGCTATATATTCAATGTCCTCCTTATCAATCAGTATATCAGAAAAACTCTTTCTTTTGTTACATTTCTTTTCCTTTTTTCACGCATGCTTTGGATGCTTCGATCACGGCACTGCGCATTCCTTTTTCTTCCAGCACCCGCACGGCTTCGATGGTGGTGCCTCCCGGTGAGCAGACCATGTCTTTTAATTCTCCCGGATGCTTTCCGGTCTCCAGTACCATCCTGGCACTTCCAAGTACAGACTGTGCTGCAAACTTGTATGCCTGTGCCCTTGGCATGCCATCGGCCACTGCCGCATCTGCCATAGCTTCAATGAACATGAAGACATAGGCTGGTGAACTTCCGGATACGCCTACTACCACATCAATGAGTGATTCCGGTACTACTTCTGCTTTTCCGAAGCTTTCGCAGATCTCTTTCACCTGCTGCATCTCTTCGTCCGTGACCAGCGCATTTTTGCACATTCCCATCATGCCTTCTTTTACCATGGCCGGGGTATTTGGCATAGTACGGATGATCTTGACATCAGATCCCAGGCGTTCTGCCAGCCAGGTCAGTGTCTTGCCCGGTGCAATGGTTACAATGATCTGGTTTTGCCGAATAGCATCTTTGATCTCACCAATGACTTCTTCATAATACTGCGGCTTCACTGCCAGAAATACCATATCTGCAAATTCTACCACTTCTGCATTTGTCTTTGCCGCTGTAATTCCCAGCTCACTACTGATCTTCTCTCTGGTCTGATCTGATTTGGCAGAGGCAATCATCTGCTCTGCGGTCACTTTTCCACTGTCCAATATTCCTTTGATCATGGCTGTTGCCATATTTCCACATCCGATAAAACCGATCCTCATACTGTCTGACTCCTTTCTCCATGTCGCATTGCCTTTAGAATAAACTCTTATCTACTCTCCCGTCAGCTTCACCACAGTCATATCGTGATGAACTGCCGGTAAAAATGTCTCCACAATATCTTTTGTCCGTATCTTCAGGCTGGAAGTGTTCACACATGGATGGCATCCGATGTATTCCCCCTTCAGTACATCCTCATCAATCAACAACCGCACATGATTGTCCGTGTCGTTCATCAGCCCCATGACGCTGACTGCGCCCGGGTGAATATCCAGATATTCTACCATAAATTCTTCCGATGCGAAGGACAGTCTGGCACTGCCGATCTGAGCTGGCAGTTCTTTTGTCTTAAATGGCTTGTCTCCCGGCATCATCAACAGATAGAAGTCTGTCTTCTGTCGGTTGCATAAAAATAAGTTCTTGCATATCAGTACATTCAGCACTGCATCGATCTCATTGCAGGCTTCCATGGTATCTGCATGTTCATGATCCGTTCTTTCATATTCGATTCCCAGCTTGTCCAAGAAGTCATAGACCCGTATCTCCCGTTCCTGGCGTCCATCTGTATTTTCTGGTCTTCCTTTATATAATTCCATCTGTGTATCCTCTTTTTTCTACTCTATATCTGTGTTATTTTGTTTTGAGCTGTTACCTTCTCTGCGTCTGTTTTTACCAGTCTTTTTCTCAGCGCCATTGGCTTTCTGCCGGCTGCTATCCTGCATCTTTTGCTCTTTTTCTTTTATCTCTTCTTCCTGAGCCTTCTCCATGGCTTCCAGTTCCCGCCGCAGGATCCGCTCATCCAGTTTCTGTTCCAGATGCTCTCCCGGAGAAAGTCTTGATGGCTTTGTTTCCGTCACTTCTTCTCCGGTTCTGTTCTCATCTTCCAGAAGTTCTTCTTTATGATTCCGCTGAAGCCCACGTTTTACCAGTTTGCGGATCAGATCATAGATCACAGCAAATACCGGCACACCAATAAGCACGCCCACGAATCCGAAGAATCCGCCAAATACCGTAATGGAAAACAGTACCCAGAATCCGGATAATCCCACGCTGCCTGCCAGCAGCTTTGGCCCCAGTACATTACCATCAAACTGCTGCAGAATGATGATAAAGATCAGGAAAATCACTGCTCCGATTGGATCAGACATCAAGATCATCAAGGTCGTCGGAATGGCACCGATAAAGGGTCCAAAGTATGGGATGATGTTGGTCACACCAATGATCAGACTAATCAGTATTCCATTGGAAAATCCTCTGGTAAATGCCATAATCAGACAGAAACCGTAGCAAATCAGTCCTACAATCGCACTGTCCAGAATCTTGCCACTTAAGAATCCGTCAAAGGTCTTATCTGCAAATCTCAGTTCGTTCATAAACGCATCTGCATATTTCGGTTTTAAAATACTATAAACCACTGCTTTTCCCTGACGTGAAAATTTTTTACGGGCACAGAGTGCGTACACGCATACGATAAATCCAATACCCAGATTGGATACAACACCCACCAGCGAATTCAATGTATTCGTTACAATATTCTGCAAATATGGGAGCAGATCGGTATTCGCCCAATCCACCATCTTCGTACTGAGATCTTCCGCAATCGGTCTGACATAGTTCTGAACGACACCCTCGCTATTTAAATAGGAAGATACCCAGTCAAAAAACCGATTCACCTGCTCAGGTACCATACCCGCCAGTACCGTAATACTGGATGCCACCTGTGGGATGACAGTGCGCAGCAAGGTATATAAGATCAAAAATACCAAAATCAATACTGTCAGCACAGAGATTCCTGTCTTATGCTTTTTCCATTTTTCCGGGAGAAATGCTTCCCAGAACTTATCAAAGAAGTTGCACGGTGTCTTAAGCAGGTAGGCCATGACACCTCCGTAAATGAACGGCATCAGAATGTTGATAACCGATCCGATGTTTTTCTTAAAGGAATAAAAACGCAAGAGAAAGAAGTAAAATGCAATGGCCAGTGCCAACGCAAGAAACAACTCCAGTGCCTGTTTCCATGTTTTCTTCCATTCGTCCCAGTTCATAAATTATGTAGTCCTCCCAGTGTGGTTAGTATGTTTTGTAACTGTTTTGTATCATCATACTCTGTTTTATTGGAAAAAGCAATGTGAAGATAGATGCAGACTTTACCGTAGACTTCACATCGCAGATGAAAAGATGGCGCATAGTGTATTTTCACACCATGCGCCATTCCTGTCTATTGTTTTGTTTTTCGAAGAGAGCTTTTACAAACTTATTTTACTTTTACTGTGATCTTATACTTCTTGCTTCCGGATTTTACTGTGATCGTTGTCTTTCCGGCCTTCTTAGCCTTGATCACACCCTTGGAAGAAACAGTTGCTACTTTCTTCCTGGAAGAAGTGTACTTGATCTTCTGCTGTGAAGTCAATGGATTCAGGACTGGTTTCAGAGTCGTCTTTGCACCCTTCTTCAGAGTGATGGTTTTCTGAAGTCCCTGGATCTTCTTGGTCTTTACTGTTGTTTTCTGTACCTTTACGGTAATGGTTTTCTTCAGACCGCTCTTCAGAGTAATGGTCAGTTTTGCACTGCCTTTCTTCTTGCCGGCTTTGATCTTACCATTCTTATCTACGGTAAATACCTTCTTGTTGCTGGATGTGTAAGATGCCACTGCATCACCATTTGCCAGTCCGCTGACTTTCAGCTTAGTAGTGGTCTGTTTTACCTTCAGAGGTACGCTGGACATATTTACTTTGATTGTTGCTTTCAGAGGCGTACCAACGGTACGTGTCTCTTTTTCACCGCATGCACAGAGTCTTTCCTGCTGCTCAGCTGCAAATACTGTTGCGGCTGATACCGTACGCCATTCGCCGAAGCTGTGAATATGAGCGGCTGGGATGTCTGACGTTCCAGTTACTACGATAGGTTCCTGCGGGAAAATATATGCCGTTTCTTTGCTGTCTTTTGGAGTATCTACAACTGTGATCTGATAGGTTCCTGCTGTATTAATCTGAAGCGTAACTGCGCCATTTTCATCAGTAACTGCTGCTACAACCTGACGGCCCATTGCATCCAAAGCTGCTATTGTGTAGCCACTTCGTGTAGAAGCTGTTTCTGGTTCACCAGTCATGGACATCGGATGATAACCAAGCAAAGTCAGGTTCAGTGCTTCATTTACTTTTACAGTTTCTGGCAGTCCTTCAAAATAGAGATACAGATCCTGCCAGCTCTTAAGATCACTATATCTGAAAAATGTTACGATATCTCCTGTCACTACGACAGCCACATCAACAGTGGAAGAACCTGGCATCTTATTGTTTACAAGAATACCCACATCATAAGTATCGATGCCATATATTCTGCTGATAAAACCACCCTTAATGATTAAATACTTTTCTGGATGGTTTTTGAAGTCATCTCCGTAAGTTGCTGCATGCCATGCTGCCAGTACATCCAGTGCTGTCACTTTATTCTTACAGGATTCTGGTTTGGTATAACCATAGTTTTCTGCTGTATCCGCTCTGACAGTCATCTTGCTGACATCCATACCAACGCCAGCTACTGTGTTAATCTTGGCAGTAATAGTTGCTTCTACCGTGTTCTGAGAAGCCTGAACTGTTTTCAAAATTTCTTCCAGTTTCTTAATTTCCTGTCTTACCTCTGCGTCTGTTGCACTTTCATTATTCAGTACGGCTTCGGCCTCTGTAATCGCTGCCTGCAATTTGTCTTTTGTGCCAACCGGATACTGACCTGCTCCACTGCCTTCTGGGAGACTGTCACTGAAGGCTTTTAATTCTTCAATCTTCTTCTGCAGACTATCTACAGGCGGCTTTGTTCCCTGAATCGTAACTGTAACAGAAACAGGCTGTTTGTACAGTTTCTGAAGCAGTGTATTATCCGGATGCTTTTCTGCTGCATCTTTATATGTTTCACTACTTAATAACGAAGAAATCGTAATCTCGGTATCCGCTTCTCTTCTGGTTACTACCAGATTCTCATGAGCTACTACTGCATTATTGGAAGACTTAAATTTATTATAACCTGCGCCTTCCATTTCCCATGTATCTGTAAACATATCATCAGCGATAATTCCTTTTCCGGTTTTATCATCGTTGTTATAGATCCATTTTGGATTACCAGCCTCGTCAAGAAGCATTTCCTGGAACGGATGCAGATTACCGGTAATGGAGTCCTTATCTGCATACTGTCCATCATTCAGACCATCAAAATAATGTTCCTTAGCCACTTCCATCATGTTCAGCTCTGCCTGCACCTCTACTTCTGTAACTGGTTTGACAGTTACCGGGATCTTTTTCGTTGCAGTCACACCTTCACGGGTGAAGGTAACAATCAGGTTAGCTACAATATCATCGTTGCTGGCAAAACGATCTACCGCTACTCTGTATCCATTGACAGTCAGTGCATCATTGTCAGCTGTAACTGTAATTTCTTTATTTTCAAAAACCTGTTCTCCTTTATTGTCTTTGATTCTGGTGTATCTTGGAAGCCGTATGTCACCTGTGCAGGCAGATGTATCAAGTTTATCACCTGTGGTGAAATCTTTCAGCTGATCTGCTGTATAATACTGATCCAAAATCGCTTTCAGTTCTTCTTCTGTCGGCTTTACAGCTCCGGTTCCTTTAACTGTTACCTTGAATTCCTTTGTCAAAGTTACAAAGTCAGATACTTTTTCTGAATATTCATTCAATAAATTTTCATTTACTTTAAATGTAGCTGTCAGAGTAACTTCTGTATCTTCTGGCTGCGGGGTAACCACACCTTCTTTTGCATCAATCAGGCTACCCCATCCGGTATCTTTCAGGCTAATAACCTTCTCATTGGATGAGCTCCATGTAATCTTGGACCATGCAGTCATTGCATCGGTGCCCATACACTGTGGCAGTGTCAAGCTTGATGTCACTTCAGATGCCTTGTCATTGGAACCTTTCATCGTATCCCAGATAAGTTTGTCTTTATCTGCTGCAATCTGTGTCTTAACGTAATCACAATTCCAGCAAATTGCTGCATTTCGTTGTTTTGTTTCTGCTTTCGCTCCGTTTTTCTCAAATACAAAAACAAGGCCTACATTTTTAAAATTAATTTTATTTGAACTTGGTGCACTTGCTTTGTAATGAATGCTGCCATCTGTTCCAACCCAATCTGTAGCATCACTAGATTTCACAGAAACTGTTACACCAGTTGTATCGATATCTGTATATCCGGCAATCTTATGTTTTACAAGATCAAGAATATTCTTATCTGTAGCATACTTCGGACGAAGTACTCCCGATTCTTTATCAAACTCAGCTTTGATGGCATTTACTGTCTCCAAATCCGCCGGATCAATGCTGGATACCATCTTAACATTGATGGAAATATTCTCATTATCACCGGATGGAGTGTAGGTATCTGTTACATTCTTATAATCAGGTGCCGTAACTGTATAGGTATAAATGACACCCTTGTTCATGGTATAAGTGCCATCCGTATTCGCCTTGAGTTCTACGGTAATTGTTTCATCATCCCATGAATCTTCATCTTCCTCTTCATAGGTCACCTTAATGGCAGCATTTTCAATTACCTTATCATCATTGTCTACCGGGTTGATGGATACAGTATATTTACTGATATTCTTCTCCAGCTGAATATTAATTGTTTCATCCTTATCAGGAATGAAATTTTGATTTGATATCGTTTTGTAGTTCTTTGCTTCTACTGTATAGTTATAAGTTGTACCTTCAATAAGATTGTAGCTTCCATCTAATCCTGGTTGTACCTTATCATAATACCCCTTCTTAACAGTAACGGTTGCATCGTTCACCGGATTTCCATTCTTATCTGTTATATTAAATTTAACATTTCTATTAACAATCTTCTTCAGAATGACGTTTTTTTCTGTCTTAAGTCCTGTTGGAGCAAATGCAGAAATACTTTCTTTGTAATCATTGTATCCATCTTTTTTGACGATAAGAGTATATGCTGCATTTTTCTCCATTACATAGGAGCCATCTGCACCAGGAGTAACTGTGCTACCATAATAAAGTCCTTTTTCAAGAGTTACTGCTGTATCTGTAATGGGGTTACCATCTTCATCCTGAACATTTATTGTCATAATATAAACCGGCTCTGCTGCTTCCAGAGTGATGGTAAATTCCTGAGTCGCAAGTGCTGCTTCTGCTGCCTGTGTTTCATCATTAATCACATCATTATTTGTATCAGATGAAAACAAACGCAAGGTTGCTGTAAAAATCTGTGCCCCCTGCTCTGCGGTAGGGCGCTTAATAGCTGCACTTCCAAGACTACTTGGTGTCTTAGCCGCAGTATTCGCCCATTCGCTATTCATATACCAGCCTGATTTATAGGAACTGCTGGAAGATTCTTTCTTAAAATTAATACTGCTAATTGCATTACCAGTGCCATTAACCTTAAGTCCTACTAAGTAAGATAAACCATCTGCACTCTTGGTTACACCAGTTCCACCATTTAAAAATATTTTATTGCTATCCACATAATTTTTCTTCAAATACTCCGCTGCAGCCGTTTTTGCATCATCCTCTGCACTCTGTACCTGAATTCCCTGATCTGCCATCTGCATTTCTGCAGCCGCATCTTCTTCCACGCTATTGTCGATCTCCACCGGTTCTTCCAGCTGTGTATCGCCTTCCACCTCTATGATCTCATCCTGACCTGGTTCTGCCTGTTGCACATCCAGATCTTCAGATTTTTCCTCATTTACTGCATCATCCTCAGATGTTGTTGCCTCTACTGTCTGAAGTGCCCCCCCGTCCTCGGTTTCTATGACTTCACTTGCATACGCCATGGCTGGCATATTGCCAATGGTCATTGCTGCACTTAAGGTCAACGCCAGTGTACGTTTCATTAGTTCCTTTCTCTTCATGTCTACTCCTTTTCCGCTCTCTGAAACAAAACAATAGTTACTAACTGACGCAATGACACTATTCATTCCTGTAGTTGTCTGGGCTGTCTCCTGTGCTCGGATATGTCTTCCTTATAATTAGGAAATAAATTATACTGTAAAATAAAAAAGCCATACCCGAACACAGGTATCGCCATAAAAAGCATGCTACCTGAACTCGAAGAGCATTGCTGGCTGTCTGCAAACGTATCTGGCTTGGCAGTATGGCTATCCACCTGCGATACAGTAGCGGTCCTGCGCGGGATTCTCACCCGACTTCCTGCATTCTTTTTTATTCAAATGCTTAATTCACAAACAGCGTCTTAGGCTATATTAAAGCCCAATCGTTTTATTGTCAATCTTTTATCAGGAAAAGATGATTCAAAATCGATTCTTGTTCAAAAGCCACATAAAAATTGCCAATTTTTTAGTAACTATTTCTGCCTTAAATACGCTTGACAGATACCCATATCGGTATTATATTAACATATGAACAGATATTCATATGTTTTTAACTTTTAAAATTAATAACTTCTATTATATAAGGAGGATTTTATCATGAGTGAACACGAACACCTTCACGATGAAGAGCAGTGTAGCTGTGGCTGCGGCCACGATCACCACGATCATGTGCATGAAGAACATGATCACCATCATGATCACGAACACGATGATGAATGCGGTTGTGGTCATGAGCATCATCACGACCATGACGATGAATGCGGCTGTGGTCACGATCATCACGAGCATGAACATCATCACCACGATGACGATTGCGGCTGCGGTCACGATCATCACGAGCATGAACATCATCACCACGATGACGATTGCGGCTGCGGTCACGATCATCACGAACACGAGCATCATCACCACGATGACGAATGCGGCTGTGGCTGCGGTCACGATCATCACGAGCACGAACATCATCACCACGATGACGATTGTGGCTGTGGTCACGATCATCACGAGCACGAACATCATCACCACGATAACGATTGTGGCTGCGGTCACGATCATCACGAGCACGAACATCATCACCATGATGACGATTGCTGCTGCGGTCACGATCACGGCCATGATGAACACGATCATGAACATGAGCATCATCATCATGCGGCCGGCCCGGAAAAGCAGGTTTTCATTCTGGAGAATCTGGGTTGTGCCAACTGTGCTGCCAAGATGGAACGCCGCATTAATGAATTAGATGATGTAGCGGATGCAACCATTACTTTTGCTACCAAACAGCTTCGTATCTCCGGTACTCATCTGGATGCGCTGGTTCCTCAGATTCAGGAGATCTGTGCTTCTATTGAATCTGAAGTAAAAGTAGTTCCGAAGACTCCGGTTACCAGAAATGGGGGCGAAAGCCGTGTCTATATTCTGGAAAATCTGGGTTGTGCCAACTGTGCTGCCAAGATGGAACGCCGCATTAACGAGCTGGATGATGTAGCAGAGGCTACCATCACTTTCTCAACCAAACAGCTTCGCATCACCGGAAAACGTCTGGATTCCCTGGTTCCTCAGATTCAGGAAATTTGTGCTTCTATCGAATCTGAAGTGAAGGTTGTTCCGAAAGATCCGGCTCCAAAGGCTGCTGCTAAAGCAGAAGATAAAAAGGATGAAAAAGCAGAACAGAAAAAGACACTTACCATGATTGCCACCGGCGCTGTTTTATTTGTTATTGGCGAAGTCATGGAACATATGGGCATAAACGATTATGCACCGGCAATTGTCAATGTCATTGCTTATCTGATTCTTGGTCTGGAAATCGTAATTACCGCTGTAAAGAACCTGGCACACGGGCAGGTATTTGATGAGAACTTCCTGATGAGTATCGCTACTCTGGGTGCTTTTGCCGTTGGTGATTTTTCTGAAGCAGTCGGCGTTATGCTATTCTACCGCATCGGGGAATTCTTTGAAGATGTTGCAGTAGAACGCAGCCGGACTCAGATCATGGATGCTGTAGACCTTCGTCCGGAAACTGTCAATCTGGTATCTGGCAATGATATCCGCGTGATCCCGGCTGAAGAGACAGAAGTCGGTGACGTACTTCTGGTTCGTCCTGGCGACCGTATTCCTCTGGATGGAACTATTCTGGAAGGTGACAGCCGTCTGGATACTTCCGCCATCACAGGCGAACCGGTTCCGGTTACTGTGAAAAAAGGTGACGAAATTGTTTCCGGTTGTGTCAATGTCTCCGGTCAGCTGAAGATCCGTGTTGACAAACCGTTATCTGAATCCATGGTTACCCGCATTTTGGATTCTGTGGAAAATGCCGCTGCAAGTAAGCCAAAGATCGACCGTTTTATTACCAGATTCGCCAGAGTCTACACACCATTTGTCGTTATTCTGGCACTGGCAACTGCGATTATTCCGTCACTGGTATCTGGCAACTGGTACTACTGGGTACACACCGCACTGACCTTCCTGGTTATCAGCTGTCCTTGCGCTCTGGTACTTAGCGTTCCGCTGGCATTCTTCTCCGGAATCGGTGCAGGCTCCAAGAAAGGTATCCTGTTCAAGGGTGGCATTTCCCTGGAACAGCTGCACAATGTAAAAGCCGTTGTTATGGATAAAACAGGTACCATCACAGAAGGTAACTTCGTAGTACAGGAAGTGGTATCCGCAGGATCCCTTTCTTCTGATGAATTATTAAGTCTGGCTGCCGGATGCGAGCAAATC
This sequence comes from uncultured Marvinbryantia sp., assembly GCA_934408725.1. Lineage (GTDB taxonomy): Bacteria > Bacillota > Clostridia > Lachnospirales > Lachnospiraceae > Marvinbryantia. Next base: position 61,065 of record CAKRVB010000012.1, read on the forward strand.
TCTACTCATCCGATTGCCACCAGTATTGTAACCGCTGCACAGGAAAAAGGACTTTCCCTTGTGAAACCGGCCAAACTGGAAGAGATCGCAGGTCACGGTATTTCTGCTGAGACTGGTAAAGGTCCTCTTTTGGTTGGCAACCGCAAGCTGATGGATCAGTTCCACATTGATCTTTCTGCTTACCAGAAAAAGGGCTTCGGAAGCGAAGTTCTGATTGCCTTAAATGGCAAGTTTGAAGGTCACATCGTGATCTCCGATACCATCAAGACAGAAGCTAAATCTGCCATCGCTGCACTGAAGAAACTTGGTATTACCACAGCGATGTTGACTGGTGATGCACAGGACAGCGCCGATGCCGTTGCTGCTGAAACCGGTATTGATGAAGTGCATGCAAAACTTCTTCCTCAGGACAAATTAGCGGAACTTCAGAAAATCCGTGCACAGCACACCAGCGTCATGTTCGTTGGTGACGGTATCAATGATGCCCCGGTTCTTGCCGGTGCCGATGTAGGTGCTGCAATGGGAAGCGGTGCTGACGCAGCCATCGAAGCTGCAGATGTAGTCTTCATGAACTCCAATATGGATGCCATTCCACAGGCGATCCGTATTGCCAACGCAACCAGCGCCATCTCCTGGCAGAATGTAGTATTTGCCCTGGCCATCAAAGCCATCGTTATGATCCTTGGCCTGACAGGACACGCATCCATGTGGTTCGCAGTATTCGCAGATACCGGCGTGGCTATGCTGTGTATCCTGAACTCTGTTCGAATTTTGTATAAAAAATAAATGCAAAGCATAAAAGAATACCGCCGACACTTCCAGTCTGAAGTATCGACGGTATTACTCTGTAAAGAGGTGGTTTTCTGTTATGCGATTGCAGCGCCCAGTTCTTTCAGAGAAGCGTTTGCTTCATCATCTGGTGCATCGTTACAGATCACGCTGTCGCATGCCAGTGTGAGGCCAGCGCCCTTTGCATCTTCTTCCCAGTTTCTCATCCATTCGCCATCGCCCCATCCGTAAGAACCGAACAGTGCTACTTTCTTGCCAGCCAGCTTGCTCTTGCATGCATCATACAATGGCTGGAATTCGTCTTCTTCCAGAACTTCATCTCCCATGGCCGGGCATCCCAGTGCAATTCCATCATACTGATCTACCATATCTGCATTGAAATCTGCACAGTTGATCATTTCTGCATCCGCACCTGCTCCCTTTGCGCCTTCCACAACTGCCTCTGCCATTGTCTCTGTATTTCCTGAACTGCTCCAGAATACAACTGCTACTTTACTCATTTTAAAATCCTCCTGCTATTTTGTATTTTTGATTAGATTGTGAGAATGTAACTCACAGAATCATTCATATGAGAAAAAAGCCATTTGACTTTCTTCGGACCACATCAGGCTGCCACAGTCAATTTCATGACACTGCGTCCCTGCTGCCACAGCCGCATATACACATCTTTGCACTTTTTATATTTTGCGAAAGTGCGTACCGCTTCACATTCATTGCAATATACCTTCCAGCACCCGGTGCATTTACAATTGTGTCCGGCATTCTTGATAAAGCCAATCACATCACCCAGCGGATACCCCAGAAAAATGCCAATCTCATGAGGGAATTCTTCCCGCGCCTGAAGCTTATTCTGCAGAAGCTTCAGAGCATCTTCCGGTTCCAGACTGGTGTAACCATACTTCTTCATAAATTGCGCAACCCCTGGTTTCTTCAGATCTCGTTCCAGGAAAGACTTCCGGCACACATAGATCAGTGCCGCCTTCTCGCTCCTTCGCAGCTCCATCACAAAAATTCCTTTCTTCCTCATGGATGCATTCCAGTGATCGATCTGCTCCTGCACTTCCTCTTCGGAAGAAAATGCATACGTAAACAAATTCGCTGTTTTGATCGAAGCAAGCGTAGGAGAACAATGCTCCACCAGATACCGTTCCAACATACCCCAATACTCCTTCTCCGTAATAAAAATCTTCTTCTGATTTCTGTAGTAAGTTTTTTATTACTTGTGTTAGATCTTTCTAACCTCAAGAATAACTATAATTCATATGCCAATTCCTGTCAAGATAATTTTTTTCATCATCTACAAATTTATTTCTTCTTTTCCGAGGTCGCATCACTCCCGGTCTCCCACTACCTGACCACGGATTTCTCTTGTTTCTTCTTTTCCGAGGTTGCATCACTCCTGGTCTTCCGATACCTGACCACGGATTCCACTTGTTTCTTCTTTTCCGGGGTCGCATCACTCCCGGTCTTCCGGTACCTGACCACGGATTTCTTTTGTTTCTTCTTTTCCGGGGTTGCATCTCTCTCGGGCTCCCGGTACCTGACCACGGATTCCACTTGTTTCTTCTTTTCCGGGGTTGCATCTCTCTCGGGCTCCCGGTACCTGACCACGGATTCCACTTGTTTCTTCTTTTCCGGGGTCGCATCACTACTGGTTTCCCGGTACCTGACCACGGATTCCACTTGTTTCTTCTTTTCCGGGGTCGCATCTGTCCTGATTCCCCGGTACCTGACCACGGATTCCACTTGTTTCTTCTTTTCCGGGGTTGCATCACTCCTGGTCTTCCACTACCTGACC
>CAKRVB010000013.1 GCA_934408725.1 uncultured Marvinbryantia sp.
AACTGTGGCACATTCTCTTTTAACTGAGCTGCTTCGATATTTTTGATAATTTCCTGCATTTGTTGTTCCTCCTTATATTTTTGGATGTTCATAATACGAATCTGTAACAGAGGACCATCTCTTTCTCACAACGTATATCATGATATCATGCAAGAAAAGAAAATGCAAGGAAAATTTATTGAATTTACAAAGAAATCCTATGCTGGCATACTTTCACACAATACGCTTTACTCTGCCTTGTCCTCTGATTCCTCTTCAACCGCATCCACTGCTTCTGAACCTTCTGCTGTTGCAATTGTTTCTTCCGCATTCTCTGTCTCAGTGCTTTTGCTTTCTTCAGGCACATCTTCTGTTACCACATCTTCTGCCGTTTCATTCTCTTCCACAGCATCTTCTTCCTTCTTTTCTTCCGATGCGCTCTCTTCTTCGAATGCGCTCTCCGGAATATCTTCATCCTCAAAAATAGTATCTTCCGGAAGCTTTTCTTTTAACGCTTTCATCTCTTCTTCCAGACATTCCAGCTCTGTATACATGGTATTGATCGCCGTGATCTTATCCTCATATTCCGTAATCTCATCCTTATGTTCTTCGTAATATGCTTTTCCAAGCGCCAGCAGCTCATCCTGAATCTTTTTCTTCTTTGCCAGGGTCTTGGTCTTCAAAGATGCGATCTCCGCCACTTCCCCTGTCTTCTTTACCATCTGCTGACCAAAAACGGATAATTTTTTACCAAAATCTTCAAACATCTTTCATTTCCCCTTTCAGAAATTCCTGTTCTTTTTTTGTAAGCTGCGCTTTTTCCAGTAAATCCGGACGCCACTTCGCAGTACGGATAATGGATTGCTCTCTGCGCCATTTTTCCACATTGGCATGATGTCCTGACAGTAATATCGGCGGTACTTTTTTCCCACGCCATTCTTCCGGACGGCTGTACTGCGGATATTCCAGAAGAGAATCCTGAAAGGACTCTGTCTCCGCCGATACATCATTATTCAGTACTCCCGGAACCAGTCTGGATATGGTATCCATCATGACCAGCGCCGGAAGTTCTCCGCCTGTCAGCACATAATCTCCGATGGACACGTAGTCCGTTACTACTTCTTCCAGGACACGCTCATCAATTCCCTCATAGTGACCACAGAGGAAAACCAGTTCCTCTTCCTGTGCGAATTCCTCTGCCATCTTCTGGTTGAAAGTACGCCCCTGTGGGGTAAGATAAATGGTACGCAGCTTCTGTCCTGCCTGTTCTTCCAGTGACTGATGCGCTGCATATACCGGTTCTGCCTGCATCACCATCCCGGCGCCTCCGCCATATGGATAATCGTCTACTTTCATATGCTTGTTTCCGGCAAAATCTCTGATATTTACTGCATTCAGAGACAGCAATCCTTTTTCCATTGCCCGTCCTGTAATGCTGGTATGAAACCCCTGTTCAATCATCTCAGGGAATAATGTCAAAACATGAAATTTCAAAGCAGACCCTCCAGTAAGTGAACTGTCATGGAATTTTCTTCCAATGATACCTTTATAATACATTCTTTTATATTTGGTATCAAGACTTCTTTTTCATTTTCCATCTTTACTACATATACATCATTGGCACCGGTCTGAATCACTTCTGTCAGTGTACCTAAGAATTTTCCATCTTCATCAGATACCTGAAGTCCGATCAGATCACAGATAAAATATTCACCTGGTTTTAATTTCACCGCATTTTCCCTGGACACCAAAAGCGGTACATTTCTCAAAAGCTCCGCATCGTTCATGGAGTCCACACCCTTTAATTTCAGGATCACCATGTTCTTAAAAAACTTCACCTGTTCGATTGCCAGTGTACGCTGTCCTCTTTTTTCTTCCAGAATTACTTCTTTTAATTTCTTGAATCTTGTAACATCATCTGTTGTCGGGAATACTTTCACTTCACCCCTCACTCCATGAGGAGAAGTAATCACCCCTACCTGTAAAAACTGTTCCATGTTCCCTCCGATTTATAATAGAATAAAAGATAAGCCGCCTCAAAACGAGACAGCTTATTATTATTGTACAATATCTACAATGACTTTTTTGTCGCTCTTGGATGCAGCAGCTTTTACTACGGAACGGATTGCTTTTGCAATTCTTCCCTGCTTACCAATCACTTTGCCCATATCTGATTGAGCAACTTTCAACTCAATGACTGTGGATTTTCCGCTTTCCTTCTCGGTCACGACAACCTCTTCCGGATGTTCCACAAGAGACTTGGCAATTACTTCCACTAACTCTTTCATCACCGCACCTCAATTCTTATTTTTCGATGCCAGCTAACTTGAACAGTTTTCCAACAACTTCTGTAGGCTGAGCGCCATTAGCAAGCCATTTTTTAGCCAGTTCTTCATTTACATGGAACTCGCTTGGATCAGTATTTGGATTGTAAGTACCGATTTCTTCGATACATCTTCCATCTCTAGGGGATCTGGAATCAGCAACTACGATTCTGTAGAAAGGTGCTTTCTTCTGTCCCATTCTTCTTAATCTGATTTTTACTGCCATTTTATTTTACCTCCGTATTTTTTTGAACCTGTTTTTCAGGAAATTGTGACCAGCATTGTATACACAACTGCCGGATTATTTATATGTTAAAAGGGAAGTTTAAACTTACCTCTTTTACCCATCTTGCCTCCCATCATTCCAGGGAGCTGTTTCATCATCTTTCTGGACTGTTCGAACTGCTTCACCAGACGGTTTACTTCGCTGATATCTACACCTGCACCGGCTGCAATTCGCTTCTTCCTGGATGGATTCAGAAGATCTGGATTGGAACGTTCCTTCGGTGTCATGGAAAGAATAATCGCTTCTGTCTTAGCAAGCGCTGACTCATCAATCATTCCCTCAATATCCTTCATCTTACTGCCGCCAAATCCAGGCATCATACTCAGGACACTGGAAATTCCTCCCATATTCTTCATCTGGTTCATACTTTCCAGATAATCATCAAAACCGAAGCTTGCTTTTTTCAGCTTCTGTTCCATCTCTCTGGCCTTGCTCTCATCGAGATTCGCCTGTGCTTTCTCGATCAGGGTCATCACATCCCCCATACCAAGGATTCGTGATGCCATACGATCTGGATAAAACTGTTCCAGATCAGATAATTTTTCACCCATACCTGCATACAGAATCGGCTTGCCACAGGTGGCCTTAATAGAAAGTGCCGCACCGCCTCTGGTGTCACCATCCAGCTTTGTCAGAACCACTCCGTCAATGCCAATCTTGTCATTGAACATCTGGGATACATTCACTGCATCCTGTCCGGTCATAGCATCTACAACCAGAAGAGTCTGATCCACATGAACGGCTTCTTTGATCTGTACCAGTTCGTTCATCATATCTTCATCCACATGAAGACGTCCTGCAGTATCCAAAAATACCACATTCATATTATGAGACTTTGCATGCTCAATGGCTGCTTTCGCAATGTTCACCGGGTTCTGCTTATCTCCCATGGAGAATACTTCTACGCCAACCTTCTCACCATTGATCTGTAACTGCTGAATCGCTGCCGGGCGATATACATCGCAGGCTGCCAGAAGTGGCACACGCCCCTTTGACTTCAGCTTCGCTGCAAGCTTCGCTGTGGTCGTTGTCTTACCTGCACCCTGAAGACCAACCATCATGATGACGGTAATCTCATTACCAGGCTTTAAGGCAATCTCCTTTGTCTCGGATCCCATAAGGGCTACCAGTTCTTCATTGACAATCTTGATCACCATCTGTCCAGGATTCAGCCCATTCATAACCTCTGCGCCAACAGCACGCTCCTGAACGGATTTCATAAACTGCTTTACTACTTTAAAGCTGACGTCTGCTTCCAGAAGTGCCATCTTGACTTCCTTCAGTGCAGCCTTAACATCGCTCTCTGTCAGCTTACCTTTGCTTCGCAGGTTCTTAAACACATTTTGTAGTTTGTCGGAAAGGCTTTCAAATGCCATTATTATAATTCCTCCAGTATCTCACTGCATATTTGCTCAATGTCCTGCTGACCCTTAGCCAGTTCATGAATCTGTGCTACTTTTTCCTTAATCGAAAGAAACTTCTCGACCAGGTGCAGCTGCTCTTCATAATGAGCCAATATCTTGTTGCAGCGCTTGATTAAATCATGTACGCCCTGTCTGCTGATGTCATATTCTCTTGCTACTTCTGTACAGGAGTAATCGTTCAATACCACATCCTCATATACCTGACGCTGATGCTCTGTCAGCAACTCACCATAAAAATCATATAATAAAGTCTGCTCCACAAATCGTTCCATTTCTATCACCTTTGACATCATAAACTAATTGCTTCGCAATGTCAAGTATTTTTTCTTGACAATTTTATTTTTCTTATGGATTGGCTCTGATCAGGCGTGGCTTGTACCCTGCTTCCTCCAGAGCTTTCACGATCTGATTCTTATGTTCTGTTCCAAATGCTTCCATGGTAATCTTCAGTTCCACTGCTTTGGAACGGTTGGTACTGATAAACTGATTATGCTCCAGCTTGATGACATTTCCCTGCATCTTTGCAATGACCGCAGATACTTTTGTCAGCTCACCAGGAGAATCTGGCAGCAGCACGGATACTGTAAAAATACGGTCTCGCTGAATCAGGCCAAACTGTACCACAGAAGACATGGTAATGACATCCATGTTACCACCGCTAAGTACCGATACAATCTTCTTATTTTTCACATCCAGATGTTTCAGTGCTGCTACTGTAAGTAATCCTGAATTTTCTACGATCATTTTATGATTTTCTACCATATCCAGGAATGCAACGATCAGTTCATCATCTGTGACGGTAATCACATCATCCAGATTCTTCTGAAGATATGGGAATATTTTACTTCCAGGAGTCTTAACAGCAGTACCATCTGCAATCGTATTAATAGATGGCAGTGTTGTCACTTCCCCATTCTTCAGGGATTCCTGAAGGCAGTTGGCTCCTGCCGGTTCTACACCGATTACTTTAATGTTTGGATTCAGCATCTTAGCCAGTGTGGAAACACCGGTAGCCAGTCCGCCGCCGCCAACCGGTACCAGAATATAATCTACCAGTGGCAGTTCCTTTACGATCTCCATGGCAATGGTTCCCTGTCCGGTAGCAACACCCAGATCATCAAATGGATGAATAAAGGTATATCCATTTTCTTCTGCCAGTTTGTAAGCATGTTCACATGCTTCATCATAGACATTACCATGAAGCACTACTTCTGCGCCGTAGCTCTTGGTACGATTCACCTTCATCAATGGAGTCGTAGTTGGCATAACGACAACAGCCTTTACTCCCAGTTCCTTTGCCGCATAAGCCACGCCCTGTGCATGGTTTCCGGCAGAAGCTGTAATCAGGCCTTTTTCCTGATCCTCTTTTGCCAGCTTAGATATGCGATAATAAGCACCGCGGATCTTGTAGGCTCCGGTGACCTGCATATTCTCTGGCTTCAGATAGACTTTATTCCCGGTCTGTTCACTGAAATACTTGCTGTATACCAGCTTGGTCTCCTGTGTAACTCTCTTGACGACTTCCGCTGCTTCTTCAAAATTCTCTAATGTTAATTCTGTAAATTCCATCTCTATTCTTTTTCCTTTTCATTTAAAAATAATGCGTTTACGAACTCATCTGCATCAAACTTCTGCAGGTCATCGATACTTTCTCCTACACCAATATATTTAACCGGGATCCCCAGTTCTGAATGAATGGCAATGGCAATACCGCCTTTGGCAGTGCCATCCAGCTTTGTCAGGATAATACCGGTGATATTGGCTGCTTCTGAGAATTCCCTCGCCTGTACCAGCGCATTTTGTCCGGTGGTACCATCCAGCACTACCAATGTCTCACGATAGGCTTCCGGATATTCTTTTTCCAGAATTCGGTTGATCTTGGCCAGCTCGTTCATCAGATTCTTTTTATTATGCAGCCTTCCTGCTGTATCACAAAGCAGCACATCTGCATTTCTGGCCTTGGCCGCCGCAACCGCATCATAGACAACAGCCGCCGGATCTGATCCTTCCTGACCACTGATAATCTCCACACCTGCACGATTCGCCCATTCTGTCAACTGTTCTCCCGCTGCCGCACGGAAGGTATCCGCTGCCGCAAGAACGACCTTTTTTCCCTGTTCCTTCAGCTTGCCGGCCAGCTTGCCAACGCTGGTGGTCTTTCCCACGCCGTTGACACCGATCACCAGCACAACAGACTTCCGGTTTTCAAATTCATAAGCTGTCTCGCCCACGTCCATCTGTTCCTTGATACTTTCGATCAGATACCGCTTGCACTCCTCCGGCTCTTTGATATTATTCTCTTTGACTGCTTCTTTTAATTTTTCAATGATTGCTGTGGTGGCATTGATACCCAGATCTCCCATCACCAGAGTCTCTTCGATCTCATCATAAAAGTCATCGTCAATACTGGAAAAACCACTGAATATACTATCAATTCCGGCCACAATATTGTCTCTGGTCTTGGTCAGGCCCTCTGCCAGCCGCTTAAAAAAGCCTTTTTTTTCTTCCATGAAAAATTCCTCCCTACTGATCTAATTCGTCTTCCACCATATTGACGGAAACCTGAGTAGACACGCCCTTTTCCTGCATGGTGATACCATACAGGCGGTCTGCTACAGCCATTGTTCCACGCCTATGTGTTATAATAATAAACTGCGTGTTTTTTGTCAACTTGTGAAGATAATTTGCATATCTGGATACATTATTCTCGTCCAGCGCCGCCTCAATCTCATCCAGAAGACAGAACGGTGATGGCTTCATATTCTGAATGGCAAACAGCAGTGCAATGGCTGTCAGTGCCTTTTCTCCACCGGACATCTGCATCATGTTGACCAGCTTCTTTCCAGGCGGCTGAGCGATAATTCGGATACCTGCTTCCAGAATATCCTCATCCTCTACCAGTTCCAGGCTTCCTTTTCCACCGCCAAACAGCTCTTTGAAGGCTTTTTCAAATTCCTGCTGCATAATCGCAAATTTTTCTTTAAACTGTCGGCGCATTCCCTCATCCAACTCGGTAATGATCTTCTTCAGGTCTTCACCGGCCTTCACCAGATCTGCGTGCTGTGCCGACAGGAATTCATGTCGTTCATGAAGTTCCTTGTATTCTTCAATGGCATTGACATTGACCGGTCCCAGTGACTTGATCTCACTCTTTAACTGCGAAATCATCTTCTTCAGCTGCGGAGAGTGTTCGATCTCCTCGTCCCGGAACTTTTCTGCCTCACTGGCTGTCAGCTCATATTCCTCCCACATATAATTGATCTGACGCTCCAGATAATCACTGAGTCGTTCTTTCTGGTTATCCAGTCGGAAATGTTCTTTATCCAGGTCACTAAGCTGATTACTCAAGTCTTCTCGCACCTGGAAAAACTCTTTATGGGAACGATTCTTTTCATTTCGTTCCTCTGTAAACTGACTCAGTACTTTTTCCGTATCTGTTTCTGCCTGCTGTGCATGAAGAATGGATTCCTGAATTTCCTGAATCTGCGCTTCTTTTTTCTCTATATCTTCTCTGGAACCGGACAGATTCTCCTGAAGACTTTTCTTTTCTTCCAGCAAATGCTCTTCTTCGCTGTGAATACGCTGCAGATTCTGACAAATGAACTCTTCCTTTTGGTGAAGAGCCATGGTCTGTGTATGTACTTCGTTGCAAACCCGGTTCTGTTCTTCCTGATCTGCCTTTTTCTCCTCCAGTTTGGACTGCCATGTTTTGATCTGTGTCTCCAGCTGCGCTTCCTGTTCTCTGGAAAGATCCATTTCCTTTTCAATCTGCACATGTTCTTCTTCAATCTCTGCCATCTGCTGCTGAATCTCATTCACCTCATTCTGCAGAGACTTATGATCTGAAAGCATTTTTGCATTCTGTGTCTGGATCTCCTGTAACTTCAGCTTCAGTGTATTCTGATTCAGATACTCCGCCTGCATCTGCTCTGTCCGCTTCACCAGTTCTTCCCGTTCCCTGGTACGCTTCTGCCGGATCTCTTCAATCTGTTTCTGAAGCTGCAAAACTCGCGCTTTTGAAGACCGGACTTTCTCCTCCAGGTCTTCCATCTCTCTTCTTCGGCCCAGCAAATTACTGGAGTTCTTAAAGGCTCCACCAGACATGGAACCTCCCGGACTTAACAGATCCCCTTCCAGCGTAACAATGCGCAGAGACTGACGATACTTTCTGGAAATCGCAATCGCATGATCAATGTGATCCACGATCAGAGTCTTACCCAGCAGATATTCCACCAGCGTCTCATATCGGTCATCGGTATCTACCAGCGTACTGGCCACACCAATGGCTCCCGGTTCATATAATGCCTGATCATTACCCAGTCCGCCTTTTTTACGGATGGCATTTAATGGCAAAAATGTTGCACGCCCAAACTTATTTCTTTTCAGATATTCGATCATGGATTTGGCTGTATTTTCATTATCCGTAACAATATTCTGGATACTGCCGCCAAGAGCAGTCTCAATGGCCGCTTCATACTTCTTTTCTGTCTTGACCAGATCTGCAACCACTCCATAGATACCGGATACACTGTCCTTTTTCTCCATAACACGGCGGATACTGTTGCCATAACCATCATAGCGCTCTGTCATATTTCTCAGTGCTTCCAGTCTGGAAACATTTCTGCTATAGTCTTCTTTGGTTGCTTCCAGTTCTCTGGAACTGGCAATCAGTTCTTTTTGTATCTCATTGATGCCTTCTTCAATACGGGTATTCTCTTCCGTCAGTTCATGGATCCTCGCTGTGATGGCTTCATATTCCTTCTGATAGCCGGCTCGTACTGTCTCTCTCTGATTCTGCTCCGTTTTTGCCGAAAGCATCCGCTGGGTCAGTTGGGAATTCCGGATCTGAATCTGTTCTTTCATGGTCTCAAAACGCTGCATTCTGGCCTTTGTATTAGACCGTTCATTCAGTAACGTAATCAGTTCGTTTCGACCCGCAGCAATCTGTTTTTCCAGCTGCTCTGCCTGTTCTGTGATTTCCTGAAGACGCTTTGTGCAATTCCGTTCTTTTTCCGCTGCTTCTTCCAGTTCTTTTTTCAGGCCTTCATTGTTCTTTTCTTCCGTTGTCAGTTCCTGCTGACAACTTTTCAAAGATTCTTCAATTCCAGCCATACGGCTCTGAAAATGCTCATCATTCATGGAGGCAGAACGAATCTGTTCTTTCAACAGCTCAATCTGATTTTCCAGCTGCTGTTTCACCATACGCCCCTGATTCAGTTCATTCTTCTTTTCTTCAATCGTTTGATCCAGAGTTTCCAGTTCCTGTTCAATCTTCTCGTACTCGGCACGGATCTGTTCCAGCTTGTTCTTCACCGTTTCCATATCATGATCGGAAATCAGGATTTTATTCTCTACATCCTTCAGCTGGCCAGACATTCGTTCCTTTTCCAGTAAAAACATATTAATATCCAGCTGTTTTAATTCATCTCTTTTTTTCAGGTAGATTTTTGCCTTTTCCGCCTGACGCTCCAGGGGTCCCACCTGACGGGTAAGTTCTGACAAAATATCATTGATACGGGTAAGATTGTTATTCTCATCTTCCAGTTTTTTCTGAGCAGACAGCTTGCGCCGTTTGAACTTCACGATTCCGGCTGCCTCATCAAACAGCTCTCGTCTCTCTTCCGGTTTACCGTTTAAGATCTTATCGATCTGTCCCTGACCGATAATGGAATATCCCTCCTTACCGATACCGGTATCATAAAAAAGTTCTTTCACGTCACGAAGACGGCATGCTGTACCATTGATCAGATATTCGCTTTCACCGGAACGATACAGCCTTCTGGTTACTGTAACCTCGTTATAATCTACCGGAAGCTGATGATCTGAATTATCCAGCGTAATGGATACCATGGCGAATCCCAGCGGTTTTCGATTCTCTGTACCGGAAAAAATAACATCCTGCATGTTTGAACCACGCAGCTGCTTCACGCTCTGTTCGCCAAGCACCCATCTGACAGCATCACCTACATTGCTCTTTCCACTTCCATTTGGTCCTACAATACCGGTAATTCCATTATGAAACTGGAACTTCAGCTTATTTGCAAAGGATTTGAATCCATGCACTTCTATGCTTTTTAAATACATCTATTTTGCTTGTCCTTTCAGGGTGATGATCGTTCGATAAGCTGCCTGCTGCTCTGCGCTTTTTTTTGTCCTGCCACTTCCTTCTTCAAAGCCCTTGTCCCCGATAAATAACTGCATGACAAATGTCTTATCGTGATCCGGGCCTTCCTCTCTCACCAGATGATATGACATCGGCTGCCCTTTAAAGGAACTCTGTACAATCTCCTGCAGGATAGTTTTGCTATCATAAAAGAGTTTTTTATTCTCTATATCATTTAAAATAAATTCATATACAAATTCTTTTGCACTAGCAAAACCACCATCCAAATAAATGGCACCGATCAATGCCTCCATGGCATCAGAAACAATGGAATCACGGAATCGTCCGCCGGTCAGTTCTTCTCCCTTTCCGAGACGCAGGAAAGATCCCAGTTCGATCACTGCTGCACACTGAGCAAGGGTCGGTTCGCACACAATACTGGCACGGAGCTTGGTCATGTCCCCTTCTGGCATAGCCGGATAATTTTCAAAAATAAATTCGCTGCTGGACAGTTCCAACACTGCATCTCCCAGGAACTCCAGACGTTCATTGTCTTTTAATTTTTTTCTGGTTTCATTGGCATAGGAACTATGTCGCATCGCATTTTCCATGAGTTCCTTATTCCGAAAAGTATAGCCAATCTTTCCTTCCAGTTCTTTTAAATCTCTGTTCATGTTTCACCTCATAATATATCATGTATGATAGCTACGAATTGCTTCGTGCTTCGCACTCCCACAATCCCCTGATATCATAAAAAGAGGGTGCACAAAACGGCACCCTCAAAGATCAAACTTACGCATCAATTGCGTTCTTGATAGCTTCTACCGCATCTCCTACAGAAACGATCTTTTCAGCTTCTTCATTCGGAATCTCAATATCAAACTCTTCTTCAATGCCCATGATGATCTGATATACATCCAGGGAGTCAGCACCCAGATCATCCACAAACGTGGTATCCATTGTGATCTCTTCCTCGTCCACATTCATAACCTCTGCAATGATTTTCTGAAGTTTTTCAAGTTCCATAATTGTACCTCCTAATTTGTCTCTTCAAGAATATGTTCTTTTATTTTCTCGTTAATACGCTCTTTGCTGAATTGCGTACACTGGAAAATTGCATGTTTGATTTCTTTGCTTGTTGCACTTCCATGAGTCTTTACGACCAGTCCCTTTAATCCAAGCATCGGTGCTCCGCCATACTGGGACGCATCAAACGTCTTCAATGTGTTCTTCAATGCCGGCTTCACCAGAAGTGCTCCGATCTTGGAACGAAGGGTACTCATCATGCCCTTTTTTATCTGACGTACTAATGCGGATGACGTGCCTTCATATAATTTAAGAATGACATTTCCCACAAATGCTTCACAGACAATTACATCACAGACACCGGCCGGAATGTCTCTTGCTTCCACATTCCCAATAAAATTAATATCCTTACATTCCTTCAATAATGGATAAGTCTCTTTTACCAGCGCATTTCCCTTTTCTTCCTCTGCTCCGATATTCACCAGTCCGACTCTCGGGTTCTTAATGCCAACTACGTTCTCCATGTAAATGGATCCCATCTTTGCGAACTGTACCAGATGAGAAGCTCTGGCATCTACATTAGCTCCACAGTCAATCAGAAGAGCTACGCCCTTTTCTGTCGGAATCAACGGTGCCAGCGGCGGTCTCTCAATTCCTCTGATTCTTCCAACGATCAACTGTCCTCCAACCAGGACAGCTCCGGTACTTCCTGAGGATATGATCGCATCGGCTTCCCCATGCTTTACCATATTCATACCAACCACAATGGAAGAATCCTTCTTCTTACGGATCGCATTCACCGGAGGCTCACCTGTCTCGATTACTTCTGATGCATTTGTAATCTCAATACGCTGTGGGTCATAAGTATATTTTTTTAACTCGCTCTGAATAACTTCCTCTTTTCCAACCAGAACAACTCTGATATCCGGATTCTCATTCACAGCTTCTACTGCTGCTTTAATAGGCTCTACAGGGGCATTGTCTCCGCCCATTGCATCAACTGCCACCTTAATTTTTTCCTGCATCATCTACCTCCTGTTTCATAACTATCATCATACAAGACATCCATATAAAAATCAACAGTTTTTATTCTGCAGAAATAAGAATGCCGGCAGTTCCTGTCTACATCAAAAAATGCCAGAATATTCTGGCATTTTTTGTGCTGCCGTATGAAGATAGCGATGCCCCTTTTCCAGGTTCTGACTGCGGATTCTGCTTGCTTCTTACTTTCCGGGGTCGGTCACCTACGGATAGCCGTTACATGACCGCGGATTTAACTTGCTTCTTACTTTCCGGGGTTGGTTCGTCTGCGACTATCCATTATCTGACCGCGGATTTAACTTGCTTCTTACTTTCCGGGGCTGGTTCGCCTCTGGATATCCACTACCTGACCGCGGATTCCGCTTGTTTCTTAGTTTCCGGGGCCGGTTCGCCTCTGGATATCCTCTACCTGACCGCGAATTCAGCTTGTTTCTCAGTTTCCGGAGCCGGTTCGCCTCTGGGTATCCACTACCTGGCCACGGATTTAACTTGCTTCTTACTTTCCGGGGTCGGTTCGCCTGCGGCTATCCATTACCTGACCGCGGATTCTGCTTGTTTCTTGCTTTCCGGGGGCGGTTCGACTCTGGATATCCATTACCTGACCGCGGATCCAACTTGCTTCTTACTTTCCGGGGTTGGTTCGCCTCTGAATATCCACTACCTGACCACAGATTCTGCTTGCTTCTTACTTTCCGGGGCCGAATCATCTCTGGATATCCATTACCTAACCGCGGATTCTGCTTGCTTCTTACTTTCCGGGGTCAGTCACCTACGGATAGCCGATACATGACCGCGGATTTAGCTTGTTTCTTAGTTACCGGAGCCAAATCATCTCTGGCTATTCATTACATGACCACGGATTCAGCTTGCTTCTTAGCTTCCATGGTCGGTTCGCCTGCGGATATCCATTACATGGCCACAGATTTAACTTGCTTCTTACTTTCCGGGGTCGGTTCGCCTGCGGATATCCATTACATGACCACGGATTTAACTTGCTTCTTACTTTCCGGGGCCAAATCATCTCTGGATATCCATTACCTAACCACGGATTCAGCTTGTTTCCACATATCCCCATCCAAATGTAGTATCATAGCCTGAATCTCCCGCATCTATTGCTATTTCTTTCAGATATTCTTCTGCTTTTCCTTTTGTATGATTCTCATTTGGCACTTCAGACAGATACTTTGCTAATATACCACTGATTCTGGGTGCAGCATAAGAAGATCCTTTCTCACCCTGATAATTGCCATCTGCGGATACAAATACAGCATTGCTTTGCAGATACCAGAGAGAGCTGACTGGCTCTCCCTGTTCATTCAGATCTGCACCGGACACACCTATCACCTCTTTCCATGCAGCCGGGTAGACCTCACTGCCAAGAGGTGTAGACAGTGACAAATTTCCCGCTGCCGCTACCAGCAGTACATTCCGTCCAACCGCATATGTCATGGCTTCATGCAGCTCTTCATCATCCTGATTTAAAGTCCAGCTCATATTGATGATATCAGCATCATATATGTCCACCGCATCATAAATAGCCTGAATAATAGCCGAACCTATATCTGTGGCATTCGAGTGCTCACCACTAGCTTCCTGCGTATTTTGAGTCAACGCCATACTACTGTCAAAGCATTTCAACATATAAATATCTACATCTGGTGCCGTTTCTTTTAGAATTTCATATACACAAGTTCCATGTCCTTCCTGATCCGTCAGATCCTGTGTACCGTCCAGATAATTCTTTCCCTGCACATCTGACAAATTGCAGCCAGAATCCAGAATGCAGACGGTTACCGCATTGGATGCTTCTTCTAATGGTTCCATTTCTGCCAATGCCCCCACTGTAAGGGGCATCGTTAGAAAGATACCAAACAGAATACCTGCATAAAAGTGTGTTCTTCTCATGAGTCACCATTATTCTGTACCGGTTCCATGCTCTCAGCAGACTGAATTTCTGCCGCCTGCGTCTCGGCTGGCTGTGGAGGAGCAGAAGTCTCTGCTTGAGGTGCCGCCGTTTCCGGTGTCGCTGTTTCTGTCTGTGGTGCCGGTGTTTCCGCTGCCGGCTGCTCCGTTTGTGGCGCCGGTGTCTCTGATGCCGGCTGCTCCGTTTGTGGCGCCGCTGTTTCCGGCTGCGGGGCTGTCGTTTCCGGTGCAGAAGTCTCTGGCACCTGTGTCTGTGGCAACTCCGTTTCAGGGGTCTGCGTCTCAGACACTGTTGTTTCTGTGGTCGAACTCTCTGTCATCGTTGTCTCCGGTACAGCAGGATTAGATGTTGTACTTTCCGGTTCAGAAGATTCGGTATCCTGTGATGAAGTCTGTGATTCCGTAATGGTTTCTGTTGAAAGTTCTGTTTCCGGCTCCATTATCCGGGCTTGTATTTTAGACCTTGCTCTGGTATTGCCTGTTGCATCTAATGTGATACTCAAATCATTTGGTAATTTTGCATCGGTAAAACTGAATTTAAAAGATTTTTTATCCGGCTGCTCTACCTTAATTCCGTTTGTAACCGTATTTAATGCTGAAATCTTCTTTTCAATTTGTGCGCCTCCTTCGTTTTTCCATTTTATTGTCGCAGACTTAAAAACTCCAGAATCATATGTTCCTTTAAGTTCGATTGTAAACGTATTGTCACCCGGATTCCAGTTATTCAATATTCCTGTTCTATCCTCGAGTTTGCCTGTACCAATTGTAGGTTTGTTCGCAATGATTACATAATGTATTTCGATCGTATTTCTTATTGTTACTTTACAGTTTTTACTTGCATCAGATGTATACGTATTGGTATCGGAAGGAATAAATCTAACGGAATTTTCACCGCTTTGCATAGGAATATAAGTACTGTCTCCCCATACCCAGCTACCATTCAGTACTTCATTTTCGATGTATGGATTATATGCTTTTACTGAATCGGCTTTGATCTCCGCATTGGCTATTGTGTGATTTCCCCCCTGATACATAATAGTATCACCCATTTCTCCAACTACATATGGCGTTGTTTTTTGTACCGTAACCTCAACATATATTTCATAACTGTCCAGATTATTCTGATTATTGCCCGGTGTATATTTTGCTTTTATGCTGTGTTTTCCAACTGCCAATGGCTGTGCCACTTTCTTTTCACCAGATCCAGATTTCTCAAGCAAAAGTTCATCACCATTCGCATTTTTTTCTGTTACCCAACTCCAGATTCCATTTCCTGATTCTGTTTCTGATACAGACGGATATGTTACCTTAAAGCCCGCTAACATATCTTTTGCAGAATACATTGTCTGGATATCCGAAACATTATTTATTGTTTCTTTTTTAGAATCACCGGATGTCAGTTTCTGTCCGTAAGAAATAGCTTTCACACTTCCTGTTGTAACCTGAGGCACTGCTTTCAGAATATTGAACTTGCGTATAATGTCATCTTGCCCCAATCCATTTTCTGTATTTCCACGTCTTTCCATCCATACAGTATTTTTGGTATCCTTCAATCTCAATTTCACATCATAAGTGCCTGCATCTTGTCCACCATTATTTTCAAGAACAATGTATCCATCGCTGTCAGCATTTGGAAACGCTGGTTTCTGCGTCTGTCCATTATAATATACTGTTGGAATTTCCGGAACATATACATTCTGATAACTCAAAGGAATCGTAACCTCAGCAGTAAACACTGCAAATCCATCTTCGTATTTTTCATCCGCTATAAAATATGCAGTATGAGAAGCTCCTACATCCGGTTTTTCAGCCAGGACTTTTTCATTCCATTTCCATGTTCCCTGTACTTCTTCTCCCCGGTATTTTACAGAACCTGCCAAATGAATATCTCCCATGAGCGTTCCGTAAGAATATAAGGTTTTCTCGGTACCTACATTAGAAATCGTTACATCTTTTTGCTGCACCTGTGTAATAGCGGCCGTCGATATCGCTGTAGCATTTACCACAACATATGCATCTTCTCCATATAATTCATCTGAATTTTGGGATTCATCTAAGGTATACTCACTGAATATTACTTTTTTATCCTGCTCTGCTTTTGCAGTTTCAAAGTTCCATGTTCCACCGGACAAAAATTCTTCTATAGCCGTAAACTCTTCTGTTGTGACATTACCTTTTTCATCTGCATAGAACAATTTCGCCGTACCTGTTGTTGACAGATCATTGTACCGATAAACTCTGCTGTCTGCTGCCGCAGTCACGTATAACCCGATTTGCGTCAATACAGAGGCTTTTGTTTCAGCTGGTGCGAAATATTCCTCACAGTCAGAATCTGGGGTGAAAATCACTTCATATTCATTTTCTTCTGTACCATTATTTCTGCCAAATGGAATCTGATCCGCATTCTTCCAGCTATAAGTTCCGGAAGCATTCTGTTCATAATCAAGATCCATATTTGTATAAAGCGCTATGCTTTCTCCAATGGCTACTCCTTTTGTAATTTCGTTCAATTTCTGTCCAAATTTTCCTTTCGGTATATCTGGAACACTAAATTTTTCTGGTACCATTTTCTGCAGCTGTGCCTGGTAATTTGCAATTGTAACCGGATGCCTTTCCCCTGCATCATCCGTATACACTGCTTCTACCTCAAATGTATAAATCTGCTTCTGCTTATCGGATCTGCGATCTGTCTGAGTACTCTTTATCTGTATTTCAATACTGTCACTATACGCACCGATTTCTCCAGGCTGATAGCTGCCAGCTGTACCATCTTCTTTTATGATCTTTTTCAGATAGTCTTTCGCATCCTGGGCCACTTTTGGATCTATGATCTTATATGGATCATCCAGCGCTGGTCCATTACCCACCAGATAAGCAACCAATTCTGATTCATACGGATGATTCTGAGCCAATACCTGTATTCTGTCCAGAATGTTCAATACTGAATCGGAACTGATCCAGGTTGCCATGTAAACACGATTTCCCATAGAACCTTTCGGAATATGAACCTCTTTGGTTGGCTGGTCAAGTCCCGTTCCTGTCCAGCCCGCAAATTCATACTTTTCTCTGGTTGGCTGTTTCAGAATAATCTCGTTGCTTTCTATATTGTAAGATTCCGGATTATTCGGATTGTCGAAAGCTCTCTTGTATTCTATGGAATACTCAATCGGTGACCATTCTGCGGTATAGCTGCGATCGCCGCCGGTTCCCGGCTCTATCATAACCTCTAAGGTAGCCTCCTTCAGACCGGTTCCCGTCCAGCCAGCGAATGTATATCCTTCTCTGGTTGGTGCAGTTAGTGTGATCGTATCTTCTGTAGTGTAGGTTGTCGGATTTTCCACCGCTTCTGTCCCACCTGCAAGATCGTAGGTAATCGCATAAGTGGTTGCCTTCCAGCCCGCATAAAGGGTTGTATTACCGGTAATCGTATCGTTTTGCACATCAAAAGCTGCTGTTGCTGCCTTATTTTTGTACCATCCGGTAAAGGTATAGTACTGTCTTTCCGGCGCATCCGGAATGATCGTAATTGGATATCCCACAAATCCCGTTGTTTCTGCATAGAGCGGTGCATCCGTTCCATCATTGCGGTCAAAGTTTACGGCAACCATCTTCGCCCAGCGCGCATAGAGATCCATGCCACCTGACAGACGGTATGTTTCCAGATTGATCGGTTCACCTGAGAATTCGTCATTGGTATACCATCCCATGAACTGATATCCGTCATATTCCGGAATCTGAATATTTAACAGTTTTTCTCCCGGTCTTAATGTAGAATAGGTAAATGCAAAATATTCCTGTGTGTCATTTTCAAAAATCAGATGTTCTTCCGGCGCATCTTCTGACCCTGTCAGATATGCTGCCTTTCCTTTTGCAGGTGTAAAATGCACGGTTACGTCACAGGTCCAGTCTGCATATAAGGTCACATCTGTCAGCAGTTTTTCGCCGAACTGATATGCTTCCCCACTGCCATCTGCAGATGTGTACCAGCCACGGAACGTCAGTCCGTCAATCTTCGGATCTTCCACCTTCTTTGTTACTTCATTTTCTGCAAAATAGACTTTTTTGTAGGTTCCATAGCCACCATACTGGTACAGATAAGTAATGCTGTGCAGCCGATAAGCACGCAGTACAATGGACAGATCGCTGTTTGGCATGATAAAGCTTACTTTATTGTCACTGATCTGGAACGTCACATCTTCATTTTCTGAAGTTACTTCCAGTCCTCCATAGCCTTCTTCCAGTTCTACCTGAAGCTCCACTTTACTTCCTGGTTTGATGCCATCTTCTCCATTCAGCTTCTCATCTGTAAACTGATATCCTTTCACTCCTTCACCGAGTTGAATACCCAGTATTGGCTTGCCAATGGTAATATCAAAGTAAACATCCTGCTGATATTCCCGTCCTGTCAGGGTAAATCCGGTCTTTGCTGCCGCTTCCTCATTTACTGACATCATCAGAGGCTGCCTGCTGCCATCGAATTGTGTACGTCTTGTTTCCAGAAGATAACTGTGTTCTGCTTCTTTTGTAAATGTCAATGATTTACCATATGCACTTGGCGCTACCTGGAAGGTATAAGTATCCTCTGCATCGTCCCCTTTCAGATTGATATGATAACGAATCGAATCCTCATATCCTTCAAATCTGCGGACATACAGATAATAGGTCACATCATACGCATCCGTCTGTGGACGCACATCATAGCGCACGACTCCATTGGCAGGTGTCATATAGCAGAAGCTGCTGATCTGCGGCACACTATACTGTATCACACCGCTCTGGGAAGGAGATGGTTCCATCCATTCACAGGTGTACTGACTGATTTCCGGATATTCACTCTGTACCTTTGCAACAATTTCTCCCAGATTCAATGTTCCCGTCGCAGTTGGCTCATAAGCTCTTCCCAGATTATGTGTAGAGGTAAAGGATGTCTCATACACCACTTTGTTATCCCAGTCAGCTGCACTCAGCCCCCAGTTTCTTGCACACCAGTCATTCAATACTATCTTCACATTCTGTGTCGTTGTTGCCAGCGCACATTTCTTTTTCAAATGGAACGTCTTGGTCTGTTTCTTCACCAGTGCGGAGGAACTGTTATTCTCATAAGTAACTTCCAGATCCAGCTCTGCCTCTTCACACAACTGTTCTTCTGCAACCTTTTCATCCATATAGATGAATCCCGGATTCTGTCCCTTCGATGAATCGCCCACGGTAAATAATGCATTTCTGGCATCTCCTTCCGGGATTGCCTCTCCATTTATCATGAGATTCTTCACCGATAAAGTGATCTTCACACCTTTACCGGATGATTTTGCGCAAAGAAGATTGTTCTTCTGGCATTTTCCGCCCATCAGATTCCATGTCTTCATCGGAATGGTTTCAAATCCGAATACTGTTTTATGATCTGCATTCGCACTGGATTTTTCCCAGAGCTTTGCCAGTTCCTCTTCATCCATATAGCTCATGCTGCTCGATACGGAAGTGGACCACAATGGCCAGCGTCCGGTATAGACCGTCCAGTTCTTGCGTATGGTCTTGAAAATCAGTCTTACTTTCAGACCAAGGGATACTACAACATCAATACCTACCTCAAATTTTAATGCTCCAAGGTTCGTATTGGCTCCGCTCAAAAGATTCGTGGTATTGAAGAACAGGCCTGTCAGCTCCGCATAAGCATAGAGGCTTCCGGTTATATAGGCTGTGGCAATTCCACACATGGTTACTGACAGCGTCAGCCGCAGTCCCACGCGGGCTCCTACCTTTCCAATCAGATAAATATTATTGGTTACAGAGCTCTCCAGCTTCTCTGTATAAGAGCTTCCTTTGAATTTCAGGAAATTGTATTTGAAACCGATGCGTTCCCCGCTTCTGGCTACGATCTCTACGCCAAAGGTTGCCAGGACTCCCACCTGTCCTACCAGATGAACCTCAAAGCCTACGGTAATAATTCCATAAAAAGAGAATTTCAGATTCAGCAGCAGGATATCAAATAGATCATTATATTTCAAAGAGGTTGCCACGATGGAGTTCATGGTATCCATCAAATCTGCTACAGACTGATCATAGGATTCATAATCGCCCTCTTGGATTCCTTCCGGTTTGACAATCTCATTTAAGGTGTCCTTTGCTTTGGAGAATACGGTTGTTTTTCCACCAGTAGTAGCGGTAACAGTCAGTTCAATCTTCGACATGGACCGGATCGTCACAGACATATCGATCCAGACTTTGCCACCATCTACATTCGTCTTCACAGACAAAGACTGGGTAAAGGACAGCTTCGGCTGAACAGTCAGCATGTTCTTACCATCTTTTTTAATATTGGCAGTCGCAGAAATACTGATGTTTGCCGTCACTTCACTGCCTGATACCTTCAGCTTTACCACCGGCCTGCCAGGTGTCAGAGTTGCCGTCATACCTGCCAGCGCATACGTGCCTTCCCCGTACAGGTCATCCAGCATATCCTGCGTCTCCGGCGCACTCATGACGGATACCAGCATCTGAGCCTTCAGTTCTTCATTTTCTTCTACCTGCCTGGAAAGTCTGGATGTCAACACTTCCAGATCTTCCTCCGACAGCTGCTGATCCATCTCTACATCGTCCGTAACGTGAACATCAAAGTCTGCCAGGTAATCCTCCGGGCTGGCATATCCATAAGTCAGATGTACCCCATCTGCCGTATCTTCCACACTCAGGATCTGTGCAAACAGTACATATCCATCAAAAGACCCTTCTGTATATGCATCGATATTTTTTTCATCTCTGCCAATCTCACCATCATAGAAGGCTACTATATCGCCTTCCTGATAGGTGGTATCACTGTTTTTTACCAGAATTTCACCAGGAATGTACGCTGCCTCTTCCACTTCCCCGGCATCTGCACCATCAGGATCCGCTACCGTCTGATTGCTTTCTGTCTCTGTTTCTGATCCCTCTTCTGCGACAGTTTCCAATTCTGTTTCTTCCATTTTCTCTGTCTCAGAAAATGTTTCTGTCTCTAAATCCGTCTCTTCTTCAGATGCTTCATCCACAGATACCACCGGCTGATATTCCATCACATCATCCCAGAGCACATAGGTCATATCATTAGAAAAGCCGACTACTTCTACCTGCTCTTTGTATACAGATACCACTGCCGTATCGGTATCATCTGAGTAATCTGCAAAATGCACACCTCCAGATACAATAATGCTGAAGGTTGCTCCCGGTTCAAATCCTGTCTCACCATCTTTTTCATAATAAGATCCGGAAATAGCAAATCCATCTTCTGTCTCAGCAATATCCAGCTCCGGATCCAGCGCACCTGAGCCAGCCTCTACACGGACATTTGTTTTCACTTCATCTAAAGTCATTTCTTCCTCTGTCCGAAGTGGAATGGTTCCCTGCCAGTCAAAATCTGCCAGGTCTGCTGATGTTCCGTCTTTTTCTGTTTCCTGTGCCTCTTCTGATACAAAGAAAGCATACAGCGTCAGCGACTCTTCCAGTGGCTCTGTATAGGAAAATGCCGTGGTACATTCCGGATCCGTACACCAGCCGCCAAATGTATATCCTTCCTTCTCAGTATAGATCTCGTTAATTGGACGGCTTAACAGTGTTTCTCCCTTTGCGAAAATCTGTGGCTCCAGTTCACGGCCTCCCATGGTATCAAAGGTTACTTCGATTGCCTCCGCTGCATCCACAAATCTTGCATAAAGTGTAGTCTCTCCTTCTGCCACTGCAAACTGGGAGCAGTTTTCCGTAAACGCCTCATCTTTATACCAACTTGTGAAAATAAATCCATCTTTTTCCGGATTCTGTTCCGGGAAAGGAATGGTTTCCCCAGGCTTCACCATTTTACTGTCATAGATTTGTCCGTCTGCTATAAAAGTCACCTGATAAGATGACAGCACCAGTTCCTCCTGCTGATCAGCCGCCAGTGTCATCTGATCTCCGTCCGGCATTTCAAGCTGAACCGGCTGTCCAGATTCATTGATCACAGAACATGTGGCTCTGACAGTTACCTCTTCTAATGCACCTGTCACGCGTACGATACCCAGTGCGCCATTGCCTTCCAGCAGGACACTTCCTTCTCCTTCCAGAAAGATTTCCGGAATCTTTGTCTCTGCATCCATACGCAGCGTCACACTCTGGTCCTTTGCAGTCTGAACATACAGCTGTTCCAGTTCTGTTCCATTTAGCCGCAGTTCACTGACCTGATCTGCTGTAAATCTTTTTGCTTTCACATCTGACAAATCCAGCTTATCTGTAGCAGACGCTGCAATTTCACCATAGTCCAGCCCAGACAATGTACACTCTTTTGCAGTAATCAGCAGATTCTTCGATTCATCCTGCGTCCGAAGCGCGTCTGCCTCCTGTTGTGTAGCAGCCGTCTCATATTCCCCTCCCCATTCTTTTACACGATCAGGCAATATGATCTCTTCCGCTGTTGTCTCGGTCTCCCGTGTCGATCTATGATCCTGTGCTGCATGGCTTTCCGTCTGCAGCGACTGTGCCAGCCCGGTGCTCCCCATTGTGCTGGCCAGCATGACCACTGCCATCAGCATAGCGATCCAGCGTTGTCTTCGTTTTCTCTTCATTTCCTTTCCTCCCGTTCACTCTCTCATGCATAGACAAAGTTGTTCTATACTTATAGAAAGTCCCAAAAAAGAAAAACCTTTCACCTGATTGCTGATTTTTTTAATAAAAAATCACTTACGGATTTCTCAGTAAGTGATTTCGTAATAAACGTATGATATATACAAGCATAATACAGATGACAGGAAACAGGTACCCGCATCTCTGCCATGTCCCTCCGGCTGTCACCAGCAGATTATAGATTCCATGAAAGACAATGCAAAATCCAAGAATGCCGATGGTTCCAATTACCCGAAGCCATAACCTTTGAAATACAAAGCCTATACCATATCCGGCAGCAATTCCACCACACAGATGCATGGCTCCGGCAGCAATTCCGCGAAGAAAGAGAAAGTAAAAATTCTGAGCACCATTTTCTGCAAGATAGCAGATATTTTCAAAAGTGGCAAATCCTATCGCTATGAACATTGCCGCAGATAATATTTCTTCCTGCTGCGGTTCAAAGATCAAAAGCCACAGCAAAAACGGCAGAAATTTCAGAATTTCTTCACAGACTGGCGTAATCTCTACCGATGTAACCAGTGCGTCAGCACCATAGATTGCCATAAAAAAGCTGGTTACATAAGCGGCCAGTAGACAGCAGCACATCCCACAAAGAATAAATCCCAAATACTCTTTCTGTTTCCCTTTTACAAAAAGAAGCGCAAGCAGAAATGGCACACCAATA
Source organism: uncultured Marvinbryantia sp. (assembly GCA_934408725.1). GTDB lineage: Bacteria > Bacillota > Clostridia > Lachnospirales > Lachnospiraceae > Marvinbryantia. Next base: position 23,402 of record CAKRVB010000013.1, read on the forward strand.
CAGACCAGAATATTCTCCAGATAACTCATTCACTTTCCTCCTTTTTCAACCAGAAAAACAAACTACACATGGTTGCCATCAGAAGGAAGTCTACTGCAAAATAAAGGTTGAACCGTGTATAATCTCTTATATGTTCTGACACAATATAAAGGAGCAGCTGCCATACAATCAATCCAATCATAGAAAAACTGATTTCCCTCCTGTTCTCTTGCACATCCAGTACCGCATGATAAAAGATCACACCGGTTACCATAGCAAAAATAACAGAAAAAGGATAAGATGGTCCAAAAATCCGCTTTCCTATGACAACTGCCGCCTCTGTTGCAGTTAATACACAGGCCACTATAGAATGCCGCTTCTGACATGTTCCCGTTATCATCAGGCACAGTGCCAACAAGAACAGATATGATGCCATCCAGGCAATCTCTGACACGTAGAAGACCTGCGGCACTTTTCCCATAATCACCAGATAAAGCAGATAATATAAGGTCCCCATAGAAAAACAGGCGTAACAGCCGGACAGAATCCAGAATCTGCGATCCTGCTTACGCATTCCATGAATCAGCGAAAACAAAGCAAACAGCAGAAATAATCCAACCTGAATACCATTATCTATCACTTCAAAACTCATGACTTACACTCCGCCTGATCTTTTCTGCGCTCTTTGATACGATATAATAAAATCGTCGTAATACAGCCCAAAGCAAAGGAAAAAATTCCAACTACAATGTACCCCAGCTGAGACTGACTGGCAATCAGGCTGGCTGCACCTGAATTATGCATTACAGATCCGGATACAGCATGTCCCATGATCCCTGGCATACCAATACCAAGTGCGATGATCAGCACCATACAGGCAGCTACACATCCAACTTCTATCCAACGCTGTTTTCTTTTTTGCTGCTCTTTCTGAATCTCTTCTGCCCTGCTAAAGATCAGATTCATTCGTTCTTCATTGGTGCGCATAGGTAAATCCCTCCCTTTCCAGAATTTTCTTTATACTTTTTTTCGCTCTGTGAGCGAGATTGGTAATCTGTGGTACACTTTTGCCCATAACCCTTCCCGCCTCTTCATATTTCATCTCTTCAAAATATAGCAGGTACAGAACTTCCCGATACTCCTCTTTCACCTGTTCCAATGCCTGGAACAGCTGGCGGTTCTGTTCCTTCCTTAGCAGATCTGCATCCGCACTCATGACTCCGGACATCTCAAATCCCGTCTGATGCAGTTCCAGTAATGGAAATCTCTTTTTCTTATTATGACGCAGCGCCAGATTTCGCGATGTTTTATAAAGGTAGGCTTTAAAGCAATGGTCCTCTGTAACCGGTCGTTTTTTCGCAAACATCTGGGCAAACGCCTCAATCATCAGATCCTCCGACTCATGATAATCAGAAATATACCCACTGATATAACGAATCAGCGAATCTCCATATCGTTTCACCAATTGCTCCGCAGCTTCTTTTTCACCAAGAAAATAACGCTCATATAACCGTTCATCTGTCAGCATTTTTTCTCCTGTCTTATCTTTTAAACTATTCTTCCCTTATAAATAGGTTAGAATCATTATAGCCTATGTTTTCTGCGAACTCAATCAAAACAAGGAAAAAATAGAAAAGGGCTAAGTCGTACTGACTTAACCCTTGATTCTATCTCTTTTCTAATTAGTCCTGAGCGATGATCTCTTTTTTGTTGTAAGTACCGCAGTTCTTGCATACTCTGTGAGACATCATCAGTTCGCCGCACTTGCTGCATTTTACAAGGTTTGGAGCTACCATCTTCCAGTTAGCTCTTCTCTTGTCTCTTCTACCTTTAGAAGATTTATTCTTTGGACAGATTGACATGGTTTACACCTCCTTAAATTTGTTAAAGATTTCCTGGATCTGTGCCATCCTGGGATCCAAATCTGTAGGCTCACAATCGCAAGTCTTCAGATTCAAATTGGTCCCGCAGGTATTGCAGAGTCCTTTGCAGTCCTCCTTACATAATACCTTTGATGGCCAACTTACCAGTATCTCTGAACAGACAAGCTTATCCACATCCAGATTGTATCCTTCTATAAAATACTGTTCATCCAATGCCTGAACACGTTCTTCTTCATCCAGCTTCATATCGACTTCTTTCTCGAAATCAAGCGGAATCCGCATATCAACTTCTTCCAGACACCGGTCACAGGGAATAGCCAGAACAACTTCTGAACTTCCCTTTATCTGTAAGTTCCGATCTCCTTTGTTCACAATCTCCAGAGATACCGGACTCTTACGAACGATAGGATAATCACCAAACGTTCCATGGAACTGATCCATCTCCAGTTCAGCATTTACCTGCATCTTTTTCCCGTCGATTTTCAAAATATCATGTAAATCAACCTGCATAATGCCCTCCTATCCTATCCATACCTGAATATTATAACTATCAGTCTTTCATTTGTCAATCACAAATTTACATAATTTGCAAAATGAGCGTGGCAGCAATCTGCCACGCTCTAAATGTTCCAACTGATTTTATACTAAAGCTACTGTCTCGCGGCAGATTGCAAGTTCTTCGTTTGTAGGAATGACTGCAACTTTTACCTTAGAATCAGCTGTAGAAATCACACAGTCATCTCCACGTTTTCCGTTTGCTTCTGCATCCAGAGAAATTCCAAGATATCCTAAGTAAGCCAGAACTTTTTCGCGTACCAGAGGAGCATTCTCACCGATACCTGCTGTAAATGCGATGGCATCTACACCGTTCATAGCTGCTACATAAGATCCGATGTATTTTGCTACTCTGTAGCAGAATACTTCCAGTGCTGCTGCACAAAGCTTGTTGCCTGCTTCCATTCCGCTTTCCAGATCACGGAAGTCGCTGGATACTTTGGAGATACCCTGTACACCAGACTTCTTGTTCAGTACGTTCATAACGCCTGCGATATCCAGGTTTTCTTTCTTTGCGATAAATTCCATAATAGCTGGATCAATATCACCAGAACGTGTTCCCATTACCAGACCTTCCAGTGGAGTCAGACCCATAGAAGTATCTACGCATTTTCCATTCAGTACTGCACTGATGGATGCACCGTTACCAAGATGAGCAACGATGATCTTGGAGTTGTTCAGATCCAGTCCCAGGAACTCTGCTGCATGCTTAGATACGAAGCTGTGAGATGTTCCGTGGAAACCGTAACGACGTACTGCATATTTTTCATAATATTCGTATGGAAGTCCATACAGATATGCTTTTTCTGGCATGGTCTGATGGAAAGCAGTATCAAATACAGCTACCATCGGTACTCCTGGCATCAGTTCACGGCATGCATTGATACCGATCAGGTTTGCAGGATTGTGAAGAGGTGCAAGATCGTTGCATTCTTCAATTGCTTTTAATACTTCGTCATTAATCACTACGGAGCTTGCGAATTTTTCTCCGCCATGTACGACTCTGTGACCTACTGCATTTACTTCAGCAAGGCTCTTTACTGCACCTGTCTTTTCGTTTGTCAGTGCATTCAGTACCAGCTGGATTGCTTCTTTATGTGTAGGCATAGCAGCTTCTGTTACTTCTTTTTCTCCGCCTGCTTTCTGATAGGTAAGTCTTCCGTCGATACCGATTCTTTCACAAAGTCCTTTTGCAAGTACTGCTTCTGTATCGGAGTTGATCAGCTGATATTTCAGAGATGAACTTCCGCAGTTAATTACTAATACGTTCATTGAAATCTATCCTCCAAATTATTATATTATTCAGCCTGACACTGAACTGCTGTAATCGCAACAACACCTACGATATCTTCTGCTGAGCATCCACGGGACAGGTCATTTACTGGTTTTGCAATACCCTGTGTGATAGGTCCGTATGCTTCTGCCTTTGCAAGTCTCTGAGCCAGCTTGTATCCGATATTACCTGCATCCAGGTTAGGGAAAATCAGAACATTTGCTTTACCTGCAACATCGCTGCCTGGTGCTTTCGATGCTCCAACGCTTGGTACGATAGCTGCATCCAGCTGTAATTCTCCGTCCAGTTTCAGGTTCGGATTTTCTTCTTTTGCGATCTTGGTAGCTTCTACTACTTTGTCAACCAGTGCATGTTTTGCACTTCCCTTTGTAGAATGAGAAAGCATAGCAACGATTGGCTCTTCCTGTACCAGTAACTGGAAGGATTCTGCGGAAGAAGCTGCGATAGCTGCCAGTTCTTCCGGATTTGGATCCTGAACCAGTCCGCTGTCACCAAACACGAATGCGCCATTAGCACCATATTCGCAGTCTGGTACTACCATCAGGAAGAATGCAGATACCAGTTTTGTACCTGGTTTTGTTTTCAGAATCTGCAGACATGGTCTTAAAGTATCTGCTGTTGAGTGGCATGCTCCAGATACCATACCATCTGCATCGCCCATCTTAACCATCATAACACCATAGTACAGATACTGATTCAGAAGAATCTCTTTAGCCTGTTCTGGTGTCATACCTTTTTTGCTTCTTAATTCAACCAGTTTATCAATATATCCCTGTGTCTTCTCAGATGTAGCAGGATCTACAACTACAGCGCCTGAAATATCCAGTCCTTCGCTGCCCTTCTTCACTGCTTCTTCGCTGCCGACCAGAACAACATTTGCAATACCTTCTTTTAAGATCTGTGCGGTAGCTTCGTAGGTTCTACGGTCTTCTGTTTCCGGAAGTACAATTGTCTTCTTATTGTTTCTTGCTCTTTCTTTGATAACGTCAATAAATCCCATGATTCTTTGACTCCTTTCGTATGATATGTTCCTGATCTCTCAGGCGGCACTTTGGTGCCATAACACTGCCATATTCTGACAGCAGACTGTATACAGTCTCTCATAAATCTCATTATATTATTCACAAATTGATTTTTCAACCAGGAATCTGTGTTTTCATGAATTTTTTTCCAAACACTTTGTTTTATCCTTCATACAAAGTCTTTCTGTCTTACAATTCCACACGAAAAAAGGCAGGAAATCAGAAGATTTCCCGCCTTTCATTTTCTTAGGATCAGATCTTGTCGTTACTTCCAAGAACGTTAACGATCTTATGAGCAACCATATCTTTTACAGCCTGACGAGCTGGTTTCAGATACTGACGTGGGTCAAAGTGATCTGGATGCTCTGCAAAGTATTTACGGATGTTACCTGTCATAGCAAGACGGATATCGGAGTCGATGTTGATCTTGCATACAGCCATTGTAGCAGCTTTTCTTAACTGTTCTTCTGGAATACCTACTGCATCCGGCATATTTCCGCCGTACTGATTTACCATCTTAACAAATTCCTGTGGTACAGAAGATGATCCGTGAAGTACGATCGGGAATCCTGGCAGTCTCTTAGCACATTCTTCCAGAACGTCAAAACGAAGTGGAGGTGGAACAAGGATACCTTCCTCGTTACGTGTACACTGATCAGCTGTGAACTTGTAAGCGCCGTGGCTTGTTCCGATTGCGATTGCAAGGGAGTCACATCCTGTCTTGTCAACGAATTCTTCTACTTCTTCCGGACGTGTATAGCTTTCATGACCAGCTTCTACAACGACTTCGTCTTCAATACCAGCCAGAGTACCAAGCTCTGCTTCTACAACAACGCCATGAGCGTGTGCATATTCTACTACCTTTTTGGTCAGTTCGATATTTTCTTTAAAAGATTTGGAAGAAGCATCGATCATAACTGATGTAAATCCTCCATCGATACAGCTCTTGCAAAGTTCAAAGCTGTCACCGTGATCCAGGTGAAGAGCGATTGGGATCTCTGGGTTCTCAATGACTGCTGCTTCTACTAATTTTACAAGGTATGTATGGTTTGCATAAGCACGAGCTCCTTTGGAAACCTGAAGAATAACCGGACTCTTCAGTTCTCCTGCTGCTTCTGTGATACCCTGTACAATTTCCATGTTGTTAACATTGAATGCTCCGATTGCATATCCACCATTGTATGCTTTTTTGAACATCTCGGTCGTAGTAACTAATGGCATAATCTTTGTCTCCTTTTTTTGTATTTGACTGTATCTCATTGTATTTGTTTTGAAACAGTCCTCACCGTCTATTATAAGTTTTTTTCCAAAATTATCAATAAGATTCTTTCTTTTTTTGCAATTTCTTTTCCATTTTTTCTATTGTGCACAAAACAGAACATTGCAGCTTGCATCTGCCTGCAAATAATGCTACACTTTTTCTTATATTTTTTTAAATACGGAGGATTTATGAAAATAGCCGGCATTATTACTGAATATAATCCATTTCATAACGGCCACGCCTATCAGATCGAAAAAGTACGTCAGGAAACTGGTTCTGATTATGTAGTGATTGTCATGAGCGGTGATTTTGTGCAGCGGGGGGAACCGGCTGTACTGGATAAATATGTGCGCGCACACATGGCTTTGGAAAATGGCGCTGATCTGGTGCTGGAACTTCCTGTGGCATTTGCCTGCGCCGGAGCCGAATATTTTGCCAGAGGCGGCGTCTCCATTTTGAATAGTCTTGGTTGTATTGATACTCTTTGTTTTGGCACTGAACAGGAATGTCTTTCAGACTTTGAGCAGGTCGCTTCGCTTCTGTCCCGGGAGCCTGTTGACTTTCAGCAGCTGCTGCTTTCTTATCTGAAAAAGGGAATTGGATATCCTGCCGCCCGTTCTGCTGCGCTTTCTGATTATCTGCATACCGATGTTTCTTTTCTGCGTCTTCCGAATAATATTCTGGCGCTGGAATATCTGTGTGCTTTAAAAAGGTTTCAAAGCCCCATTGCACCGCATGCAATCCAAAGAGTGGGGTCTGGTTATCACAGTCCTGATCTGACCGGGCATTTTTCATCTGCTACTGCGATCCGAAACGCTCTTCTGCACAAATGCGCACGTACTTCTGAAGAATCATCCCGTTACCTGGCAGAAAATGCTGTATTGCAGGAATATATGCCTGCTTCCGCCTGGATTCTTCTTCAGGCTTATGCCAAAAACTACGGTCCCATAGAGGCTGAAGATTTTGCTTCTATGATACAGTATCGTCTGATGCTGGCTCGCACACCAGAAGAACTTCAGGATTATTTTGATATTGATGCCTTTCTGGCAAACAGAATCTTTCAGAATCGCTTTTCGTTTCAAAATTTTGCTGATTTTACCGAACTGCTGACCTCCAGGAATCAGACCAGAGGTCATATTCAGAGAGCACTGTTTCACCTGCTTCTGGATATTCAGGAGCCTGCTGCTCCTGCACTTTTTCTTCCTCAGTACACCAGGATTCTTGGTATGCGTCGAAAATCTTCACAGATTTTAAGGATAGTCAAGTCACATTCTGACATTCCGGTTCTGACCAAGATGGCAGACGCCCCCAAAAATATCCTGGATTTTCCTTTTCATGATGAAGAGAGAAAAAAAACTGCCATTTGCCAATTACAGCAAACGACACTTTCCTCTCACATTTATGAATCCGTACTTTCTCAAAAATACCGCCAGCCATTTCGGCATGAAAATACCCGCCAGATTGTGATCCTCTGATCCGGTCTGACGGGTTCTTTTTTCATTTTCTTAGTTCTTAAAACTGTGAATTGGTGCCGGAATTCTTCCGCCTCTGTTTACAAAATCTGCACAGGAGAACTGATTTACCGGCATGATCGGTGCATAACCAAGCAAGCCGCCAAACTGTACAATTTCGCCTACCCCTTTTCCGATTACCGGAATTACTCTGACCGCTGTGGTCTTCTGATTCACCATACCGATTGCCATCTCATCGGCAATGATACCGGAAATCGTAGTGGCCGGTGTATCTCCAGGAATGGCGATCATATCCAGCCCTACGGAGCAGACGCAGGTCATAGCTTCCAATTTCTCAATGCTCAAAGCTCCTGCCTGTACCGCATCAATCATTCCCTGGTCTTCACTGACCGGAATAAAGGCACCACTCAAGCCTCCTACATAAGAAGAAGCCATTACGCCGCCCTTCTTTACCTGATCATTTAACAATGCCAGTGCAGCTGTCGTACCCGGTGCTCCTGCATACTCCAGACCAATTTCGCAAAGAATATCTGCCACACTGTCTCCAATAGCAGGCGTCGGTGCAAGAGACAGGTCAATGATACCAAACGGGATATTCATCCTTCTGGATGCTTCCTGCGCTACCAGCTGTCCTACACGGGTTACTTTAAACGCAGTCTTTTTAATCGTCTCACACAGTACCTCAAAGTTCTCGCCTCTTACTTTTTCCAGTGCACGTTTTACTACACCAGGACCGCTGACACCTACATTGATCACCGCATCACCTTCGGTAACACCATGGAATGCTCCAGCCATGAATGGGTTGTCATCCGGAGCATTACAAAATACCACAAGCTTCGCGCATCCAAGAGAATCATTCTCTTTTGTCAGTTCTGCTGTTTCCAGAATCATATCTCCAAGAATTCGGACTGCATCCATGTCGATACCAGTCTTAGTGGAACCCACATTTACAGAACTGCATACCCGTTCAGTCTCTGCCAGTGCCTGTGGAATCGAACGGATCAGATTTTCATCGCTTCTGGTCATGCCCTTGCTGACTAATGCAGAATACCCGCCAATAAAGTTCACGCCCACTTTTTTTGCAGCACGATCCAGCGTTCTGGCAATGGTCACATAATCTTCCGGCGTTTTACATGCGCTGGCTCCCACCAAAGCGATCGGCGTCACAGAAATTCTCTTATTTACAATCGGAATACCATATTCGTTTTCAATATTCTGGCCAGTTGCTACCAGATTCTCTGCCAGTGTGGTAATCTTCCTGTAAATATTGTCATTTAATTTTTCCAGATCTGTGTCAATGCAGTCCAGAAGACTGATACCAAGGGTAATGGTACGGACGTCCAGGTTCTCTTCAGATATCATTTTATTGGTCTCATTGACCTCAAATATATTAATCATAATCATCTACCCCGCTTAAATTCTGTGCATTTTATTGAAGATCTCTTCATGCTGGCACATAATAACCACACCAATCTCTTCTCCCAGCGCTTTCAGATCGCCTGCAAGACCTGCAATATCTTTTTCTGAAGCGGTTGCATCTGTTACCATCATCATGTTAAAAAAACCATCTACAATGGTCTGTGAAATATCCAAAATATTCACGTTATTCTCTGCCAGATAAGTACATACTCTGGCGATAATACCTACGGTATCTTTTCCTACTACTGTGATGATTGTCTTCTTCATAATGTCCTCCTATTTTCTCTATACTGTCACCAGCTGTGAAACTTCGCTGCGTTCTGCGACACGGATCTGAAAATCCGATGCCTTATAAGGGTTCTCACCCATTGTGACCTCCATACAAACTGTCTCATAAGCAAGCGCATCATAATTATTCTCTTTGCTCAGATGCCCAAGAAATATATGTTTCAGATTGTCATGCAATACCCGGCATAAAAGTCTCCCTGCATTCTCATTGGAAAGATGTCCATGTGTGCCGAGAATCCGCTGCTTTAAATAATAAGGATACGGGCCTGCCTGCAGCATACGAATGTCATGATTGGCTTCCAGAAGCACTGCATCCAGCCCTTTCATATTCTCAATAATGTAATCACTGAATACTCCCAGATCCGTCACCACTGCAACAGAAGTCTCTTCGTGACTAATGCGGTAAGCAGATGGCTGGGCTGCATCATGGGGAATCTCAAAGGGATGCACTGTCACATCTCCTACCTGAAAATCCTCATCTACGTGAATCTCCCGATACAGTCCTGCATCAATCGTGCCTAAGCTGCTGCAATTTGCTATGGCATTCAATGTTCCCTTCGTGCCATATATAGGAATCCCATATCTTCTGGAAAGAACACCCAGACCCTTTATGTGGTCAGAATGCTCATGGGTAACCAGAATCCCATCTATATCTGTTGCGGTCCGGTCAATGCTCTTCAGCCCCTTTTCAATCTGTCTGGCGCTGACCCCTGCATCTACCAGAAGCGCAGTATGATCTGTGCCGGTATAGGTACAGTTTCCGCTGCTGCCGCTTGCTATACTACAAAAATCCATGTGTCATTAACCCTCTATCTATTTGCTTATATGTATTTTCTACATTATCACTGCTGTTGTCAATCACAAATTGACAGAATCTGCGAAATTCTTCATCACTTTTCTGATTCTTCAGAACTGCTTTTGTTTTCTCCGGTGTATAGCCTCTGGAACTCTCAAGGCGCCTGATCCTTGTTTCCTCCTCCACATAGACATACCAGATCTCGTCACAGATCTCATCATAATGATCATCCAGAAGCAGCGCTGCCTCCAGCACCACAAAAGGCACTTTTCCACTTTCCCGCTCTTTCCGAATCTCTTCTCGAATATAAGCTTTTACCGCCGGATGCACCATATGATTCAGTGCTTCTACTTCCTGACGGTCTGCAAAAACAATCCTGGACAAAACCGGCCTGTCAATACTTCCATCCTCTTTCAGAATCTTTTTTCCAAACCGGTCAACGATCTGTTCATAGCAGGATGTCCCAGGCTGCATACAAAGATGTGCTGCTTTATCCAGTTCGATCACTCTGGCTCCATATTGCTGTGCGAGATAGGACAGGATGGTACTCTTTCCGGCACCAACCCCTCCTGTAATTCCTAATATCTTAATGTGCTTCATACCAGTCACTTCCACTCTGTATATCGATCTCCATAGATACGGCAAAATCGGTTACTCCCAGCATCTCCTGATGCAGGATTTCACGCACTCTTGTTTCTTCTTCCTTTGGCGCTTCAATGAGAAGCTCATCATGTACCTGCAGCACCAGACGCGCCTGCAGTTGTTCTTCCCGAAGCCGCTGATCTACCCGGATCATAGCCAGCTTAATGATGTCTGCCGCAGTTCCCTGAATCGGTGAATTCATGGCAATTCGTTCTCCAAAGGAACGCTGCATGAAATTACTGGATGCCAGTTCCGGTACCGGTCTTCTTCTGTGATAATAAGTGGCAATATATCCTTTTTCTTTTGCATCTGCCACTGCCTTGTCCAGGAATTCCTTAATCTTCGGGTAGCTTGCAAAATAACTGTCAATATACTCCGATGCCTCTTTCCTGGAAATTTTCAGGTCCTGACTCAGGCCAAAGGCGCTGATTCCATAAACAATACCAAAATTTACTGCCTTGGCATTTCTTCTCTGAAGTGGCGTCACCTGATCCAATGGGGTATGGAATACCTGCGACGCTGTCAGCGTATGGATATCAATTCCATTCTGGAATGCATGGATCAGCGCTTCGTCTCCTGATAATGCTGCCAGAACGCGCAGTTCGATCTGGGAATAATCCGCATCAATAAAGATCCAATCCTCTTTTGGCAAAAATACCTTTCGAAACAGTCGTCCCATCTCGGTACGGATCGGAATGTTCTGCAGATTCGGATCTGTGCTGCTGATTCTCCCTGTGGCCGTCACTGTCTGATGGAACGTTCCATGAATTCTTCCATCTTCACCGATAAAAGCCGCCAGTCCATCCGCATAGGTTGACTTCAGTTTTGCCACCTGCCGATAATCCAATACTTTTTGAATAATCGGATACTCCGGTGCCAGATTCTCCAAAATATCCGCAGCCGTAGAATACCCGCTTTTTGTTTTTTTGCTTCCAGGAATCTGCAGTTTTTCAAAGAGAATCAATCCAAGCTGCTTCGGAGAATTAATATTAAACTCTTCCCCTGCATCAGTGTAAATTTCCTGTTCCAGCTGATGGATTTTCTCTGACAGTTCTCCGGCGTATTCTTTCAAAATACCCGCATCGGCCCGGATACCCACTTTTTCCATAGCGGATAGCGCATATACCAGAGGCATTTCCATTTCTTCAAAAAGAGCGGCCATCTCTTCTGCTTTTAATTTTTCCAGCATAACCGGCATTGCATGCAAAGCCGTATAACTCTGATAGCAGCCGACAGCAGACAGGATCTTATCCTCCCCATCCAGATCTTTTAGCTTACTCTTTCCCAGCAATTCTGTTTTTCCAGGAAGCATGGTTGCCAGATAATCCTTCGCCATATCCTCATAGGGATATTCTCCTTTTAACGGATTCAGAAGATAGGCTGCAATTGCTGCATCCCGAATCTTTTTCCGAACAGATTCTGCCGGTTCCCAGAAATGCATCTGTTCTTTTAACTGAATGGTCACCGCCTGTTCTGCCGTCTGCAGCAATTCATCCAGTGCCGAAGTCAGATAGCCCTCTGTCAAAAAGCCCTGATTGCAGAAGAAAAATGTATCATTTGCTCCACTGACTGCCATTCCGCGAAATGCTTTTTGTTCGTCAGAAAGCAAAAAGAAACCGATTTGCCTTTCTTCTTTTAACTGTTCCAGCCACTCTCCTGCCTGTTGCAGATCTGCCGTTGCATGGAAGCTCTCCGTCACCTGATTCTGCTCACTTTGATCAATCTCAAATCTGGAAAGCATGTTCTTGAATTCCAGTCTCTTGCAAAGTTCAAAAGCCTCTTTTGTGTACAGGTCTGTCATACGTGCCTGTTCCATATCCAGTTCAAAGGGGCTGTGAATATTGATCGTTGCAAGTTCCTTGCTCATCTGCGCCATATCATAATGGTCTCTTAGAGATTCCCTGGCCTTATTCGGCTTAATCTCTTCCACATGCGCATAGGCATTCTCAATGCATCCATACTCCACGATCAGCTTTGTTGCCGTTTTTTCTCCCACACCCGGGATGCCCGGAATATTATCAGAAGAATCTCCCATCAGTGCTTTTAATTCTATGATCTGGATCGGTGTCACCTGGTACTTTTCCATCACATCTTCCGTGCGATAATTTTCGATCTCGGTACCGCCCTTTTTCGTCTTCGGAATCCGGATCATAATATGATCGGTGGCCAGCTGCAGCAGGTCACGGTCTCCAGATACAACTACTGCCTCCAGACCGTCTGCTTCTGCTTTCTTAGCTACCGTTCCCAGCAGATCATCTGCTTCATATCCCTCCAGCATCATCAATGGCACTTTCATAGCCGTGAGCATCTCTTTGATCACAGGCACCTGCTGACGCAGCTCCTCCTGCATCGGTTTTCTGGTTCCCTTATACTGCTCATACATTTTGTGGCGGAATGTCGGTGCCTTCAGGTCAAATGCTACTGCAAAATAATCTGGCTTTTCCTCATCCAGAATCTTGAACATAATATTCAAAAAACCATATACGGCATTGGTATGCAATCCCTCTGAATTAGTCAGATCCGGCACACCATAATAAGCCCTGTTCAATATACTATGTCCATCGATTAACACAATTTTTTCCATATTTTCTGTTATACTCCTGTTCTTACTTGGATCCTTAATCCGGTATCGGCCCCGGCTCCACATTCATCTCCGTCTCCGGCACCGTCACAATAATCTGCCGCTTATGATTCGTCTCTGGTTCCAGTTCTTCTGTCGATTGTATCTGCACCGGACGCATTCTGCCAGACTCTGTCTGCAGCTGTTCTTCCTCCGGTGTAATCCACTGATAAACCAGTGTGTTGGGAAGTCCCCCATGAAGCAGCGCATCCACTCCCACAAATGCTATAATTCCAAGCAACATTCCTACAATCACATAAAAAAACTTTTTCAAAAAACGGACAGATTCATTCTTCTGAAGATGCACCTGCATCTTTTCCATATCTTTTTTCAAAATCTCCTGCATATCAAAAGACTCTGTATCATCGGAATCCAGCTTCTGCAGCGCATAGTAAATTGTAAAATATACCTCTAATTCCTCGCTGCATGCCTTGCAATGCTGTACATGGTCCAGAAAAGCTTCCAGTTCTGCATCCGACAGCTTCCGTTCGATATAAGGCATAATCTTCTGCTGTACTGTTCTGCAATCCATTCTTTTAAACCTCTGTCTGTAAACTGTTTTATGATAAAAAAATCCATCATCGCTTGAACGACCATGGACTTTTTCAATATCTCAATCATATCCTATTCTATTCCAAATTTCAATGTCAAAATTTCGCTGTCCGGACTTCTTTCAATTTTTACTGGCAAATTGTTTCGTGTTTCATTTTAAAAGAAAAATCACTTGCAAATGTCATCCGGATATGTTAATATAATTCTCGGTCACAGACCACAGGCCGGCGTGTCGGAATGGCAGACGAGGCAGACTCAAAATCTGTTGTGGGCAACCACGTGCGGGTTCAAGTCCCGCTGCCGGCAGTTAAAAATGATTCTGATAGTAGAAGATACATCAATATTTGATGTGTCTTTTATTTTTTTTAAATCGAAACTATAACAAAAGAACCAGACCACAGCGTATCCATTCTGTCGTCTGGTTCCTTGCGAAAACTGATATTTTTTATTGATAAGGAGAGAATAAACAGTTTTAGCAGTCTTCCCCACGTGGGTCTGTTTCCGGTTCACCCATCCATGCAGCGACGCAGACGCCAAGATGAACCATGCCTTTCAGATCGATGCCATGGCGGTCGCAGCGACGCGCTTCAAACTTCGGCATACCGATAATCTGAACATCTTTTTCAATAGTATTTGGATAAATGATTTCATCCATCTTATTCATGTCTGGCTGGGACATATTGATGGCACTCAGGCCATTCAGTTCCGCAAAAGATGGCATCAGATGATCTCCATGTCCACAGAAATGCAGTGCGCCTCCGCCAAATGCGTCAAAGATCTTCTGATCCGCTTCCTGGAACAGGTCTTCGTACATACTTGCTGAGATATTACAGGTGGAATCTTCACGGATCATAACTCCGCCTTTATAGGTAAGACCATAATCAAAAGAAATATCATTGTTGCAATATGGAAATTCCTCTTTCCATGCTTCGATATAACGAATAAAAGTATCAGTAACCACTTCGATCAAATCCATGATTGTATCTTCTTCATCAAACACCAGCAGATAGAAATCACTTCCAACCACAGCTTCTGAAATAGAGCAAGGTCCCTGACTGTCCGGAGCATAAATATGAAGATGCTTTTTCAGCTTCGGATAATCCTTTAACAGCTCTTCAAAGCGATGTCCGGCATCGATACTTTTCTGTCCCAGTGCAGTTCGAACTTCCGGTTTCTTTCCATTTTTGAAATCTTCAATAACCTTAAGAATCTGCTCCCAACTCAGCTTCAGTGGTCCCGGCAGAGAATTCTGCTCCAATGGCAGAGTCTTAATTTCACATCCAAACATACTTGGAATCAGGCCGGTTCCAAAACTTGGACGTACGGATAACAGCTCTCCCTTTCCACTTTCCAGCTGATCATTGCAGCGAAGCAGCTGCTGATACAGCATTTTATCATAATCATCCAGCGTCTCATTGAAGTATACATTCGGCCATTCTACCTTGCTTGGTGCCGGCACACGTTTCGGCTCAAAATAGCTTCTGTCCTTCATTTCTCTTCTGGCAAACCTGATGTAATCTTCCAAAAGTCTGTCTTCCTGTTCCATATCCAGTCTGCTTTCCAGATCATCCAGATAGGTCTTGATATTGAATTCCATCGTTCCACCTTCCCTGCACATATAGCGTGCAATCTTCTTTTTTTGTAGTTTTATTGTAACAATATTCGTTTTTGATTTTTTTGCAATATCATCACTTTACTTTGCATTTTTCGTTTTTCAAATGTATTTTTCCCAAAAAAATATGCCATAAATATTTGCATTTATGGCATATTTCAGAATCACTTTCCAGTCTATACTTTTATACTGCTTCATCACTTTAATATCCGCATAATGTTGGTATAATGAGTGTGATCTGTGGGATAAAACTGATCAGCATCAATACAATCAGCATAGCCGCATAGAACGGCAGGGTTGCTTTTACAATCTTTTCAATCTTTACTCCAGATACCGCAGATCCAATAAACAGACAGGTTCCTACCGGCGGCGTCAGAAGTCCAATGCCACAGTTCAGAATCATCATCACACCAAACTGCACCGCTCCGATACCGATGCTTTGCGCCAGCGGAAACAGAATCGGTGTGGCAATCAGAATGATCGGTGCCATATCCATGATGCAGCCAAGCAACAGTAAAATCAGATTGATCAGCAGTGTCAGCAGGATTTTATTTGTAGTGATACTTGTAATCGCTGTTGCTGCCAGATCTGGTACATGCAGGTAAGTCAGACAGTAGCCAAAGATACTGGAAGTACCACAAAGGATCAGAACAATGGACAAAGTCTCAATACATTCTCCAAGAATTTTCCATACGCCCTTCCAGGTCAGTTCTTTATAAATTGCCAGACTGACAATCAGGCTGTAGATTACTGCGATTGCTGCAGATTCTGTAGCGGTAAACACCCCAAGAACAACGCCTACAACTACAATCAGAATTGCCAGAAGTGCCCAGATAGATTTTACCAGCTGACTGAAAAATACCTTTAACTGGAATCTGTCTCCTCTCGGATAATTTCGTTTCATGGAAATCACATAAGAGAAAACCATCAGGGAAATCGCCAGTAATGCTCCAGGCAGATAGCCTGCCATAAACAGTGCACCAACCGATACTCCACCCGCCGCTGTCGCATAAATCACCATATTATGGCTTGGCGGTACCAGAAGCCCCTCTACAGATGAGGTAATGGTGACTGCAGTGGAAAAGTCAGCATCGTATCCGGCATTTACCATCATCGGAATCATCAGTTTTCCAATAGACGCTGTATCCGCCGTTGCAGATCCGGAAATGCCTCCAAAGAAATAAGATGCCACAATATTTACCATGGCAAGTCCGCCATGCATCCAGCCTACCAGCGAATCTGCCAGTGCAATGATCTTATCTGAGATTCCTCCTGCACCCATCAGACAGCCCATGGTAATAAAGAACGGTACGGCCATCAGGGAAAACGAGTTCAGACCTTTTACCATCTGCTGGCAGACGTTGGTCAGTGGAAGTCCCAGATAAAGCAGACATACGGTAGAGGCAATTCCTACTGCAAATGCAATCTGGATTCTCAGGAGAATCATCACCAGAAATAAGATAATTAAAATCGCAATTGCTGTTGTATTTACTTCCATTATTCGTTCACCTCCACTCCTCTGAATGCCTGAATATGCTTATAAATAACTTCCAGTTCAAATAATGCAATGGCAATCCCTGAAAATGGAATTGGTGCATACAGCCAGAACTTCGACAGCCATGGAAGGCTGACATAACCACCCTTGCTTCCCAGCATGGATGCAAACGGGAATCCTACAAACACCATCATCAGAGCAAATGCCAGAATCAGGAAATCCGCCACCAGATCCAATGTCTGACAAAGCTTCTTTGGAAGATACATATCCAGGGATGTCATACGGATATGTGCCTGATTCCGAATAGCCAGTGAAGCGCTTAAAAATGCCATATAAATCATACAGGTCAGTACAATTTCCTCACTCCATGCCGGATCAGAAATAAATGGGATGTACTTTCCAACATAGCGCCCCAGCACTGCATAGGAAGTAATGCAGACATCTGCAATCAGAAGCATCTTACAGATGAACATGACTACCGCATAGAGTCCGTCATAGAACTTTTTTATTGTGTTACTCATTTTTATTTCCTCTTTCATTTATGAATATTCGCTGCCATTATTTTGCTGTGTCAAGGATTGCCTGATAGGTATCTTCTACTCCGGAAGTAAACTGAGAAATAACATCTGCACATGCATCTCTCCAAGGTGTCTTGTCTTCTACTTCTACAAAGTTCACGCCTTTTTCTTCCAGATCTGCCTTGCATTTTTCCTCTTCTTCTGCTGAAATCTTTGCGCAATACTCTTCTGTCTGTTTTCCTGCTTCTTTCAGTGCTTCGATCTGATCCTCTGACAGTTTATCCAGAGAAGAATCCGCAATCACTACAGAAGCGATAGACATGGTATGTTCATCCAGAATCACATTTGGAGCCACTTCATTAAATGCGTTCGTTGCATAAGCAGCGATTGGCTGTTCAGCTCCATCTACCACTCCAGACTGAAGGCTGGTGTATAATTCGTTGAAAGATACAACGGTTGGTGATGCTTTCAGTGCTTCTACCATACCAGTCATGATCTGATCCTGAGATACACGGATCTTTTTGTCTGCCAGGTCGTCTATTGTCTCAACCGGATCTTTAAAGAAGAAGCTTCGGAATCCATCTTCTGTATAAAACAGACCAGTTACTCCAAGTGCATTATCAGAAGGTTCCGCCAGAACCTCTTCTCCTACTTCAGAGTTTGCAAATTTCCAGAAATGGTCACGGCTTTCGAAGACAAATGGAAGACCCAGTAATGCTGATTTATTACACTTGTAGTTACCAAATGCGTAGCTGGATACTCTGGCGATATCAACCGTTCCGCTCATGGAGATCATGCCATCCAACACATCACTTTCATTTCCCATTACGCCGCTGGCCTGAATGTCAATTTTTACAGAGCCATTGGTCAGTTCTTCTACTTTATCCTTAAAAAAGGAAGCATACATACCATCTGTAGAATCCATAGAATTCAATTCTGCATATACCAGCGTTACAGAATCATCTGCCAGCACGGTTGGTGCTCCCATAGCTGTTGCTGCCATTCCTACTCCTGCCAGTGTTGCTAAGATTTTTTTATTCATGTTTCATACCCTCCGCAATTTTTTACTTTCTATTTAAGATGGCTTTATTATATATTCATATTTACCTGTTTTTTTTACATTCTGTTTTCTTTTTATGACAAAATCATCAATTTGTGCTTATTATTTATATCTTTATCTGTCATTTTGTTGTTATTTAGACTGAGTACCGACCATCCATAATAAAGCTGACGATTGAATTTCTTCTATTCTTCCATTATAATAATTACATATTACTGATCGACAAGACAAAAAAACAAAACAGAGATTGCGAGACTACTATGAAAGACAGAAGCGTAGAATTTAAAGAAAATTTCCCGGATTATCTTTGTGTGAAACACAAAATTGCAGAACATACCGAAAAGCAGACTTTTCATCTTCATTCTCAGTTGGAAATTATTTTTACCATCTCCGATAATCTGGTATGTTTTTATGAAAATGCTGTTATCCGTATTCCGAAATATAGTTTTCTTTTGCTGAATACCATGTGTCTGCACTATGTAGACTCCCTGCCAAACTCCGGTGTCTGTGACCGTTATGTCATCACCTTTTCCTCTGAATTTCTGAAGGATATTCAATCTTCCGGTGTCAATCTGCTGGGATGTTTTCTGGAACCCGAAGCATCACATATTCTTTTGACTCCACCATCAGAATCCGTACCATGGATTCTACACCTTCTGGACGCCATGGAGACAGAAACGATGCATTCTTCTTTTCATGCATTGTCTGATAATATTGATGAACGTTTCAGTACACTGACATTAAAATATCAGCTCGCCAGTCTGTTGACAGAACTGAACCGCCTGTACCTGAGTCATTTTCAGGTTGCCTCTTCCCTGAAACATCAGCGCTATTCCAGCTTAGTTTCCGAGGTATGCAGCTACATTGAGCAAAACGTAGAGAACGAGATCTCTATCGAGGATCTGGCACGGCACTTTGCGGTGAGCAAGACTTTTCTTTATAATATCACCAGAGAATTTCTGAATCTTCCGCTCAGTGACTATATCTCTATGGTGCGGATCAATAAGGCAAAGTCCTATCTGGCCAATACAGATTATTCCATCGAGATCATCAGTCAGAAAGTTGGTTATTCCAGCATCAGTTCTTTTTCCAGATTTTTTAAGAATAATGTTGGAATGTCTCCTTTAAAATACCGCAAAATCACAGAAACTTAATTTTATTTTTAGCCATCGATTTTAGAACGATAAAAAAGCTGTGGGGCTCTCAGTTTCGAGAGTCCCACAGCCTTTTTCTCTTATTTCTTATTCAAAAAATCCAGACAGCTTTCCGGTTTTGTCACAAAGATGATTATATACCAGTTTATTGTAATTCTCTATCCACTCAGACTGCACATCTTTTTCCGTCTCCCGGTCTCCATCTGCTTCCATCACCATATTGGCTGTTATCACCGGCAGCTCTGCCTGCATATCTTTTAAGAACTGCTGATAACCAGTAAGTCCAATTCCAGCCTTTTCCATCAGGAGTCCACTCAGATAATTCAGGCTGATATTCTCCACCTGCGTAGTATCCATATCGTAGTTCGACCACATGATATACGGTACAATATAATTGTCAAAATATACATCCTGTGACTCATCCCGATCCAGGCCAAGTTCCCGTAAGATAACATTGGTGATATAATCCGAAGGCTGGTGATCCCCAAACATCAGAATAATAGTTGGCTCCTTCTGTTTTTCAAAATATTCCACCAGTTCTTTAAATGCCTCATCACTCTTCTGAATCAACGTCAGATATTTTTCTGCTGCCCTCACCTGGATTCCCTGATTCAGCTCATCGGTCAGATATACAGATTCCCTGAAATCGTCGGTATCCTTGCTGTATCCGCCATGATTCTGCATGGTTACTTCAAATGCAAACAGCTTCTCGTCTGTACCTTTTTCCTCATACAGATCGATAATTTTCTCAAATGCGGATTCATCACTGATATAGTTCCGGATCTTCTTCGGTGCTGTAAATGCATCCTTAAAAATCATATTGTCAAATCCGAGCAGTGGGTACACTGTATTCCGGTTCCATCCGCTTCCATAATATGGATGGATCGCTGTAGTAGTGTATCCGAGTTCTCCCAGCCGGGAGGCCAGGCTTGGAATCTCGCTCTTTACATACTGCTGATATGGCACACTTCCCGTCGGCATAAATGCCATAGAATCTCCGGTAAGAAATTCGAACTCGGAATTCGCTGTATTCCCGCCTTTTACGGATACATATGCATGCCCTTTCAGCACATTTTTATCCAGAGAATGGATGAATGGCATATAATCTTCACTGACATGAAAATCACCAAATACGGACAGATCCGAAAATGCTTCATTCATAATCACAATGATATTCGGCAAGTCCTTCTTTGCAGTTGTCGTTTCCTGCGTCTGGTAGCTCTGTGCAATCTCTTCTGCTGCTTTTGTAGAATAACCTTCCGGTTTTTCTACTTTCATAAAACGGATATTTCCTACAAAACCAGCCAGGAGGCCATTATTCCGATACAATACATTTGGTGTAAATAAGGTAGTATCCAGCCCCACTGTCTCGATCACCGCATCGCTTCCCACTGCTTTTACATATCCCAATACACAACATATCGAAAGTGCCAGTCCCGCAAGTCGAATGCGAAGCTTCTTCACTTTTCCAGGCAAAACTCTGCCGAGTACTGTCAGTGCCAGAAATCCCAGTACCACACCAATCAGTTTTCCTGTAATATCGACATTATAATTATCTGCCACGGATACCGCTGTACGAATCGAATAGATATCCCATGGTACAATCGGCGAAGACCGGAAACAAACCACACAGTAATTCGCCAGGCCACAGCACATAAAAAGCAGCGTGGCAAAAGTATAACCTCCTGCCACACCGCCAAATAGGAAGGTTCCAAGCAGATAAATCAGGTAGTAGCCCACCAGATTTAAGATGAAAATTGGTGGTGTCAGATCCCATGGCACATGAGTATAACTCTCCATCAACATCAGCGCTGCCACCGGAATTGCTAACATCAGCACGGTTGTCAGTGCCTTTGACTTTATCTTATAACGAAAAAAATTCTTCATGATACTTCCTTCTTGTATTCCTTATATTAATGTCTTCGTACATGCTCATGGGTAAACAGATGATCCTGACAATATTCATAGTTTCCCTCACACTTGGAGCAGAAACGAAATTCCAGATTGTCTCCGTCCAGCTCCGTTCTTCCACATACCGCACATTTATGTCTGGTGATGGTGCCATCTGCATTCTTATGTTCTGTCTTACGTCCCTGATTCATAGCTTTCTGATAATCCCATTTTCGTTTCTGATTCTGATAGGAATATCGCTTAAGATTCCGGGTACCGATAAAATATACAATAAAGTTCAGCATGGACATCACCATCATGATCTTATAAATCCAGCTGCTGGTAAAGAAATTCAATGCAAGAATCACTGCATAGAAAATGCCCAGCCACTTCATCTTGATCGGAATCAGAAAATAAAGCATCACCTGTGTATCCGGATAGGTTGCCGCAAAGGCCAGGAAAATCGAAAGGTTTACATAATAGGTGGTGAACAGGGTTCCAAACATCACATTTCCCCCAAGGATGCCATAAAGGATAAAGGCTCCCACAACCATAGCCAGCACCCCACCGAAAATATAAACATTATAGCGGAAAGAACCCCAGGTCCGTTCCAGCGTATTTCCTACTGAATAATAGAAAAACAGCATAATAATGGTAAACAGATCCAGTGAAGACGGCGGCACAAGCAGCCATGTCACAATACGCCACACCTGACCATGGAGAATATAATATGGTTCCAGTGTCAGATAATTGAAAATATCCGGCGTAAACACCTCCATCAGATAACCCGCCACATAAAAGGCAATGATGTAAGCTGACAGATTACGCACTGCATATTTTCCGAACTTTCGTTCCATTTTGTTTAAAAACTTCATCTGTGAACTCCTTTTCTTCAAACTTCTACGTCACATTATAGATTTTTCCTATTTGTTTGTCAACGAAACGATCTTACTTTACAATTATTTCATAATTCGTTATACTAAAAAAGATTGAAAAAATAAGGAGGCTTTTATGTCTGGTTCTATATATGGAAAACATTTTCAGATCTCTACCTGGGGAGAATCCCACGGAAAGGCCCTTGGAGTTGTCGTGGATGGGTGTCCTGCCGGGATTCCACTCAGCGAAACGGATATACAGAAATTCCTGGATCGCAGAAAACCAGGGCAGAACCGCTATTCTACACCCCGTAAAGAAGACGATGCCGTAGAGATTCTCTCTGGTGTCTTTGAGGGAAAGACCACCGGTACTCCAATCTCCCTGGTTGTATTCAATAAACAGCAGCGTTCTTCTGATTATTCAGAGATCGCATCTTATTACCGGCCCGGACATGCAGATTATACTTTCGATGAAAAATATGGTTTCCGGGATTACCGGGGTGGTGGCCGTTCTTCCGGACGCGAGACCATTGGCCGTGTGGCAGCAGGTGCTATTGCCGCTAAGATTCTGGAGGCTCTTGGCATTCAGATTACGGCTTACAGCCAATCGATTGGACCGGTAACTATCTCGCCAGATCGTTTTGACCTTTCCCAACGTGAATGTAATGCTCTGAATATGCCGGATGCACAGGCTGCCGAAGAAGCATCTGCTTATCTGGATACCTGTAAGAAAAATGGGGATTCCTGTGGCGGTGTTGTTGAATGTATTGTGTCCGGTATGATTCCAGGCCTTGGTGATCCGGTTTTTGAAAAACTATCTGCCAATCTGGCTAAGGCAATGTTCTCCATCGGCGCCGTGAAATCCTTTGAACTGGGAGATGGCATAGCAGCATCCCGTTCCGTAGGCAGCGATAACAATGATGCTTTTTCTCTTTCTTCTGATGGCAGAATTCAAAAAGCAAGTAACCATTCCGGCGGCACACTTGGCGGTATCAGTGATGGAAGTGATCTTCTTTTCCGTGTGGGCTTTAAGCCAACGCCTTCCATCTCTGCCCAGCAGCATACTGTTAATAAAGATCACGAAGAAATCAACATCAGTATCAAAGGACGTCATGATCCTATCATCGTACCGCGGGCTGTCGTTGTAGTAGAATCTATGACCGCTCTCACATTAGTGGATGCACTTTTTTCCAATATGTATGCGAAGATGAATGCCATTGCAGACTTCTATGGTCATGAATAAAGCAAAAGACGGTGAAACTTCAATTTGATTTCACCGTCTTTTTACTTATTCACTTTTCGTTTCTTTCTCTTCCCCGGATAATTTATAAATCAGAATACAGTTCGGAGTGTCAATCGAGATTGGTCTTCCCTTCATTATCAATGTATGTTTCTCATAATCAATAGTAAAGAATCGAATCTCATTGGATTCGTGATTCAGCGTGATCAGGGTACGCTCATCCGGGAACACCTCTATATCCTTCGGGTACTTTCCACTGATTGGCAGCTTCAGGATCTCAGATACCATTCCCGTTTCCTGATTGATCTCATAGATCGCCACACTGTTGTCTCCTGCTGTAGAACAATACAGATACCTTCCACTTGGAGAAATCCGCAGTCCAGAGCTGGCACATCCAATCTCCTGCACATCCATTCGGGTATCCACTTTCTGGATCAATTCAAACTTTGGAATCTTCTCACTGCCATCATAAGAATAAACCAGCAGTTCATTACTCAGTTCACAGTTTACATAGGCAAACCGGCCATCCTTGCCAAACCGAATCAGTCTTGGTCCAGATTCCAGATCACATCGTACAATATCCAACAGAGTCAGTTTTCCACTGGTTGGGTTTACCTTATAGATATTAATATGATCGATACCACTGTCTACCACACACAGGAACTTGCCATCCGGCGTCGGCATTGCACAGCTGATATGAGGCCGGAAGTTACGCTCTGCTACACTGAACAGCCCCTTATGAAAAATACCATCCATCACACTGCCCAGTCTGCCATCACGATGGGTATGCACTACGGTAATCTTTCCATCATGATAACCAGCCACAAACAAGAACTTTCCCCTCTGATCGGTAGAGAGAAAACAGCCTCTCATACCATCAATTCCCACTTTATTGATCGCTGTCAAATCACCGGTCTTCTGATTAATCTTTAGTACCTCTACCCCTTCATCTGCAATAGAATACAAATACTTTCCATTCGTAGATGTCGTCAGATGCGATGCATTATTCACCGGAACAACGTTCCTCTCCGTCATATAACCAGCTTCTACATCCATATCATATACATGAACACCCACACTGCTTCCATGGGTATACGTACCTACATATGCAACATATCTATCTTTGCCCATACCAAATATGTCCTTTCACATAAGTAAATTTGTATTCAATATAACATAATTCCCCATTTTTGTTAATACAGTTCCAATTTTTTTTGCGGCTTTCTGAAGTTTTTTATTCTATAACCGCAATAGCTTTGATATATCCGGCTGTCCCCACCCCTGACGGTTACGTTCCATTCCAAGATCTCTGGCTGATTCTTTCAGCCGCATTTTTACTTCCACATTGGTCAGCCATGGTTCTTTTTCCAGAAGTAATGCAATTGCACCGGATATCATAGGCGTAGCCATGGATGTTCCGCTTTTCTGGCAGTAGAATTTCCGTGATCCGGCAGTTCCTGAACGCCCGATACAAAAAGCATTACAGGACCAGATCTGGTTCCCCGGCGCCACCAAATCCGGCTTGCAGACACAGGCATAAGTAGGACCACATCCAGAATACCAGTTGTACTGATTTTCTGACATCCCCACCGTAATCACTTTCCGGCTGTTGCCTGGTGCTGTAATCGTGCAGGGATCTGGACCCAGATTGCCTGCAGCACATACTACAACAATATTATGATCCCAGGCCTGTTCTACACTCTCGATCAGTTTTTGATCCTGTTCATTTCCTTCCCGTACGCTTCCCACCGAGATATTCATAATGCGAATTCCATATTCTCTGCGATGGTGAATTACCCACTGAATTCCATGGATCACCTGTTCTCGTTTCCCATTTCCATTTTTATCCAATACTTTCAGGCTGATCAGATCTGCCCCGGGAGCAATCCCCCGATACTCTTTCTGCAAGGTTCCTTCTCCGCAGAGAATCCCGGAAACGTGGGTTCCATGTCCATAATCATCGTAACATGTCTGGGATCCATTTACAAAATCTCTGAAGCAGACCATTCTGTTTTTCAG
Organism: uncultured Marvinbryantia sp.; assembly: GCA_934408725.1. GTDB lineage: Bacteria > Bacillota > Clostridia > Lachnospirales > Lachnospiraceae > Marvinbryantia. The sequence continues at coordinate 49,048 of CAKRVB010000013.1, forward strand.
ATCCGGATGTTTTGCCACCCCAGTATCCAGCACTGCTACCCGCACTCCTTTTCCAGTCCATCCTTTCTGCCAGGCTTTTTCTGCCTGTAATACTTTTACTGCCTGTTTCAAATAGATCTCCCCTTTTGACTTTTTGTCTGCGGCAACATATACATATGAAAAAAGGTGTTTTTTATGGCCGCCGATTCACTAGAAACAATGGTACTATCTAATACTTATGCAGATCTCATTGTCCCTGTTCAGTCGGATACCGAAGATTTTCTGGAAACTTACCGTTCATTTGGTGCGCAGCTTTTTGGAGGACGTCTTGGAATGCTTCACGTTCCAAGAGAGCATTCCGATCTGCAATATCGTGTTTCTTATTCTAATATTCCTAAACTCTATACTCCACTGGACTATGAGAGTCTGAATGCTTCCGGTATTCTTCAGGTTCAAATCAGTCCATCCCTTGGATATAAAGGAAAAGGCGTTCTTTTAGGATTTCTGGATACCGGCATCGACTACACCAGGCCAGCTTTTCGTACCACTTCTGGCCAAAGCCGCATTCTTGGCATCTGGGATCAGACGATTTCTTCTTCCGAAACGCCGTATGACCTGGGCTATGGTACCGCTTATACCAGAGAACAGATTAATCTGGCACTTCAAAGTGAATCTCCTTTTTCACTGCTTCCTTCCCTGGATCTAAATGGACATGGCACACTTCTTGCCGGTGTAGCTGCCGGCTCTCCGGATCCGGAGAATCAATTTCTTGGGGCTGCCCCGGAAGCAGATCTGGCTGTTGTCCGTCTGAAAGAAGCCAAACCATATCTGACGCAATATTTTCTGGTCGACAGCGACCAGCCTGTTTTTCAGGAAACCGATATCATGATGGGAATCCGCTATCTGGTTATTTTGTCAATTCTATATGAAAAGCCACTGGTTATCTGTATGGGACTTGGCACCAGTCAGGGTGACCACAGTGGAAACAGTGCACTGGATCGCCTTCTGACCTATTATGTAGATTATCAGAACTGTTTCTGTGCCTGCGCAGCTGGCAATGAGGCCTCATCCGGGCATCACTTTTTTTCTTCTGACAACACCAAGGAATCAATGCTGGTAGAACTAAATGTCAGTACTGCTCATCCTGGATTCTGCATGGAATTTTGGGCTCTGTCACCAGCTTTGTACACGCTCTCTGTCACCTCTCCCCTTGGAGAAACGATTTCAGAAATTACACCACAACAGGGACTTCGCAGTTCCTATCAATTTTTCGGTGAACGCACGGTAATAGAAATTCGATACGAAATTGCAGAATATCATTCTGGATTTCAACTGATCCTTATCCGCATGCTTACTCCTACGGAAGGCATCTGGACATTTCGTATTCGAAACCGGACTCAGATACAGAATACTTTCCATCTGTGGCTCCCTGTCAGCAACTTTTTATCAAAAGATGTCTATTTTCTGACCCCAGATCCTGATACAACAATCACAAGTCCCGGCAATACAGAAGCATTAATCACCGTAGGAGGCTATGACAGCCGATCTGGCAGCATCTGGCCTGCCTCAGGCAGAGGCTATACACTGAGCAATCAAATCAAGCCAGAACTGGCTGCTCCGGCTGTGGATGTCTATGGTTCGGCTGCTGCCGACGGTTCTTCTCAGGAAAGGCCACCCCTTTCACCTTTTATCAGAAAAACCGGAACGTCTCTCTCCTGTGCACTGACAGCCGGTGCAATTGCTCTTCTGGTTAACTGGGGAATGGAACGATCCTCACTTTTTTACTCTCCACTGACCAATCGTTCTGTAAAAAATTATCTGATTCGTGGTGCCAGACGCCGCTCCTCTTTTTCTTATCCGAATCAGGAATGGGGATACGGCGAACTGGATCTGTATGGAGTATTTGCTTCTCTCCTGTAACCAAAGTACTCTCCTTTGCATACAGTGAACTGTATAGAAAAACATGGAGGATTTCTCATGAGTGATTTAACAGCAACAAACTGCGGATGTGATAATGGATGCAATTCCGGATGTAACTCTCTTTTTAATAACAACGGAAGCTGTGGCTGCTCTATTATCTGGATTCTTCTGCTGCTGAATATCTGTGGCGGAAATGGCTGCGGTCAGTCTTCCTGCGGATGTGGAGAAAATAATAATTGTCTGCTGATCCTTCTGCTGCTTTTATGCTGCAATGGAGACTGTGGCCTGAACTTCTGATTTTTCACAATTCTCTTTTTACCAAAGACGGTACGTGCCGGGTTTCCGGTACGTACCGCTCTATCTTTTTTCTGTCAGTTCTAATTCTTTTTCTTCTCTCCGTTATTTTTTCTATCTTTACGCTGCTGTTTTTTCAGATGTTGCGATTGCTCCTTTTTTTTCAGGCATTCTTCATCCACTTCATAAAATGCATTTCCATCTATGACAACATGAGTTTTCACCATACTCCTCCTGATACATACTTTATAGTATCAACATATGCATCATACATTTTCCTGTAACTGCATATACTAAACAAAAAAGGATTTTCTATGGAACGAAATCAGGAACATGATATTCCAGCGGTCGATCAGATCGCAAATGGAGAAAATCTGCAAATGTATAAAGCTATGATTCCCTACTTTCCTAAAAATTTGCAGCGAAGTCTGGTGCTATTGATCAAAATGGCTGAAATGAATCATCTGCTTTCTTTTTATAACAGCCCTATGTCCGCCTGTGCCATACCGGAAAGGCACAATCCGGAAGAAATTCTTTCTCAGCTGCGGCAATATGGTAATGACAGACAAAACCAGCAGATTGATCAGATCTCCAATCTGATTACCATGCTGAAACTTTACCAGACTTATAATGAATAGAAAGGAGATTCCACTATGGATCACAACTGGATACACGACAAAGAACTTGCAGGTATTGATGCACAAAAGCTTCAGACACTGGCATCCTTATCGGAACAGGGACATGGGCTGGGACAAAAAGAGCTGCTGCCATTTCTCATGGCAGCAGCTTCACGTACTGGTAAACAATCGATTTCTTTTTCAACTCAGGAAATGCAGCTCATCCTGACTGTTCTCAAAAAGGATAAATCACCGGAAGAACAGGCGAAAATGGACCGTCTGTTCGCTCTTATGCAGCAAATGCAACATCGAACCAGTTACTGATCCGCAAGGATGCATTCTCGAAGCAGCAGCAATGCCTGTATCACTGACTGCTCTCGTATCTGGCGACGATCACCTTTAAAATGGCATTCCCGTACCACCGTTCTGTTCTTATAGCAACAGGCAATGTAAACCAGGCCAACTGGTTTTCCTTCCTCCGCTGCCGGTCCGGCCAGTCCTGTAAGAGAAATGCAGGCATCCGCACCGGTGGCGAATACACCATTTTTTGCCATTTCTTTCGCGGTGCGATCGCTGACCGCTCCGTATTCCTTCAAAGTTGTTTTCTTAACATCCAAAAGCTTTCTCTTTGCTCTGTTGCAATAGGTTACAAAGCCTTGTTTAAATACTTCTGATGCTCCCGGCACTGCTGTGAATCGAGCTGCCAGAAGTCCGCCGGTCAGTGACTCTGCTGTTGTCAAAGTAAGCTCTCGTTCCTTTAACAGGCCAAGTACAGAAGCCTCCAGAGATACCGTATCATCGGTTGAATAAATGTACTCACCAAATTTTTCCTGAAAAGTCTTCAGCACCGGTTTCAATGCTTTTTTTGCTGTATGATCTTCTGTGGAACCGGTCATCATTCGAACCACAATCTCACCCATATGGGCAGTAAGTGTTATCTCCACAGCCGGATTCTTCTCTTTCAGCTCTGCAATCAGCTTTCTGACTTCCGCCTCTTCCATACCACACATCTTTACAGTTGCTGAATATACAGTATCCTTCATTTCTTTCTGAAGCATACGGAATAATTCCTGTTCGAATATAGACTGCAGCTCCTCTTCTGGAAGTAAAATCAGCTTTTTTTCTTCCTCTTTCAGGATCACTCCGGCATAATTGCCACCGTGACGTTCTAAAAGGACATCCTGCTCAGACAGCTCGTCATTTTTTCGATTCAGCACTTTTTCTGTAATCAGCTTTCTTACCTTTTTCAGGTTTTTACCATCCTGGCAGATTACCATCACCACAGATGTACGCTTCCATGCCTGCGCAATGATCTCTGTCAGATGTGCATTTTCCATCGTTACATTCATGCGACTTACCACAGGAGCTCCAAGCTGTGCGCATTTTTCCATAATGTAAGCTGCCTGCCTGTCAGAATCTGCTGCGAGTAATAAATCTGCTTCTACTGAAATCAACTCTATATCCATCATACCCTCCACCTGAGTTCCGGCCTGCTTTTCAGACCTGTTATATGCAATTGTATTTATGACTGCATGCTTAATACTTTCTTATTCTTCCAGATATAATCTGCCAGAGAGACAACTGTCAGTATCAGTGCCACCCACATGAAGATCTTCTCCAGAATAGTAAAGATGCCTCCCAGGTTTGCAATCAGTAATATAATCATGATCATCTGGGATACCGTCTTAAATTTCCCCCACCAGCTTGCTGCTATTACAATCCCATTATCTGCTGCAATCAGGCGGAAACCACTGATCGCAAATTCACGGCTGATGATAATAATTACCATCCACGCAGGCAGCCGGTCCATGGAAACCAGACAAATCATCGCTGCACTGACCAGCAGTTTATCTGCCAGCGGATCCATAAATTTTCCAAAGTTCGTCACCAGATGATTCTTGCGGGCAATATAGCCATCCAGGAAATCTGTAATACTGGCAATAATGAAAATCACCAGTGCTGCAAATCTTCCATTTCCATCCGGAGCAATCTGCATAATCATAACAAAAGGTACAATTAAAATCATTCTTATGGTTGTTAACGTATTAGGCAAATTCATCTTCCAACTCTCCTGTCAAATCGTATTCCAAAGCGCCTGTAATCTTTACTTTTGCAAAGTCACCGGACATCAGTGTCTCAGCTGTATCGATAAACAGATACCCGTCGATTCCCGGTGCATCAGCGTAGGTTCTGGCCACATATACATTCTCATCAGAAAGATATCCTTCTACCATGGCAAGCATCGTTCTTCCGATCTTTTCCTCATTTTTATCCAGTGATACCTCCTGCTGAAGTTCCATCAGCTCTTCCTGACGGTCTTTTTTCACCTCTTCATCGATCTGATCTTCCATAGAAGCTGCCGGTGTGTCTTCTTCCTGAGAATAAGTAAATACCCCCAGACGATCAAATTCCATCTCATCTACAAAGTTCATCAATTCTTCATGATCCTCCTGGGTTTCACCAGGAAATCCTGTGATCAGTGTAGTACGCAGTGCAATATCCGGTATCTCTCTTCTAAGCTTTCCAATGATCTCTTCCAGCTGTGCTCTGGAGGTACGTCTGCCCATTCGCTTCAAGATCCGGTCACTTGCATGCTGAATCGGGAGATCCAGGTAATGACAGATCTTTTTCTCATCCCGGATCGTTTCAATCAGCTCATCGTAGATCTCTTCCGGATAGCAATATAATACACGGATCCAGCGAATTCCTTTGATTTCACATAATTTCTTCAACAGGATGTGAAGTGATTTCTTACCGTAAAGATCTACGCCATAAAGAGTAGTCTCCTGTGCTACCAGAATCAGTTCTTTCACGCCCTGATCTGCCAGATCCTGTGCTTCTTTTAACAGTCGTTCCATAGGAACACTGCGATAGCTTCCTCTGATCTTTGGAATAATGCAATACGTACAATGCTTATCACATCCTTCTGCGATCTTCAGATGAGCATAATGGCCACCTGTGGTAACAACCCGCTTTGCATCAATCTCTACAAGCCGGTCTACATCCTGTATATCCAGCTCTTTCTGACCTGCCAGCGTCTTTTCAATTACTTCAAAGATCTCATCATGGGCTGTAGTACCAATCACTGCATCCACTTCTTCAATCTCATCAATAATTTCCTGCTTATAGCGCTGTGCCAGACATCCTGTCACAATCAGAGCTTTACAGCGTCCCGACTTACGATATTCTGCCATTTCCAGAATATTCTGGATACTTTCTTCTTTGGCATCATGTATAAAACAACAGGTATTAATCACTATCACATCTGCCTGTGTCTCATCATCTGTCAGTGTAAATCCCTTCTGGGTCAAAAGGCCAAGCATCTGTTCTGAATCAACCAGATTCTTGTCACACCCCAGTGATATGAATAAAATATTCATCCGCTACTCCTCATCCGGTGCCTCTGTTATCTCCTGCACCGGTTCTGTATTTTCCCTTTTGTTTTCTTCTGTCTCATTTGGCTCCATATCTGCAGAGCTCTCTGTATCAGCCATCTGCTCATCCTCTGTATCAGACGCAGTTTTTTCTATCTCTGTCTCGCAGTCTTTATATACCGGAAGATTATCTGCCTGTCCCTCTTTTGCTGCTTTTTTACGGAAAAAAGTACTGCTTCCCACAATCTTGCTGCTCTTTTCTTTTTTCGTATGCTTCCTGCTTTCGCTTTTCGCATCTTCTTCAGACGCTTCGGTCTCTTCCATATCAATAATATCTGCGCCTCTGGAAGATACGGCATATGGGTCAGCCGGCACTCTTTTCAATCTGCGGAAACGAATGCCCGTCCAGAAAATACTGACCAGATTACCGATCCCATCTGTCAGAAGAGATGCTCCTGTAAGGATCACTACCACCTTTTGCTGCTCGTCAAATGGATTGGCCACCAGTATGACTCCCATCGCCAGCAGAACAAATGCCCATACCAGCATAATGTACCATCTGACAGTTCCCAGCTTTTTCAGATCCATGGCGCTTTGTATCTTTACGATACCGCCCAGCAGGGCAACGATTCCCATGGCAAAAGGTATGATCTCCAGCATATATTCCATCTTAAGCAGAATATAGCAGCCTGTAGAAATACACACCACTCCGATGACCAGATCCGGCTGCATCACATTCATAAAACGATCCTTTGTAAAATAAAGAATCATATGTGCACCGCCAAAAATAATCATACCGATTCCAAATACAAAACAGAAGGTATGCACGGATATGTCCGGCCAAATCACCAGTACCAGCCCCAGCACAATATAAGCAACCGAAAGCAGACAGAAACTTTTCTTCACTTCTCTGCCATTTTCCATTCTTTTTCCTCCTGCGCAAGAATCCTTTACTCTTCCTCTGCTTCCTCCGCTGCAGTCTCCAGAACCACTGGTTCTTCCTGCAGTTCATCCGTCAGGTTAATCTCTGCTGCTTCTGCCTCTTCTTCTGCAGATTCCGGCATAATCTTCAGCAGTCCCTTATTCAATTCATCTACTGCAATACTCAGTGGTTTGTGAATCTTTGGCATAGACATTGGTTCTTTTCCATCAATAATCTGACGAGCTCTTTTTGCAGTAGCAAGAACGATGGAATACCGGCTGTTTACTACAGGAGTATCTCCGTCCTCTACCTCGCTGTTTACGACTTTAATTAATTCTGTGTAAGATGGATGTAACATAAATTTTTCCTCCTCAATATTATCTTTCTATTTATTATAAAAATCTTTTTAACTGCTGTTTCAGATCTGACAGAAATTCTGTTCTCTGATCTACACGATGATGCTGGCTCTGGATAATCTCATGAGCCTCATGGATGCAGGTATCCAGATCATCATTGACAATCAGATAATCATACTTCTCAATGAATTCTGCTTCCTCTACTGCACGGCGAAGCCTTTTCTGCACCACCTCTTCTGTTTCCGTTCCTCTTCCTCTGAGCCGGTCTTCCAGCACCTGTGCGCTTGGTGGAACCATAAACAGTAACAATGTCTCCGGAAACTGCTCTTTGATCTTCAGTGCCCCCTGAATCTCAATCTCAAGGATCACATCTTTTCCATTTTCCAGCTGTTCCTGTACATATTCCTTCGGTGTACCATAATAATTCCCCACATAGCAGGCGTATTCGATCAGCTTTTTCTCCTGAATCATCTGTTCAAATTCTTCTTTTGTTTTAAAGAAGTAATGAACACCATCTTCTTCCCCTGGTCTGGGATCTCGCGTGGTTGCAGATACCGATAGCGCATAATTATCATATTGCTTTAACAGTTCCTGCACCAGGGTACCCTTTCCGGTACCGGCAAATCCTGAAATCACCAGCAAAATGCCCTTTGATCTACAATTCATCTGTCTCTCCCTTCAGCTCATCTGCATTAAAATGAAATCTCTTTACCAGTGTCTCTGGCTGCAGCGCAGACAAAATAATGTGATCTTCTTCTGTGATAATCACAGATTTCGTTCTTCTTCCCTGTGTTGCGTCTATTACTTTTCCAATCTGTCTGGCATTCTGCACCATACGCTTCACCGGTGCAGCATCCGGGCTGACTACTGCCACAATCTTAGCAGTATTTACCACATTTCCAAACCCGATATTCATTAATCTCGCCAAAAAACTTTCTCCTATTCGATGTTTTGTATCTGTTCCCGGACTTTTTCTATCTCAGTTTTCAGATTAATGGCCCGGTTGGATGTCTCCAGATCATTCGCCTTAGAAAGAATCGTATTGGCTTCTCTGTTCATCTCCTGAGCCAGGAAATCCAGCTTTCTTCCTACGCTTCCACCACCTAACAGTTCTTCCCGCATGCTCTCGATATGGCTGCGAAGACGCACTGTCTCTTCGTCTGTGCAGATCTTATCTGCAAATAAAATGACTTCCGCCGCAATCCTGCCTTCTTCCATCTGTGCATCACCCAGCAGTTCTTCCACCTTAAGTGTCAGCTTCTCCCGATATTCTGTCATGATCTGCGGATACCGGTCTTCAATGGCATCCACGTCTTTGATCATGCCATCCAATTTATCAAAGAGATCTTCTTTTAAGCGCTCGCCTTCTGTGATTCTGCTCTCTACAAACTGCTCACAGGCCTGCTTCAACGCCACTTCCAGAACAGCCCAGATCTCTTTTTCATCTACCGTCTGCTCTTCCATGGTAAAGACTTCCGGGCAGCGCCCCAGTACAGATACACTGATATCATCACGTAAACCAAACGTATCTGCCATCTGGCGATAGTACTTCAGATACTGCGCAGCAACGGCTTCATTGTACTTCAGAGATACGTTCTCTTCTGTGAAATCCTCATAAGTAATGAAAACGTCTACCTTGCCTCTCTGCATATAAGTCTTCAGCAGAGTACGAATCGCTGATTCAAAAAAGCTCAGCTTCTTTGGCATCTTAATACTGACATCAAAATATCTGTGATTCACAGCTTTCATTTCCACTGTAAACTTGCGGTTTCCCTGCAGATTCTCAGCTCTGCCGAAACCAGTCATACTTTTTATCATGGTATCTACTCATCCTTTTTATTTTGTGGCCTAAATTGCCACGTTAAGTTATTATAAATCAATTTCCAGTAAGCGTCAATTGGATTTGTTCTTATTTTGCTGCTTCCTTAATACCGGCAATATCTGTTGGTACCAGCATGGAATAGTTGGTATGATAAATGACAAATCCAGGCTTGGCTCCGGCAACCTTTTTGACAAACTTCCGCTCAATGTAATCGATTTCCGCTTTTTCTGCACCTCTGTTCTTAGAATAATAGGCCGCCAGCCTTGCTGCTTCTTCAAAGGTCCGGTCTGGCAGTTCTTCTCCATGAGTCTTCACAATCACATGGGATCCCGGGCATCCCTTGGCATGGAACCACCAGTCATTTCCCACAGCCACTTTAAAAGTAAGTTCTTCATTCTGAAAATTGTTCTTGCCCACATACATATGGTAACCATCCGATGAAACATAATGAAACGGTTTGGAAGTGATCTTTACTTTTTTACCTGTATAATGGCGTTTGATATATCCATACTCGATCAATTCTTCCTTGATCTGCACCAGGTCCTCTTCTGAGCGCGCAATATCCAGTGCTGTACTGATGGATTCCAAATGCTCTATTTCTGATCTTGTCTCCTCGATCAGTTTGACCGATGCTTCATAGGTTCTTTTTAATTTATTATACTTTTCAAAATAATGCTGTGCATTTTCCTGAGCAGTCTTTGTCTCATCCAGAGGTATGGTAATCTCTTTGTTATCATAATAGTTCAGACAGGTCAGCTTTTTTGCTCCATCTTCCAGATTGTATCCATAAGTATTGATCAGTTCCCCATAAACCCGGAACTTCTCTCTCTTCTCAGTATCCTTCAGCTGTTTCTGCTGCAAATCATATTTTTTCCGGTTGCGGTCCAGCGCTGTCTGCACTACCCGGCGCAGATCTGAAGATCTCTGACGAATACGGGTGATCACATTTCGTGTCGCATAAAAATGCTCCAGCATACCGGATACCGTATCAAACTTTTCTTCCCGGAAATCACTATACTGGGTAAGTGGTACCACGCTGAAATCCACCGGTACCTGATCCTCATATACAATGTTTGGTGTCAGCTGACCTGATTTCACTGTATCCACCACCAGATCAAACTGATGTTCCAGGTGAATCAGTTCCGTTTCCGAGAAGCTGTTGGCACTTCTGCCCGAATCCAGAGAAGCCCGATGACAGATCTCTTCCGCAATCAATGGGCTGATTCCTGTCATGGAGGAATAAATGCTTTTCGCCAGCGGCATCGGTTTGGATGAGATCGCCGCAATAAAATCCCTGCTTTCATAATCCAGAGGGTTTAATTTTTCCTGGGTCTCCGGAATAAAATAAGTGCGCCCCGGGAGCACCTCCCTGACAGAACTGACCTGGGAAGAAATATGTTTGATACTGTCGATAATCATCCCCTCTTCGCTGCAGAAAATAATATTCGAATGTTTTCCCATAATCTCCACAACCAGAGTCTTGTGACAGAGATCTCCCAGCTCATTTAAATGTTCAATTTCGAAATTAATAATACGTTCCATCCCCGGCTGCCAGATTCTGGTAAACTTCCCACCGCCAATATGCTTTCGTAAAAGCATACAGAAATTCGGTGCTGTCAAAGGTGCAGTCTTATTCTGCTCTGTAAAATAGATCAGCGGGAGACTGGCTCCCGCAGAGATCAGCAGCCGGTACTGCTGGCGTCTGTCGCTTTTAATCGTAAGCATCAGCTCATCCGCTTCCGGCTGTGCAATTTTATTAATTCTGCCGCCCAGAATACAGGCATTCAGCTCCTGTACCATTCCGGCAATCACTAGTCCGTCTAATGCCATGAGAATTATCCTCATCTTTCTGAAAAATATGCAATGTGTATATCACTTTCCTGTTCAGTATATCAAAAAACCTTTCGCTTGTTAAGACCTTTGTTCTCCTCACAAAAAAAGAACCCGGAATTCTTTTTTCAAAAAAATTCCAGGGTTCTTTTCACTATTTCATTACAATATTTATATCTACTCGAAAATGTTGATTTTACGCTGTTTTTCGCTATCTATCTTCTGATTTACTCCATTTTTACTCCAATTTTAAGCCAATATTTTCAGTTCGGCTACTTCTTCTTTTTTCTTTTCTTCTGAAACGTGCGTGTATAAATCAGTTGTCATTGCCAATGTGGAATGACCTAAAAGTTTCTGCACTACCTGTTGGTCTACTCCATTTTCATAACACCTTGTAGCGTATGTATGTCGCAAAGTATGGCAGGTAAACAGTTCAAATATCTTCGGCTCTCTCTTTTCTTCCTTTGCTAGTTCAATCTCTATTACATTGATTTTTGCCACATAGTCTTTGATTGCACTATTGACGTTATAATAATAAACTGGCGAACCGTCCGAACAGGTAAATACCAAGTTTTGAAATTCTTTGTGCTGTTTCCATATTGAGCGTTTCCACATCTTCTGTTCTGTCTGCTTTATCTTCTGATTTTGCAAAATCTCATACACTTCATCTGTCATAGGAATTACACGATTACTGGATATGGTTTTTGCAGTCGTATAGAAAAACTTTGAACCCTCTACGGGACTAGAAGCCTTTGAATAATGAATTGTCTTATTGATTGTAATTTCTCTTTTTTCAAAGTCACAATCTTCCCATTTTAGTCCCAGCACTTCTCCAATCCGACAGCCTGTTGTCACAGCAAATTTCAGAACATTGATGTGTATGTAGGAAGAAGCAAATGTAAAAAATTTCTCCTGTTCTTCTCTTGTTAATACACGTCTTTCTTTTTTCACTTCTTTTGGCATTTCCACGCCGATACAGGGATTTTTTCTGATGTATTCACTCAATACTGCTTTATCAAACATATCACTTAACATAAATCTGATATTCGATACTGTTCCATGTGCAAGACCGCTGTCTATCAAGTCATTTAAAAACTTCTGAACGTGATATGTTTTAATGTCCTGCAAATACATCTTTCCGATAGAGTTCTTCACTCTTGAATTGTAGTAACTGTGGTTTTTATATATCGTAGTCATTTTAACTGTTTTCTTCTTATACAACTCTGTCCACGTTACATACCATGCGTTTAAAGTGATACTTTCGCCATTGCCATTCAAACCATGTTCATCTTCATAAACCGCTTCTCGCAACTTCCGTTTTAATTCATTCAGTTTAAAATCATAAAGCGTTTTACGTTTCCCTGTTTTACTTGTAAATCTTGCAATATAGCGTCCGTCTGCTCTCTGTGAAATTCCCTTACCGAGTTCTTTGCCTTTTAAATCTTTACCCATACCAACTTTCCTTTCTTCTACTGAAAGAAATATGGTAAAGTAAATATTTCAATTTTCATTATATCGACACCCCATTTTCTTTTCAAGCCCTTTTGCATTGATATTCTAGCCATTCATCAAGTAATTTCTTATTTGCATACAGCCGATTACCAATGCGTACTGTAAATCTATTTTTCGGATTGTTCAACAGTTCTCTTGCCTTTGTTTTCCCAATCCCCATATACTCACAAAATTCATTTATATTTAGTAATGCTTTATCGATACGATTACCCCCTTTCGCCTAATTTTCTTGCTTTTATGTAATCATCATACAACTGCTTCTGTGTGATATTCATTTCTCCATTT
>CAKRVB010000014.1 GCA_934408725.1 uncultured Marvinbryantia sp.
GCCGCAGCTGGTCTGAACCTTTCTCATGCCGGATCCCCATCTGCATGTATGTAACAGGTATATTGTCCTGTTTAAAATGGGGCGGATTTAGTTCTTTGATCCCTCCGGTCTTTTTCAGGACATAAAAAGATTTCCATGCCTTGTCCATATTCTTCGATTTCTGGTTTTAATATCTTCCTCCGGTATTTCACTGACCATACCATATGGTAGTTGATATTACACACGCAAGTCCTGTAATGTATTAGATTTTCTTTCATCATATAGTATAACATAATGAGTAGAAACATGCAGCAAATGTTCGAACATATTTTCGATTGATTATATGTCAGTTACGGCATTCATATCAAGAGTCGGGAGATTATTATATTATTTTCAATGTGCAGATATGCACAATCCTACGCTTTCATCTCGGTAATTGAATTGCCGAGGATTCCCGCTTATTGTCCTAAATTCCCAGTTCTTTCATCAACTGCCGACGGTAATCCTTCCCTCTGCTATTCCTTTTTCTCTGATTCCCTGGCCTAAATTACACATAGTGTTTAATCCCTCCCTGCTTTTTTCTTCCATGGGTATATGGTATTCTTTTTCCAGTATGCTGATTTTTTCATCTGCATCCAGCGTATTAGAAAATAATATCCCCAGTAAGCGGTGCAGCGTATTTCCTTCTTTTTGCTCTGACAGTTTCTCGGACAGTCCCAGCATTATGATATTCGGGATCTCCATCTCTCCCTTCCAGATCTGTTCTCCCATCAGTTCCTCATGACAGTTGCCATGATCGCAGTGAAAATCACATCTTCAAATTTTGTTTTTGGCATAAAAAATCCTCCCTATGATAACATAAACTTTTCTGCTTCCAGTGTTGTTCGTTATCATCCGAAGGATGTGCGTTTCCAATTACTACCCAAATCAAACTTGGTTATCCTAGCATATTTTTTCAAAATTGCAAGCACTTTTTCTTCCTTTTCTGCTATAATAAAAACAACTTTTTTTAATGGAGATACTTACTATGATTTTTGCACTTATTGACGATACCAGCGCAGACCGTCAAAAACTGTATTCCATACTGACCGAATATGCCGCCCATCATTCCGGTGAACTGATCCTGCGCTGTTTTTCCAGTGGAGAGGAATTTCTGAAGAACTTCCATCCCTGCCAATACGCTGCCGTATTTCTGGATATTTATATGGGCGGCATGACAGGACTGGAAACCGCACAGATTATTCGAAAAACAGATGCGGATCTTCCTCTTGTCTTCATCACATCCAGTTCTGAACACATGGCTGACGCATTCCGGTTCCATGCTTATGAATACGTCATCAAACCTTTTGACCGCAGCAGAATCTTTCAGTTAATGGATGATCTGATGAAGCGCACCACAAAAGAAGAGAATCTGCTTTCTTTTGTGGCAAACAGAGAAACGCATAATATCCCCTATTCCGATATTTTGTTTGTCCGTTCTTCCGATCACTATGCAGAAATTATGACTAAACGGGGGCACAATTATATTACCAGAATGAATTTCAGTTCTATATGCGAGCAGTTGTCAACTGATCCACGTTTTCTTCTGATTATTCGCGGGGTTCTGGTAAATATGGACTCTGTTATCCGCTTTGCAGATCACTCCTGCTATCTGGAAAACGGATTTCAGCTTCCTGCAAATGTGAAAAACTGTAAACAGATTGAGCAGACCTGGAAAAATTATATCTTCCAGAAAATACGTTCTGAACACATGCCACAAGGAGGATTGCCATGACAATTTCCCGTTTTTGTGCAGAGGTAACATCCTATCTGCCATTCCTGCCTGCTGCATTTTTATGCTATTTGCCCGTAAAAAATCAGTTAAAATATGAAAGGAAAAAAGTCTTTCTGGTTATTTTTCTGGTCTTTTTTGTTTGCTTTCCGGTTGTTTCGTATTTTAAATGTCTTTTTTCTCTGAATGACAACTTTTTTACCCTGCCGCTGTTATTTTTGTTTTTCCTGATCTTTCATTCTTCTGTACGCACCAACTTCAGCCAGTCTCTTGCCGTTTTCGTCTTTATCTGTTCACTTTTGAGTTTTTCTGCGAACTTCACCAATGGTTATGATGCTGTCCGATATCCTCAGGCAACAGCCTTTGTCGCCCGGCTGGATACAAGTCTTTTCCATTTTGGCATCAGTCTGATCATGTTTTTGTTACTGGCTTATCCATTATCTCATTATGGCAGCTTCCTGATAGATTCTCTTTCCGCGTCCAATGTCTGGTACACAACTGTCCTGATCTCTGGTACCTTTCTGGGACTGAATATACTCATCATTCCGCATAAACATGAGACTTTATATGTAAACCGTATGTTTCTCATTTTTTGGTGTGTACTTGGAATTACGCTTGCCCTGATGCTAATGATTTATGTACTTTTCTATTTTATTGCTATTGGTATGTTGGGTTCTGCACGAATTGCCGAGCGCAATCATTTTCTGGAAATGCAGGAATCTCAATATCTTAAACAGTGTAAATACATGGAAGAGACATCCCGCGTCCGTCATGATTTCCGTCACTCACTCCATACCCTGAAGATGATGTCTGAGGCTAAAGACTATGACTCTCTGGATCATTACCTGGACCGGTACCTGAGTGCACTTCCTGTCAACCAGTTTGCTGTTTACTGTAAAAACAATGCCGTAAATGCCCTGATAAATCATCTGGTTCCATCTGCCCGTGAAGCAGATATCCAAGTCAGTCTGAACTTCGAGCTTCCAGAGCGGCTTCCTGTCACAGATGTGGATCTGTGCAACATTCTTGGTAATATTATGGAAAATGCCATAGACGGATGCCGTACCACTTCTCCGGAGAAAAGAAGTATTCAGTTATCTGTCACCAGCCAACACGATGCCTGGCTGTATATTGTCTCCACCAATACTTTTGATGGCATAACAAAACAAAAAAATGGTCACTATCAGACCATTCGTCCCAATGGTCATGGCATCGGTCTGACTTCCATTCAGATCACTGTAGAAAAATATAATGGTATCGCACAGTTTTCCAATGATGATTCAAGATTCTATGTTGATGTCATGATACCTTTAGTGTAATGTTGTAAACCAATGCAAAAAAGTAACCGGACATATTCTACATATGCCCGGTCTTGTTTTCTCCTGCTTTCTGTTCTTATGATGCAGCTTCTGTATCTTCTTCTGTCTCAGTTTCACTGAAAGATTTGAAAATATTTAAGGCAATTGCCTGAGACTCTTCATCTTCTACTGGCCCTACAATTATGCTGTACATATTTCCACTCTCGCCTACAAACGCAATACCGCTTACATTCTGTTCCCCGTCAAATCCAACCGTGCTGATGCCATTAATCTCTGCATCAGCCAGACCTGTAAATCCTTCTGATTCCAATGCTGCTTTCACTGCATCCAGTTCTGCTTTGGTTCCCATCTCTTCTGCTGTATTGCAGGTAATTGCCATAGACATTTTTCCATCCGGACTGTTCAGAGCATATACCATGTTATCAGAATCACTGATATCAGCCTCTTCCCAGTCAGTCGGAAGGTACAGATCAAATCCATATTCGAAGGAGATCCATTCTCCGTCATATACATCCGGATCAATCTCTTCATAGCTCCATACGATAGGATCTTCGCTCTGTGCTTCAGTCTCAGTTTCTGCTTCTGCAAATACAGGCATTGTACCTCCAAATGCCATCATTCCAGCCACCATAAGCGCTAATACTCTTTTTTTCATCATCGTTTCCGACTCCTTTCGCTTTCTTTACCAAATATTTTACATTTTTTTACATTTTTTTCAATAAAAATGACGGGAATGGAGGCGGAAGTGACATAAGTGGCACATTCATGATCTGCGTCTTCCCAGCTCCCAGAATGCAACTGCACTGGCTGCTGCCTTTAAGATTCCCATTCCTTCCTGCGGCCATGCCATCTTTTTATCCAGAATCGTCCAGGGAATCTGAAATACAGTTCCCATACTCACACGGATAGTCCGGCGGTACAGCGGATTGCTGCATCCGGCTGTCAGTATCACCGCATCCATATTCAGTGCTGCCGCAGAGCGAAAAATTGCTCCTACATTCGTCGGATTCACCACTTCTTCCAGAACTGCAATTCTTCTGGCATCCCTGCATATCTCCTCTACTGACGGAAGTGGATGCCGATACATGGCGCAGAGCATTCCACGGGTCAGCGCAAAACCAGTCAATCTGGTCAGCACATCAAATTCCGCCGTATACACTGGCACTTCATGGCACAGTTTCAGAACATCCATCACTTCCTGTGTTCCATTTTCTGGTTCCGCCCGATTCAATAACTGATTTTCACTCAGTCTGGCATACGCATCCAGCTCCGGCGAAAAAAAATCTGTTATTTCTATAATATTATTCGTTTTCTTATCTGTTTTTCTCATTTCCCATACTCTCTGTAATCTGTTTTTGCTTCATTAACATACTCAAATAAGAAGTTCTTGTGGTGTCTTCCATAGAATAATCCAATCTTTGCAATACTTCTTCCAGTTCTTGCAAGGCTTCTGTTTTTTCTTCTTCCACATCCACCATCTTTTCCAGTTCCAGGTAATCACCCAGATTTTTCACCCTGTCCACACAAGCTGTGATCTTTTGCATATAAAAATGCTGACGTTCCTTTTCCACTGACGGAACCGGAGTGAATCCAATACTTTCCAGAATCTCTCTTGCAATCTTCGGATCTCCCACTTCCGTCTCCAGTTCTTTCCTGGTCATGGAGCGTTTGTCTGTCTTAGCCCCCTTAAACGTAATCACAGAAGACTTTTCTCCTGTGGACAGATTCTGGATACTGCGAATGCGAAGTGCCTCATCCAGCTTTTCAAAATCATGATGCCTAGATGTATAGTAAATATCCGATTCCGATACCAGGTCTCCCTGTTGGAACCCAACATCACGCAAACTTTCTATCAGCCTGTTTTTATCACGGATCTTCAATTTGATCTCTACTTCAATACTCATATCTGTTCTCTTTCCCCATAATTGTTCAAAAAACGCCTGTGTGTTTTCACACAGACGCTTTGTTGGTGTCTTACATTAATTTCATCACATCGCTGAACAGAACCACTACCATGAGCACCATCAGTGCCATCAGTCCAATAAAATGTACCATACCTTCTTTTTCCGGATTGATACGTTTGCCACGGATCAATTCCAGTATCAGGAACACCAGACGGCCTCCATCCAATGCCGGCAATGGCAGGAGATTCATGACGCCCAGATTGGCTGACAGAAGGATTGCAATGTTCAGCATATTTACAAACACTGCAAACCAGCTGACCTGGACACTCTCTGTGTAAGTTTCTCCGATCATATCTACCACACCAACCGGACCAGACATATCTTTGACACCTACCTGGCCTTTCACCAGCATCTTCAGACTCTGTAAGGTAATATCAATCCAGTATTTTACTTCATATGCTCCATAAAACAGGGTTTTTCCCACACCGCCTTTGACATATCCACTATTCATAGACAGCCCCAGCAGATATCTGCCATCTTCTGTTTCCTGAGGTTCCAGTGTAGTCACATAGGTTTTTCCATCTCTTTCATAAGTGACGGTCACAGTCTCTCCCTGATGGAACGAAACGTAATTACTTACTTCCCTGGCAAGCTGGATATGTTTTCCATTCATCTTTGTAATCACATCTCCGGTCTGAATACCAGCTTCCTGTGCCGGGAAACCATCTGAAGCCTTATACACCACTGCCGGATCATATCCGACGCATCCCGTAATGATCACTGCTGCTACGAATGCCATAATAAAATTGAAAATCGGTCCGGCCGCGATCACAGAAATCCTGGCCAGCGCTGACTTGCTGCCAAAAGATCCCTCTTCGCCTGCTGCTTCATCTTCTCCCAGCATCATGCAGGAGCCGCCAAAGGGCAGCAATTTCCAGGAATATCTGGTGCCATGCCATTCCTTACTAAGAAGTCTTGGTCCCATGCCAAGGGAAAATTCTACCACTGTGATACCATTTGCCTTCGCCAGTAAAAAATGCCCCAATTCATGAAAAATAATAATCAGACTGAATATGATCAGTGCTATCAGAATGCTCAATCTACCACCTGCTCTCAATAAATTCATATGTTGCTTTCTCGGTATCGAGAATTTCCTCTATCGTAGGCTGCTGGATGCTCTTATGCTGTTCCATGCTTTCGATAATAATCTGATAAATATCCGTGAATCCAATCTCTCTGTGAAGGAACTTACTGACCGCCCGTTCATTTGCCGCATTGAACACCGTCGGCATAGAACCACCCTCTCTGGATGCCTTCAGTGCCAGCGGCAAGCCGAGGAATGTCTCCATATCCGGTTTTTCAAATGTAATCTGTCCCAGCTTTGCAAAATCCAGTCTTTCTCCTGCCAGATAACGCCGGTCTGGATAGTACAGGGCATACTGTATCGGCAGCTTCATATCCGGCGTGCCCAGCTGAGCGATCACTGCTCCATCCACGAACTGTACCATGGAATGGATCACACTCTGCGGCTGTACCACTACTTCAATTTGATCCAGATCTACTCCAAACAGCCACTTAGCTTCCATCACTTCCAAACCTTTGTTCACCAGTGTGGCCGAATCTATCGTGATTTTCTGTCCCATAGCCCAGTTTGGATGCTTTAGGGCATCTTCCACTTTCACCTGTTCCAGATCTGCTCTTTTTCTTCCACGGAACGGGCCCCCAGATGCGGTAATCAGCAGTTTGTCAATCTGACCATGCTGTTCTCCGTTCAGAGACTGGAAAATAGCACTATGTTCGCTGTCCACTGGAAGGATCTTTACTCCATGCTCTTTTGCCAGTGGCATAATAATATGCCCTGCCGTAACCAGAGTCTCCTTATTGGCAAGAGCAATGTCCTTTCCTGCTTTAATTGCTTCTACTGTCGGACGAATGCCGATCATCCCAACGATAGCCGTTACCAGTACTTCCACCTCCGGCAATGTAGAGATCTCAATCAGACCATCCATACCTGTGACGATCTTCACATCCAAATCACTGATGGCTGTCTTTAAGTCTCTGGCTGCCTCTTCTTCCCATACTGCAACTACCCGCGGTGAGAACTCACGGATCTGCTTCTCCAGAAGCTTTATATTACGTCCTGCTGCCAAGGCGGCTATCTTTAAATCTCCATTAGCTCTGGCCACTTCCAGAGTCTGTGTTCCTATCGACCCGGTCGAGCCGAGTACTGCGATTGTCTTCATAATTTTTACCTCTTTATCATCTCATAAACCTGTGTTTTTTTAATGAATAAATGTACTTGCCAGGAAATAAATAATCGGTGCTGTAAAGATTACACTGTCGAAACGATCCAGTATTCCACCATGCCCTGGAATCAGGGTTCCATAATCCTTGATCTCATGATTTCTCTTAATCGCTGATGCCGCCAGGTCACCTACCATAGAAATCAATGCTCCCACAGCACAGATTACCGCATACATCACTACCTGATTCTCTGCCTGCAGATATTTTCCAACTACAGCCGCATAGATTGCACCCAGCAGAGCAGCTCCCACTACTCCTCCGACAGCTCCTTCTACTGATTTTTTCGGACTCAGAATCGGCGACATCTTATGCTTTCCAATCAACATACCTACACAGTAAGCACAGGTATCACACCCCCAGGAGCACAGGAAAATCAGCCACACCAGATACGCTCCGTCTGGCAGATTCCTTGTCTGATAAATGTAGGACAACATCACACTGACATAAACTACTCCAAAAAATGCTCCCATGACCTGCTCGCTGTGATATTTTGGAAATGTAAATACATACACAAATAAAAATGCAACCAGAATAAAAATCAACAGCATGGTGCTATAACTTTCCAGTTTCAAAAGAAGCATTCCATAGTAAAAAAACGTTGCCAGATAACCGGTTACCGCCAGTCCCTTTGTATCTTTTTTCTGGATCTGCGCAGCACGGTACAGTTCTCCCAATCCGATCAGAGAAATCGCCAGCAACGTTCCGAATAACACATAGCCTCCGGAAATGATTGTCAGTAATGCCAGGGCAACCAGAATGATTCCACTTCGAAGTCTTACTCCAAACATATTATTTCTCCCCTATGACGCCACCATACCGGCGTTCTCTCTTATTGTATTTTTCAATGGCCTGCCACAGATTCTCTTTCGTGAATGCCGGCCATGGAATATCGGTAAAATAGAATTCTGTATAAGCCAGCTGCCACATCAGATAATTGGACAGACGCAGTTCGCCACTGGTACGAATCAGCAGATCCGGGTCTGGTACTTCTCTGGTGTCCAGATAGCCGGAAAACATCTCTTCCGTGATCTCCTCCGGCTGCACCTTTCCATCCAGGCAGTCTCGGGTAAGGTGGCGGATTGCACGGACAATTTCATCACGGCTTCCATAGTTAATGGCAATCTGAAAGTTCAATCCGGTATTATCTTTCGAACTCTCTACCAGCTTTTTCAGACTTGCCTGCAGATCCACATCCAATGCAGTCGGATCTCCCAGGACACGTACCTTCATATTATTCTTCTGTGCTGTTTTGATACAGGTCTTTGTATAACTGCGGAACAGACGCATCAGACCATCTACTTCTTCTTTGGAACGTTTCCAGTTCTCTGTAGAGAACAGATATACTGTCAGATATTTGATTCCCATATTATATGCATCTTCACAAATGACTTCCAGATTTTTTGCTCCTCTGGAATGTCCGTAATTTCTTGGCATTCCTTTACTTTTTGCCCATCGACCATTTCCATCCAGAATGATCGCCACATGCTGTGGAATGCGTAAGCTTTCTCTTCCTTCTTCCATAGATCCTCCAACTCCTGTACAAATACCACTGTCTTGTATCATATAGATAAAGGCTGCCACAGACTTCCATCTGCAGCAGCCGCATATCTTTGTATCCTCTGTTATACTGTCATGATTTCTTTTGACTTTTCTTCAATTGCTTTGTCAACTTCTTTGATATACTTATCAGTCAGCTTCTGGGTCTGCTCTTCCAGTTCTTTGATGGTATCTTCTGACACATCAGAACCTTTCAGTTTCTTAAATGCATCATTGGCATCACGGCGGATATTTCTCACTGCAACTTTGGCAGCTTCTCCTTTTTTCTTAACCTCTTTTGCCAGATCCTTTCTGCGTTCCTCTGTCAGTTCCGGGAAAACCAGACGGATGACTTTACCATCATTGGTTGGATTAATACCCAGATCAGAAGTCATGATTGCTTTCTCGATTGCCTTCAGCATACTGCTTTCCCAAGGCTGAATCTGAATCATACGTGGTTCCGGTACATTTACATTTCCTACCTGCTGAATTGGTGTAGGTGTTCCATAGTAATCTACCATGATACGATCCAGAACGTGTGGATTCGCACGGCCTGCACGGATAGATCCGAATTCGGAAAGCAGGTTGTTAAATGTCTTTGTCATCTTCTCATCATATACTTTAATTCTTTCGTCCATATTCTGTCCTCCTGATTCTCTCTTTATACAGTCACTTTTGTTCCGCTGAATACACCATTCACAGTATTCACAATACTATTCTCTTCATTCAGTCCAAATACCAGCAGAGGCATCTTATTCTCCATACATAAAATAGATGCTGCCAGATCCACTACACCCAGTCGTTTGTCGATCACTTCCTGAATACTGATCTCGTCATACTTCCTGGCATCCGGATTGGACTTCGGATCACTGTCATATACACCGTCAATAGACTTTGCCAGAAGGATCACATCTGCTTCAATCTCAATGGCACGAAGTACAGTAGCTGTATCCGTAGAAAAATACGGATGCCCGGTTCCACCTGCAAAGAATGTCACGATTCCTCTGGAAAAATACTTATTCGCTCTGTCCTTGGAAAACAGCTTGGTAAAGGATCCACATTCAAATGGTGTCAGCACCTGCGTCTTCATTCCAACGGATCGAAAAATCTCGGATACATAAATACAGTTCATCACAGTCGCAAGCATTCCGATCTGGTCTGCTTTGGTACGGTCAATATTCTCGCTGGATCTTCCTCTCCAGAAGTTGCCTCCGCCAATCACGATCCCGATCTCGATTCCGGCATCAGACAGCTGTTTTACCTGCTCTGCAACCTTGAGAACTGTTGGTTCATCAAAGCCCATTTTTTTGTCGCCAGCCAGAGCTTCTCCGCTTAATTTCAGTAATACTCGTTTCATTTTTTACCCCTTTGTCGCTAACTTTCTGAGTTCTGCGCAAGCAGCCCTCACTTAATCTTAAGTATAGCATACTTCATAAAGATTTAATACACTTTTTTTTCATTCCGTGTTAGACTTTACCTAAACAAATGAAAGAGGGTTTTCTTATGGACATCAATCAGAAAAAAACAGCCCTTGACGATGATTTTATCCTGTATCAGAAACGGGATGATTCTATTGGAAAGAAGGATATTTCCGGACTTTCCGGTCGTCAGCGACTGCAATATTTCAAGGACTATTATCTGAAGTTCTGTATTCTGGCCATCGTGCTTCTCGTAGTCGCTGTCAGTCTGATCTATACCATCTTCTTCCGTCATCAGGAGACGGTGCTGAGCATTGCTGTGATCAATGATACGGCTATTTCGAACTATGAAGATCTGACAGATTATCTACAGAATTACTATCACGCTGATGGCAGGCATCAGCTGGTAACAGTCAGCAACTATTATCTGGAGGATCCGAATCAGCAGATGGCATTCACCACGAAGCTGGTGACCGGAGACATTGATATTGTCATTTGTGATGAGGAGATATTTGCCTCTGAAAGTGCTTCTGGCTTCTATCAGGATCTTACAGACCTTCTTTCCCCGGATGCATCAGATGCCTTTTCTTCTCATCTGGTTCTTGGTCATACTGAAGAACGGGATAATGAAGATCAGATCACCAGTACTGGTCCTGAGCTTCCTTACGGTGTGGATATTGCAGACACACCACTCTACACTTTCTTTGGCGGAACAGCGAAAGAAGCTATCCTCTGTGTGACTTCCTATAGCGAACACACAGAAGCAGCCATCTCCTTCCTGGATCTGGCTGCCAAAGGTACTACTGCCGACTTTTCTTCGACGGAGTCGGAAGCTGCGCCAGCAGGATCGCAGTAAACATCAGAATACAACCCAGAACTTCCCGTGATGTCGGTGTCTGATGCAGGATCAGAATTCCTGCCAGCACCGAAATTACGGATTCCAGACTGAGAATCAACGAAGCTACTGTCGGATTCATGCCTTTTTGTCCGATAATCTGAAGCGTATACGCGACTCCACAGGAAAGTACTCCGGCATACAGAATCGGCTGCCACGCTGCCAGCAGCTGTGCCATGTGTGGATGTTCCAGAACCAGCGTCGGAACAAGACACAGGATTCCGCTGACAAAGAACTGTATGCAGGACATCTTGACTCCGTCTGCTTTCGGTGAAAAATGATCAATTACCAGGATATGAATTGCAAAAACGATCGCACATAAAAATACAAAAATATCGCCTTTTCCAATCATCAGATTCTCATTGATACAGAGAAAATACAGTCCTGCTACTGCCAGGAGCACTCCGATCCACACCAGAATCCCACATTTTTTGTGAAAAAACAATCCGAATACGGGTACCAGAAGAATATAACATGCGGTAATAAAGCCAGCTTTTCCTACTGTCGTATGCATAATTCCAATCTGCTGCAGGCAGCTTGCTGCCGCCAGTGCAATTCCACAACAAATTCCACCAATCCAAAGAGTTCTCAGATCCTCTTTATTTGATTCCCCTTCTGTCCCATTCCATTTTTTCAGTATTGCTATACATGGAATCAGTACGATGCCCCCAATAAAAAAGCGTACACAGTTAAAGGTAAATGGTCCCACATAATCCATTCCTACACTCTGTGCTACAAACGCAACGCCCCATATGATGGCTGTTAATAATAAGATTCCTCCACTTTTGATCTGTCCCTTTTTCATGCTCTCTCATTTCCTTTCTGCGTATGGGCTCATTTTAAGTAACCATTTTAATCCCGTTTATTGGAAAATGCAATAAATATCTGTTTGCCTATCCAACTAAATTGTGTTATACTTAACAAGAAATGAATTGTTTTTTTGTAAAAGTTAGGGGATATTAGAATGGTAGTGAATGAGTCTGCAGAAAACTATTTGGAAACAATACTGATCCTGAGCAAGCGCCTTCCGGTTGTACGCTCAGTTGATATAGCAAATGAACTTGGTTTTAAAAAGTCCAGTGTCAGCATTGCTATGAAGAATCTCAGAGAGAAAGAGCATATCACTGTCACAGATGCCGGGTTTATTTATCTGACAGAAAGTGGACGTGCTATTGCAGAGATGATTTATGAACGTCATCAGTTGATTTCCTCCTGGCTGATCAGTCTTGGAGTCGATCCTACTGTTGCCACGGAAGATGCCTGCAAGATGGAACACGTTATCAGTGCTGAAAGTTTTGAAGCAATCAAAAAATATGTATTGCATAAATAATTTTCAAAAAGTATTTCAAAAAAGAGGTCCTTTTTTCCAGGACCTCTTTTCTTATATCTTTTTATTTCACAAGTCGAATAATATATCCAACTGTTGTTCCACTCATGTTGATCGTCGCTGCCGGACCGAATGTCTGGAACTGAAACTTTCCGTTCTTGTATCCGCCAATGCTTCCATTTCTTCCAGCATCATACCAGAGTCCATTTCCTGCATAGACATTGGTATGTCCATATTCTACCCAAGTACAGATATCTCCTGGAAGCAAATTGCCTTCTGCAATTAATTGATCCGGTGTCTTATATACACGGGTGATTGTACAGTGCTTCAGAAGCTGCTCCTTCACATCTCCCCGGTAAGTAATCTCTCCACCTTTTTCTCCCCAGAAATTCTTCTTATTGATGATCCCCAGATCTCTTAATCCCCAGCGAGCCAAAAGTGCACAATTGCAAGCACTTTGTCCTTTATTCTGTGCATCCGCAAGAGCCAGCTTCCAGGTATAACCTACCGAACCTGCATTGGAATAGATCCATTTTGCAGTTCCATTGGCTGCATCACTCTGAACCTGCTGAGAATACTTTTCCAGTATCGTCAGGAACTTCCGTGCCAGAGCGGATTCGCCAGTCTGAGTAGTTCCCGTTGCTGCACCTGATGTTGTGGTATTCGATGTTACAGTATCTTCTTTCTTTTCTGTGCCAGATCCACCTTTCAGTACATAGATGGTACAGATTGCTTTTTTCTTGCTTCCATCTTTTGCCATCGCCGTAATGACCGCTGTTCCATTTGCCACCGCAGTGATCTTTCCCTTGCTGTCTACTCTGGCTATTGATTTATTGCTGCTGCTCCATTGGATCCGCTTATCATTGGTATTCGATGGTTTTACCGTAACTTTCGGAGTCCAGGTCTTTCCAGGTATCATAAAATATGAATTCTTATTCAGAGAAACACTTGTCGCTCTCTGTTTCACAGTTACTTTACACTGATATGTCTTCTTTCCTACCTTTGCCCGGATCACTGCTGTCCCTTTTTTCACAGCAGTCACTTTCCCGTTCTTGTTCACTCTTGCAACTGACTTTTTGCTGCTTTTCCAGGTCGCCTTCTTCGAAGTCCCGGATACCTTCAACTGCAACGTTTTTCCAGTATACATGGTAGCACTTTTCTTGCTCAGTTTCGCTGCAGATACAGATGTCGGCATAACTGCTGCGCATAAGAGCATCAACATTAGTACCATGAGCATGGATTTTCTACGTGTTCTCATGAAATTCTCCTTTGTTTTTGAATATGTAATAGTTTTGTAATCATTATAACTTATTTCCTTAACAGTTGCAAGACAAAGAAAAAGAACTGTGGCCACACCCATACTTTTGGGGCTGTTCGTCCACAGTTCTTTTTTATGTTACGATACAACTATCTCGATATTATCCAGTGCCTCATGGAGCTTTTTCACTGCTGCATCCAGAGTATCACCTTTTGTAATGACATGCCCGATTCGGTGCGGCCCCACATGGAACTTCTTCACCGCATCTCCAACATTATAATCAAACTGAATCTCACATATATCAGGATCTTCCACGTTATGATTGGTAATAGACTGAATCACCCCATCTTTGTCACTGCGAAGAAGCATACTGGCATTCGGTGTTGCCTGCTGCTGCGGAAACTCCACATCTTCTCCCAGCGCTGCACGAATCAGTTTTTCATAATAATCATATCCATAATAGATGGATACCAGTTCTGCCAGACAGGTAGCACCAGAACGGCCTCCCAGCTCCAGCACATAAGTCTTATCATCTTTTAAGATAAAGTCTGCATTAATAGCGCAATTGTTCAATCCCATAGCCTGAATCGCCTTCTCCAGCTGCTCTTCTGCATCTGCAATCACTTCTTCACTCAGATCATATGGTGCGAAATGACCGATCGGCACTCCGGTATCTCCCTGAAATACATAATCGCCATGAGGCAGTGCAAACTTCAGCTTACCATTCTGCACAAAAGCCTGTGCTCCAAACTCTTTTCCTTCGACGAATTCTTCTACAATGAAATGATCTGTTCTGGTAACGGACTTCACCGCATTCACAGCTTCTTCCAGCCCTGCTTCAGAATTCACTCTTGTGATACCACGACTTCCCGAACTGTCCACTGCCTTCACAATCAGTGGATAATTCAGATCCTGAATCTTCTCTCCGACCTCTTCATCCAGGCCAACCTCACGGAAACGTGCAGTACGAACACCATATTCTTCATATTTTCTCTTCATCAGAATCTTGTTCGATGCAACCTTCGCCGCTTCAAAACCAATTCCTGACAGTCCCAGTTCGTCACATACTTTACCGATGGTAATCACAGCAACATCTGTTCCCGCTGTCACGATTCCGTCAATCTTTTCAGCCTTTGCCACTTCCAGTATCTTTTCATAATCCACGGTATTTTCATAGATTACCTTATCTGCAAGGGCAAATCCCGGATAATTACCCGGTATGCTGACTGCAATGGTATAGATTCCCATCTCTTTTGCTTTTTTTATCAATGGTACCTGATAGATTCCGGCACCCATAATCATCAGCTTTTTCATTACCTCTCCTTTTCTTCCTCATCAGATGCGTCCTTGTGATGTACCTGACGCACTACATACTGAGGATTTTTGCTCATTCCCAAGAATATTCTTCCCACATATTCTCCAATGATCCCCATGAACATCAGATTCAGTCCTGAGAAGAAACAAATGGTTGCCATCATAGACGGCCAGCCAATATAGGTTGCAGGCCGCACAAATTTCAAAATAATGACTCCAATTGCCGCCAGAATTCCTATCAGAGAAAAGAAAAATCCTGTATAAGTAGCCATCTGCAGCGGTACAATGGAAAATCCAAGAATATTAGACCAGAGCTTGATCAGCTTTTTCAGAGTATAGTTCGAAGTACCAACTTCTCGCTTAAAGTGCTGGATCGGTACAGAACTGATGTTACGTGTTGTCCGCAGAAATAGTCCCTGCAAATGCGTATAAGCGCTTTTGTACTCCACTGCATAATCACGCACAAACTTCCGGATCACCCAGAAACTGGATGTCTTCAGATCCTTTGGCTTCTTCAGCAGAATCCGGACTGTCATGTAATTCACATAACTGCCAAAGTTACGGAACTTGCTGTGCTCTTTATGTTCATAATATCCATATACAATATCATATCCCTTATCAAATTCATCCAGCAGTTTCCCCAGCTGGGACGGATGTGTCTGCATATCATCATCCATAGCGATAAACACCTCTCCGCTTCCCTCATTCAATCCAGCCATTACCGCATTATGCTGTCCGGCATTCTTAGCCAGTTCCACTACCTTCACACAGGCATAATCTCTTACCAGTCCCATAAGAGCTGCCATGGTCTCTCCATCATCCGGTGAACAGTCATCTACCAGTACGAATTCATATTCCCTGCGACCCAGCCTGTCCATCTCCTGCATGGTCATCTCCACAACTTTACGGATGGTCTTTGAAGATTTATAACAGGGAATCACAATCGAATATAACACCCCGGTCACCTCCTAATTCACAACTTATCTCTTACTGTTTCACTGCATCTTGCAGGCAAAACAACGCATTTTTCCATTCTCATCCGGTGGAATGATGTCCATCCAGTCAAAGTGCAGCTGGAACTCATCACCAAAAAGTGCTTCCATCTTTTCCTGGAAAAAGGCCTCGATCTCTTCCTTTGTATGTGCATCATTTCCCGGGTCCTTCACCAGCTGGATCCGCATATCATGATAAGATTCCTGGATATAACGGAACTGTGCAATCCCTACAATTCCATTCGGTATCTTCATCAGCTCCAGTGCCGAAGTCTCATCTCCGTGCTCATGTCTGACCAGGTCATTTACTCTTCCCTTGATCGTCTTAATATAACGTACTCCATCCAGTGTCACAGAAGATGCTCGATCACCGATCTCATAATTGATAATCGGGAAATCCTTTTTAAATAAGGTTGTAATGATCACCTTTCCCTCATCGGCCAGCTGCATATCCTCATCATAGATATTCACCACATGAGTATCGCTGTTGATATAATACAGGTCTGCACCCGGCACCTGAATGATACAGCTTCCTGTCTCTGAACTGCCATATGCGTCCATCAGCCCATCTCCAAAGGTCTCCGCCAGCACCTTTCGCGTCATGTCATCCACCATCTCACTGACCGGCACATAGATCTTTGGTTTATGTACCTTCATATTGTGACGCTGTGCATACAGAGCCATACGCACCAGACAATTGCGGCGGAAACACAGCACATCCGGCTGATATTCATTCACCTCATTCAGGATGTCACGAATACCTTCTCCCACACAATTCTTCTCTGATACCACACGGCGTCTCATCAATCCAAACTTCTGAATAATGGAATCTCCTTTTTTGGCATCCACATGCTTATGACTGGTTTCAAAAGAAAACAGCTTTCCCCGAAGTGGATGATACCCTGCATACATCAGCACTCGAATCCAGTTTGCATCCACACATGCTGACTCTCTCTGTGTCTGAAGGAACTTCAGTGGTGTTCCTGAAGATCCACTGGTACTGAGTACATTCCATCTCTCATGCATCTCCGGATGGGCATCATATTCCTTCTGCATCCAGGCTCTTAAGTCTGCACGGGTAAGCACCGGGAACTTCTGCAGATCTTCAGCACTGTGAAAATCATCTGGCGTCAGATGGCACTGATCGAACCGTTCTCTGTAAAACGGGATCTTGTAGGCACTTACCATCAGCTCATGGACCTTTTTTCCCTGACGTTTTCGAATAAACTCACGATCTGTTGGAATCTTCTTATCCAGCTTCATGAGATAATATAAGGTCATCACATTTTTCAGTTTTTTCTCTATTACAAATGACATATATTTCTTCCTATCTTTACTTCTTTATTGCTCACGGAATACAATGGTTCCGGTTTTATCATCCATACTTTCCACAATCGCAAGTGACTCCAGATGAATGCCTTTATCACGAATGATCTGTCCGCCTACCTGGAAGCCTTTTTCAATCACGACACCTGCTCCCACCAGCTCTGCTCCAGAATCCTGTACCAGTGTGCTTAATCCCTCCAGAGCTTTACCATTCGCCAGGAAATCATCAATCAGAAGTACTTTGTCTTCTTTTCCAAGGAATTCCCTAGAAACAATGATATCGTATACTCTTCCATGGGTGAAGGATTCTACCTGCGTACGGTATACTTCTCCTGCAATATTCTTTGTCTGTGTCTTCTTGGCAAATACAACCGGCACATCAAACACTTCCGCCACTACGCAGGCAATTCCAATCCCGGATGCTTCAATCGTCAGAATCTTATTAATCTCCTGACCTTCAAATCTGCGCTTGAATTCCAGTCCGATCTCATGGAACAGCTTCACATCCATCTGATGATTCAAAAAGCTGTCAACTTTCAGCACATTTCCTTCTTTTATTTTTCCATCCTTACGGATACGGTCTTCCAAAAGCTTCATTTATTACTTCCTCCTGCGTCTGTGTAATATATCGTTATCAATCAATTAATAAGGTTATAACATAATTTTACGCTTCTTTCAACTTATGCTTACTTACTTTTTTTCGTACGGATATTTTTCAGAATTCCAAGGAACTGTGGTGCAATTTTTTTCACTGAAAAAGCACATCCAGCCAGAATCAGTACATAGCGCACATACCATGGCATCCTATATGCAGACATGGAAAGCAGATTCAAAATGAAAAATACAGCTGCATATTTCAGGGTCGTACGCAGTGGAATAATCCGCTGTCCTGTAATCTTCATTTCCTGCCATCCCTGAAGGACCAGCAGAAATGCATAACTGACCGCAGTCGTATAAGCTGCTGCCTGATATCCAAACTGTAAAATACAGACATAATTCAATATGACGTTTACCACCATTGCAAGCATAGTACCAAGTGCCACCTGCGCTGTTTTTTTATAATAATTCTGAATCGCAGTATAACTGTAACTGTAAAATCGAAACAGAGTGCCCGTTACCATAGGCGCAATCACCCAGATCGCTGCCATATTTTTTCTTCCCCCCAGAATCCACACAATCTCCGGTGCCAGCATAACTACAAACCAGGAAATCATACCAAATCCCTGCATAACTGTTTCCCATGGTTTTTCTACATCTGCTGATTCTCCTCTTGATATTTTCTCAAAGAACCATGGCAGCCAGGCACTCCATACTGAATCCTCCAGGATCCAGATAATAAATGATACGGTAGTTCCCACAGCGAAGATTCCTGTTTCCCATTCCCCTACCATATTCTGGATCATAATCTTATCCGCCTGATTCATAATCTGAATAGATAAGACTTCCGGTATCAGGGGGATGCTGTACAGCAAGCCATACTTCCAATACTTCAGTGAAAACAGCTTCTTTCCCTGCACGGCCATAATCAGCGCAATGATCAGGCCGCCAATGATCTGTGGAATATAAAATCCAAGGATCCGGTAATGTACCAGCTGATCAAATTCTCCACGGACATTTCCAATATACAGCCATCCAATAGAGATCACCGTGGCTGGTACTACCAGAAGCACTGAGGCAGCTGTTGCAAACTTATAGCGCATACTCTGCTTTTCTCTTCGATTCATATACAGCACACTGGTATAGGAAAAGATATATCCAAATGCTGTATACAGCATCACATCATCCATTCCACAGAACTTCTGAATCTGTGGTTTAAATAACAGACAAATCCCTGTCATCAATGCAATCGAGATATAAGAAAGATTCTGCACCGCAGAGGTATAAGAGTCGAACTTCTCCCGCATATCATATTTGGCACGCTCTACGCTTCTCCAAAGACATAGTGACATGATCGGAACAGCAATCTGGAGCCAGGATTCATATACCCGTATCTGTCCAAACTGCTCTGTTGATAATAGTCTGGTATAAATCGGTGTGGTAGCAAAACTGATTCCACGAATCAGCATCTGACAGACCACAAAAAAAATGCCTGACTTAACTGCCAGTTTATTTAAAGAATCATCTTTCATAATGCACTCCTAATTTTTCGTCGCTGTATAAAAAAAGAGGCCCAGCCTGTGGTTTATTATACCCCAAACCTGACCTCTTTGGCAACCGCTAAAAGCCTTTTCAACGGCAGCTTTCAATGACAGTTATGATTACAGTGGCCTCCACAGTGTTCGCATCCCACACCACACTGAATGGATTTTCCAGCTTTTTTGTCTTTTATCATACTGCGAATAATCGCTGCAACAATCAGAACTACAATTGCTCCTACGAAAAGTGTTCCCATATGTTACACATCCTTTCTTTCAAACTGTGCTCATGATGTTATAGTATACACCGAAAAACAAATCGGTGCACCAGAAAATGTGCACCGATTTCAATTTCTTTATTTTGCTGTTACTTTTACATTTTCTGTTAATGTAGTGCTTTCTTTGTAAGGACGGCACAGCAGGTAGATCATTCCAACGATCAGAAGGATTGCTACCACTGTGAAGATTCCAAATCCACCGCCTGTTACCAGCATACCGATCTGGTATACGCACAGAGAAATTACATAAGCAAATAAGCACTGATATCCGATTGCAAACCAGAACCATTTGGTATTGTTCATCTCTCTCTTAATCGCACCCATCGCTGCGAAGCAAGGAGCGCACAGCAGGTTGAATACCAGGTAAGAGTAAGCTGCAAGTGCAGTCATGCTGCCAGCCAGCTGTGCCCAGATCTCGGTACCATCTTCTGCAACTTCTGCGAATCCATAAAGCATACCAAGTGTACCAACTACATTTTCTTTCGCAATCAGACCACTGACTGCTGCCACTGCCATTCTCCAGTTACCAAATCCAAGAGGAGCGAAGATCCATGCAACCGCACTACCGATCTTAGAAAGAATACTTACATCCAGCTGTTCTGCTTCCAGCATGGTGAAGGATCCGTCAACCCATCCAAAGCTCATCAGGAACCACAGAACGATTGTGGAAAGAAGAATGATAGTACCAGCTTTTTTGATGAAAGACCATCCGCGTTCCCACATGCTGCGAAGTACGTTGCTGACGGTTGGCCAGTGATATGCAGGAAGTTCCATAACGAATGGAGCAGGATCGCCGGCAAACATCTTTGTTTTCTTTAAGATGATACCTGAAACAATAATTGCTGCAACTCCAACGAAGTAAGCACTTGGTGCTACCCAGGAAGCTCCGTCAAACAGTGCACCTGCGATCAGGGCAATAATCGGAAGTTTTGCACCACAAGGGATGAAGGTTGTAGTCATGATCGTCATACGTCTGTCACGTTCGTTTTCGATGGTTCTGGAAGCCATAATACCAGGAACACCGCATCCGGTACCGATCAGCATCGGGATGAAGGATTTTCCGGAAAGACCGAACTTACGGAAGATACGGTCCATGATGAATGCTACTCGTGCCATGTAACCGCAGGATTCCAGGAATGCCAGGAAGATAAACAGTACCAGCATCTGAGGTACGAAACCAAGTACCGCACCCACACCGGCTACGATACCATCAAGGATCAGTCCCTGTAACCAGTCAGCACAGTGAACGGCTGCCAGAAAGCTCTCAATTGCCGGAGGAATGATTTCACCAAACAGAACATCATTGGTCCAGTCTGTCAGGAATCCACCTACCGTTGTGATCGAAACATAATATACAATGTACATCACTGCTGCAAAGATCGGCAGCGCCAGAAAACGGTTCGTTACTACACGGTCAATCTTATCAGAAATGGTAAGCTTTTCACCAGTCTTGTTCTTGGTGTAGCAGCTCTTGATGATGGAAGAAATATAAACATATCTCTCATTTGTGATAATACTTTCGGTATCATCATCCATCTTATTTTCCAGTTCATTGATCTCAGCTGTCACATCCGGTGCAGATGTCATCTGAGCCTTGATCTTATCATCTCTCTCCAGAAGTTTGATTGCGAAGAATCTCTTCTGTTCTTCTGGTACAGCATTACCAAGTCTGCCTTCTACTTCTGTGATCACTGCTTCCACATCAGACTGGAATTCGTGTACTGGTGCAGAAATCTTTTTGCTCTGGGCAACTTTTACAGCTTTTTCAGCTGCTTCCTTGATTCCGGTTCCCTTTAATGCAGAGATTTTAACTACTTCACATCCAAGAGCCTTGCTCAGTTTATCAATATGTATTTTATCGCCGTTCTTTTCTACGATATCCATCATGTTAACGGCCATGATAACCGGAATACCCAGTTCCATAAGCTGTGTAGAAAGATACAGGTTTCTTTCCAGGTTGGTACCATCAATGATATTCAGGATGGCATCTGGTCTTTCTGCAATCAGATAATTTCTGGCAACTACTTCTTCCAGTGTATATGGTGATAAAGAATAGATACCCGGAAGGTCCATGATCGTAACATCTTTATGACCTTTTAACTTTCCTTCTTTCTTTTCTACTGTAACACCTGGCCAGTTACCAACAAACTGATTGGAACCTGTCAGTGCATTAAACAGTGTCGTTTTACCGCAGTTTGGGTTACCTGCGAGAGCAATCTTGACTGACATAAATTTTTACTCCTTCTTGTTTTATAAGACTATGTTTCTATATCATTTGCTCACTTTTGTTCTTGTATGCTACAAAACATTAGTGTGCGCAAACCCATGGTCAAAAAAAATTATTCTACTTCGATCATTTCTGCATCTGCTTTACGAAGAGATAACTCGTAATCCCTTACTGTAACTTCGATTGGATCTCCAAGCGGTGCTACTTTTCTTACATAAACCTGTACGCCCTTTGTGATACCCATATCCATAATACGTCTCTTAATCGGGCCTTCCCCATGCAGTCTCTTAACTGTCACAGTATTTCCCACAGAAACATTCTTTAATGTGTTCATAAATTCTCCTTCCCGTTAAACCATGATCTTATTAGCCATCGTCTTGTCAATGGCAACTCTTGATTCTTTGATACTTACAATAAGATTGCCAGCGTTCTCGGAGACTACTGTCACGATTGCGCCAACCACAAAACCAAGGCTTTCCAGGAAACGTCTTGTTTCGGATTTGCCTCCCACTTTTTTAATTGTGCATTCTTCGCCAGTTTTGGCCATCGTTAATGGCATATGTTTTTCATCCTCTCCCTTTCTTAACATTTCAATGACTACTTTGTAAGTATATGCTAACGTTGATTAGTTGTCAAGGATATTTCATAAGGAAAATTTTCGTTTTTTCTTATTTTTTTTAGAAAAAAAGACGAAACATCTTCCCTATGTTTCGCCTTTTTCTTAAATACATCTTTTATTTCTGTTTCTTTGCACAGCCGCGCATTCCAATTGTCGTATAACAAATCACTTTATCAAACAGTGTCAGCATTGCAGGTAACAGTACCAGTACAACGATCATACTGATAATCGCACCACGGCAAAGCAGAATAACAATAGACTGAATCATATCAATATTGGAATACAACGCCACACCAACCGTTGACGCAAACAAAATCAGTCCACTGGTCAGAATCGACTTGAAGGAAGTCTTATGGGCAATGGAAATTGCCTCATGTTTTTCTTTTCCGGCCATACGTTCCGTCTTATAACGGTTCGTCATCAGAATCGCATAGTCTACCGTTGCTCCCAGCTGAATGGTTCCTACTACAATCGGTGCCACAAATGGCTGGGAAATTCCTCTGTAATATGAGAACGACATGTTTATAAAGATTGCAAATTCAATTACCGTTACCAGAATGGCAGGCAGGGAGATTGATTTAAATACAATCATAACGATTACAAAGATCGCCAGTATGGATACGGTATTTACCGTTACCAGGTCTACACTGGTGGTATCTTCCAGGTCTTTCATCAGCGGTGCTTCCCCGATGACCATTCCTGTCGGGTCATAGGATTTTACAATGTCATTAATGGAAGCAATCTGCGCATTCACTTCATCTGTTGCAGAAGAATAATCTGAGCAGACAAATATAATCTCATAATTATCTGATTTCAGCTTGGATGTCAGTTTCTTTGGTATCATGCTGTCTGGAATCATCTCACCAGTCACGGAATTTAAGCCCAGCGCCCATTTGACGCCATCCACATCTTCTACTTTGTTCAGAATCTCTTTTTTTGATTTTGCATCCAGACTGCTGTCTACCATAATCATATGAATAGTACTCATATGGAATTCATCCGAAAGTTTCTTATTCGCAATTGCACTGTCCAGAGTATCCGGAAGTCCACTGTCAATGTTGTAGTACAGCTCTACGCCGTTATTTCCATTCAGTGCCGGCACAAATGCGATCACGAAAATAATCAGCCAGATCCAGGAATGTTTGATGATAAAATCAGATAGTTTATCCATGGATGGGAGTAATGGTTTGTGTCTGGTCTTATCGATCGCTTTTTCAAAAATCAAAATCATGGAAGGTAATACCGTAACACAGCAAATCACACCAATAAGTACTCCTTTAATCATGACAATACCCAGGTCACGTCCCAGTTCAAAGGTCATGAAAATCAAAGCTGCAAATCCTGCCACTGTGGTAACTGAGCTTCCTGCCACAGAGATAAATGTATTGGCAATGGCTTCTGCCATAGCATCATTACGGTTCTCATAGTTCGGTTTTGCTTCCTCGTAACTGTGAAGAAGGAAAATGGAATAGTCCATGGTAACACCCAGCTGCAATATTGCAACCAGTGCCTGTGTAATATAGGAAATCTGCCCCAGGAAAATATTCGTACCCATATTGTATATGATAGCGAATCCTATACTTGCCAGGAAAATGAATGGGAGTACAAAGGAATCTGTCGTCAACAATAGAGCCAATAATGCCAATAATGCTGCAATCACAACATAAATCGGCATTTCCTGAAGTGCCAGATTCTTAATGTCTGTGACAACTCCACTCATACCACTGATGAAGCAGTCTTTTCCCACCATCTTACGCATGTCAGTGATGGCTTCCATGGTCTCATCTGCGGAAGTCGTATTATCAAACAATGCAATCATCATGGTTGCATCCTCCTGGAAGAACGCATCTCTGACGTTGTCCGGAATCATAGACACCGGAACACTTAAGTCCAGCATATCATCATACCACAGTACTTCTTTTACATGATCGATGGTTTCCAGATCTGCTTCCAGTGCAGCTGCCTCTTTGTTATCCATACCTTCCACTATAACCATGGAAAAAGCTCCCATGCCAAATTCATCTACCATGATATCCTGCCCGGATACCGTTTCCAGAGATTCCGGAAGGTAACTTAAAAGATCATAATTTATTCTTGTATTTATATACCCGATCGCGGACGGCACCAAAAGTGCCAGTGCCAGAATAAAAATCAGGAAACGTCCTTTTGCAATCGCCTTGCCTATTTTTTTCATAATTCCTTACACCTCTTATTTCACATTTCTTTCAGGCTTCTATGAATTCAGAATCTTCATGAATTCTTCACCTGTAATTGTCTCTTTCTCATACAGATACGTAGCCAGTTCATCCAGCTTTTCTCTGTTTTCCAGCAGAATCTGGCCGGCCTTTTCATGCTGCTTCTTTACCAGCTCCACAACTTTTTTATCGATCAGTGTCTGCGTCTCTGCTGAACAGCTTAACGATGTGTCTCCGCCCAGATACTGATTGGTCACTGCTTCCATGGCCACCATGTCAAATTCCTGGCTCATACCGTAACGGGTAATCATGGCTCTTGCCAGTTTGGTTGCCTGTTCAATATCATTCGAAGCACCGGTTGTCACAGAGCCAAATACCACTTCTTCTGCAGCACGTCCTGCTGTATAGGTGGCAATTTTATTCTCCATCTCCTCTTTGGTCATCAGATAATGGTTGCCATCTTCCACCTGCATGGTATAACCAAGTGCACCGGATGTTCTCGGCACAATGGTGATCTTCTGAACCGGCGCAGAATTCGTCTGCTTTGCAGCTACCAGCGCATGACCGATCTCATGATAAGATACCACACGTTTTTCATGATCTGTCAGAATCGCATTCTTCTTCTGATATCCGGCAATAACTACCTCAATACTCTCCTCCAGATCTGCCTGCGTGGCATACTTTCTGCCATCTCTTACCGCCCGGAGAGCCGCTTCGTTTGTAATATTGGCAAGTTCTGCTCCGGATGCACCGGATGCCATTCTGGCAATTTTCGTGAAATCTACATTATCTGCCAGTTTGATCTTCTTCGCATGCACCTTCAGGATCTCTTCACGTCCTTTTAAATCTGGCAGTTCAACCGGTACGCGGCGGTCAAAACGTCCCGGGCGAAGAAGCGCTGGATCCAGGGATTCCGGCCGGTTGGTTGCTGCCAGAATCATCACACCATTATTTCCTTCAAATCCATCCATTTCCGTCAGCAGCTGATTCAGGGTCTGCTCTCTTTCATCATTGCCGCCCATCTGTCCGTCACGTTTTTTTCCAATGGCATCAATCTCATCAATAAACACAATACATGGTGCCTTTTCCTTTGCCTGACTGAACAGATCACGTACTTTCGATGCTCCCATACCTACGAACATTTCCACAAATTCTGAACCGGACATGGAGAAAAACGGAACATTGGCTTCGCCGGCAACTGCTTTGGCCAGCATGGTTTTACCGGTTCCCGGAGGGCCTACCAGCAAGATTCCCTTTGGCATGGACGCTCCAATTTCCTTATATTTTTCCGGATTATGCAGATATTCCACGATCTCTGTCAGATTCTCTTTTGCCTCATCTTCACCTGCCACATCAGCGAACTTGATACCTTCCGAAGACTTTACATAGATCTTGGCATTGCTCTTTCCCATACCAAACATCATGGAATTGCTGCCACCCATTTTCTTCATCATCTTCTTTGACATCCACTGACCAAGTACATAGAAAATCAGAATCGGCAGAATCCATGAAATAACAAAGCTAAGCAGCGGAGACATCTGCTCTACAATCTCACTGGAAAATTTCGCTCCACTGTCATACAATCTCTGTGTCAGATCCGGGTCATTCATCACCCCGGTCTTATATATGGTCTTGTCATCTTTTGAAGTAAAAATAATCTGATTATCCTGA
Organism: uncultured Marvinbryantia sp.; assembly: GCA_934408725.1. Classification (GTDB taxonomy): domain Bacteria; phylum Bacillota; class Clostridia; order Lachnospirales; family Lachnospiraceae; genus Marvinbryantia. The sequence continues at coordinate 26,469 of CAKRVB010000014.1, forward strand.
ACTTCCACTTCATCGATCTGCTTATCCAGCGTCATCTTCATAAATGTGTCGTAGTCCACCTGTTTTATCATACGTCCGGCAATTCTGGGAACCAGAAGCGCATTGATCAGAAACAATGCCAGCAGAACAATCGCATAGTACACATAAAACGGTTTCTTTGGTGTCTTTACTTCGTTCATTCTTTCTCCTCCATTCTTACTTTTTTGAGTACTTTCCATCTGATATACATTTGTACCATAAATTTGAAATCAGGAAAATATACAAGTTCCATGATCTGTTCAAGTTCTTTACACTTTTTAAAATCTGTCAAAATTCATTCTTTCTTATTTTAGTGATCTTTGCTATACTATCTTATATTTATTCTATGTCTGTTCTTTCCATATAATATAGTTTTGAGAAACTAACAGCATTTTCAGGAGAAAGTATTATGCCAGTTAATATGAAACGAATGATTGCAAAAGAATTGTTCTCATTAATAGAAGAAAAAGGATTGGATAAACTCAATGTACAGATGCTTGCCACACAATGCGGTATTTCCCGCCAGGCATTCTATTATCATTTTAAAGATATCGGAGATGTCATTGACTGGTCCTGTCAGGAGGCATTGACCGATCTGGGTAAAAAAGCGGAGCGCTGCTCTGACCCTGCAAAAATGCTACAGCTTTATCTGGATATGGCTCGTTCCAACCGACATCTGATGAACCGATTCTGTGAATCCACACACTATCGCGCCTTTGAACATCTCATGTGCCAGTATACTTCTCTTTTTCTTGCACATTCACTGAAAGATCATTGGCCAGAACATCTTGCTGAGAAAGATCTTCAGGAGCAATTTCTGGATTTTTATGGTCCTGCACTTTTTCTCCATGCCCTGGAGGTCATCCAGCAGCCTCATTTTGACATAAAAAAAGATGCGCAAAATCTTGCGCACCTTTTTCTGAAATTGAATTAGTTATTGATCAGCTTGTCTTCTCCGTTCCAGCTGTACAGTTTACGGATTTCTGCACCGACTTTTTCTGATGGATGTTCAGAAGCCAGTTTTCTCATTGCCTTGAAGTGTACCTGTGCTCCTGCATCAGACATATCTAATAAGAAGTCTTTTGCGAAAGTACCATCCTGAATATCAGACAGGATCTTCTTCATTGCTTTCTTTGTATCTTCTGTAATGATCTTCGGACCTGTAACATAATCGCCATATTCTGCAGTGTTGGAAATGGAATATCTCATTCCGGCAAATCCTGACTGATAGATCAGGTCAACGATCAGCTTCATCTCATGGATACATTCAAAGTAAGCATTTCTTGGATCATATCCGGCTTCTACCAGAGTTTCAAATCCAGCCTGCATCAGGGCACATACACCACCGCAAAGGACTGCCTGCTCACCGAACAGGTCTGTTTCTGTCTCTACACGGAAGGTTGTTTCCAAAAGGCCTGCTCTTGCTCCACCGATTGCAAGGCCATAGGCCAGAGCCAGTTCTTTTGCTTTTCCTGTTGCATCCTGTTCTACAGCTACCAGACAAGGAGTTCCCTTGCCAGCCTGATATTCACTTCTTACGGTATGACCTGGTGCTTTTGGTGCAATCATGGTAACATCCACATATTTTGGTGGTTTGATGCATCCGAAGTGGATATTGAAGCCATGGGCGAACATCAGCATGTTTCCTTCTTCCAGATTTGGTTCGATGGATTCTTTATAAAGTTTTGCCTGTTTTTCATCGTTGATCAGGATCATGATGATATCTGCTTTTTTAGCAGCTTCTGCTGCGGTGTATACTTTAAATCCCTGTGCTTCTGCTTTTGCCCAGGATTTGCTTCCTTCATACAGACCGATGATAACATTGCATCCGGAATCTCTCAGGTTCAGTGCATGTGCATGTCCCTGGCTGCCGTAACCGATAATGGCAATGGTCTTTCCTTCCAGTAAGGATAAGTTACAATCTTCCTGATAAAAAATTCTTGCTGTTTCTGACATTTTTTCATTCCTCCATTGATGTCTTTTTCTTATATATAGTAAAAGGTTTGAAATTCCTTTACTTTCTCTTTTTATTCTTCAACCAGATTTTTTCTGGCTGCTTTATTTTCCTGCATTTTATCTCTCATGGCAAACATTCCTGCCAGTAAAGTTCCTGAGATGGAATGCCATACACAGGATACGGCACAGATAACTGCTGATTCTGGCGTGTTTGCGAACTGTGCTGTAGTAGTTGCCAGGTTGGTGGCAAGTCCCGCATTCTGCATACCTACCTCGATGGAAATCGTTCTCTTCTTTGCTTTGTTCATTCCGGTTAATTTGCCGGCTCCATATCCCAGCAGATATCCCAGTCCATTGTGAAGCAGCACTGCCACAAAGATCACCAGTCCTGACTGGAAGAATCTGGATCCCTGGGAAGAGATCACGCCTCCAACCACACATGCAAGGCCAAGTACTGCGATTCCTGGCATGACTTTCTGCGCTTCCTGGAATGCTTTTTTCTTTCCAAGCAGGAAATTCAGCACAAATCCAAATGCAACCGGAACAATGACGGTTTCCAGAATGGATACCAGCATTGGCAGTCCATGAATGGTGATTTTGGTTCCTCTTGCAAGCAGGGAAACCATCAGCGGTGTCATCACTGGTGACAGGATCGTGGATACCGTTGTCATTCCTACGGAAAATGCCACATCTCCACCACACAGATAAGACATGATGTTGGATGATACACCGCCCGGACAACAGCCAACCAGGATCAGTCCCAGTGCAATACCATCTGGAAGACGTAATACCTTGGATAAGGTAAATGCCAGGAACGGCATGATAAAGTACTGTGCTACCGCTCCGATGCAGATATCAAAAGGTCTCTGCGCCAGAATCTGAAAATCTTTGGTTGTTAAGGTCAGCCCCATACTGAACATGATCACGCCAATGATAATAGACTGACTGGTAAATTTATTGGCCACTGGATCAGTAAAAAGCTGATAGTTCACCCAGCCCATCATGCCAGGTACAAAAAATGTAACGACTGCGATCAGTATCACGACAACCGATGTATAATCGGATAAAAACTTGCTTGCTTTCTGTAAAGACTTCATAGAATCTTCCTCCTGAAAATGTTTTGAATCGAAAGAAGGTGCTTTTTCGTTGAGGAACCCGGATCTTGTTTCATAAGGCCTTTTTGTGAAACAAAAAATCCCTGTCAGTGTATCATCTACACCGACAGGGACGAAATTCTATTCCGCGTTACCACCCTGATTCTGTGATCGTCATCACAGCGCTCTGAACGTACCAACATACGCTTTCTTTTTAACGGTAGAAAACCGGCGAGCCCTACTGCATTATTCTTGATTCAGGCTGCTTCTTAGAGATGATATTTATTTCTTCCGGTATCCCTGCTCTCACCAAATACAGGTTCTCTGTAGATCCTTGCGGAAATAACTTTGTTCTCTTCAACGAATTTAAGTAACTCTCTTTGATTTGTTGTCTTTTATTATAGTCCGATTATCTTGAAATTCAAGGGACAATCTGCCTATATTTTTAATCAATATCCTTTTATTCTTTCAAAAGTGCACAAAAGTCTTCGTCAAGCGGACATCCTTATTCTTTCTGTTGTCTGCATCCTGACTACATTTTATCCGGCTTTTTACAGATAGTTTGCAAGAAAATCTACATTTGCTTTTTCATAGCTGTTAAATTCCGCTACAATCTGATCATCTGTCTTGCCCTGAATCGGATGATACCAGCTTTTTGCTGCAAAGTATGCTGCTACATCAGACTTTTGAAATACCCGTCCATGTCTGGCATAAATCTCATTGATTGCCTGCTGGATCGTCTCTTTGCTCTTTCCCACAATATCCTGTTCGTTTAAATATTCATGATCCGATCGGGCAAAAATATATTCGTCTTCACCTTCCTGATTCTCATAGCCGACGAATCCATCCTGCGTTGCAGCATTGCAAATAGCATAGCAGGTCAGATAATCCGTCTCCTGACTGCCACTTGAGCTTCTGACCCACCAGGCAAAATCTTCCGACACCATTTCATATGGCTGACCTGGTGTATACAATGTAAATTGTGTTCCACCGGAGATCCCATATGGTTCCGAATACACATAACGTACGCCATTTTCAATATAAGACTCTCCTTCGGTTCCCTCTGTCTCCAGTTCTTCCAGGTCCATTTCATACATACATTCATCAAATCTCAGTGGCTCTGTAAATTTACCCGAAAAATTACAAAAATACACCGTACCATTGGGATACCCATCGCCGGTATCTCCCATCTCCGAATCATGATAAACTCCGGTAAACGAGCCGTCATCTTCCACCTGAAGTTCTGTTGCCCAGGCACCTACACCACTAGAAAATACAAAATTCTCCGGCACTTCCTTCCACATAGAATCCTCCGCAGCTGCAACTAATTCTCCCTGTTTCCACGATCCTGCTCCCATCTCATTTACTGATAACAACATAGCTGTCATACAAAAAACTGCTACGCATCTTCTGCCTTTCATAGTGCCCATTCCTTTCTTCAGATATATTAACTGTCTTATAATCTCAGTTATTTTCTCTGTGTTTCTATCATGCATTCATGTATCTTTGTTTTTTTATTATAATTGATTCCTACTAATATGATATTTCCTTCATATTCTTCCAGACTCTGGCAATACTCTTTTTCTTTGATCTGCTGCAACGCTCCCCTGACATCTTTATCCCATTTCAGTTCTATTACCAGTGCTGGTTTATCTGGAAAACTCTTCCTTGGAATATATACTAAATCAGCATATCCTTTTCCTCCCGCCATTTCTCTGTGCACCGTATAATAATTACGTGCCGCATAGAGCGCAAGTGATATCGTATAACTAAGAGCATTCTCATCATTATACTGAATATGAGAAGTTTCAAAGTGTGCCTGCTGCATAGCCACGGCAACCTGCTGTTCTCTCCCCTGCAAGATTGCCTGTAGTGTGTCTGCCGAATTTTTCAACGCCTGTGATACAGTCCCCCAATCAGATACCGCTACCGTATTTACATATTCTGCTCTTATCTCGCTGTTTGGTATCCGTACTGTCTGATACATTTCGTCATATGCCAGATATCCCAAATGAATCAGCAGTGTCAACACATCATCTTCTGTACGAAATGTTGTCATATCATTCGTAAAACTTCCGATATTTACTGGTATCTGCTCTCCTGCAATCATACTTAGCACATCATCTTTTAAGCCATCAAAATTCAAATCGATATACATCTGAAGTGCCTCAAATGTTTCCGTCTGATTCCAGTAATTTGCTATTTTACCAAGCCGCATGCAGTTTATTACCGATCTTGGACTGTATATAGAATCCACATTCTGAAAAGAATATCCATCATACCAGTTCTTTATTTCCACCATATCCATGTCATATTGCTGACATAACATTTTTACTTCTTCTTCCGTGAATCCAACATAGGACGCCAGTGGACCTGGATCTATCATAGAAAATTCATCAAACATATTCAGGGCAGAGTGTGTTCCATATTTTTTTATTGGAAGAATACCAGTCATATACGCAAGATAAATGCAGGAGCGATCCTTCAACAAGTCTCTCAGAAAATCCAGATATCGTTCCTGTGCTTCATGATCGTTCCTGTATTCTCTGAAAATACAGTCCCATTCATCTATAATAATAATAAAGGGACATCTGTATTTACCGTATATATCCTGCATTGATTCTATTAAATCTGTCCGGTCAAAATAATCTACATCTGGATATTCAACCAACAATTCTCTTAAAACCAGTTTTTTTATACGCTCCAGCATGTCACCAATACTTTTGCTCCTGCTCAATACTTCCTGCATATTTAAAAAAATAGTATTATACTGATTCAAATGTTGTTTGAAAGTGCTGTTTTTTGCTATTTTGAAATTTTGAAAAAGACTTTCTGAACTACACCCCCTACTATAATAAGCAGCAAGCATATTTGCTGTCATAGACTTTCCAAACCTGCGAGGTCTGCTGACGCAAACATATTCTTGTAATGTATTGATTACCCCATTGGTATATGCAATCAATTCTGTTTTATCGACATAGATTTCTGAATGAATCATTCGATCAAACTTTTCATTTCCAGGATTGAAATAATTACCCATCTGCAGCCTCCATTTCGCTTTGAACAAATTGCTTTATAACTATTATAATCGAATCCTGTTCATTTCGCAATTTATAAAACAAAGGACTCGTGAGTAACAATCTTCTCACAAGCCCTCTATCTCTTCATTTTTATAATATTTTACTGCCGTTAGCCAGCAGTTTGAATTTTGCTCCCAGCATCCCTGCTGCTTGTCGGCACATCATCATCCGTCCCAGAAAGATTTCGAAATATTCATACATGGTGCAGATACTTTCATCGATTTCAAGGTCCAGGGTAATCACATGCTTTTCCGGATTTAATTTTACCGTTGCACTGGTAACTGCATAATTTACCCGGTCGTGTTTATCGAAACTCGCTTTTTCTTTTGTGCGCACACGGTTTCGCCGCACATCGGTCTTGTCTGCCAGAATCAATGCTGCTGATACCGGATCTACTGCTCCACCGGTGGACTCATCATGATGTCCGATGGCAGATACAATGATCACCCGCTCTTCCAACGCCATTCCCATTTTCTGAAGCAGTTCATTGGCCAGCAAAGCTCCATATTCACCGTGATTTTTCCGGTTTATTGCATTGCCAATGTCATGCAGAGCACCTGCCGTCTGTGCCAGTTCGATCTCATGCCTGGCATAACCGAATTTTTCCAGTATTTCTCCTGCCCTTTTTGCTACAATTGCACAGTGTTTTTCAGAGTGATCCGTGTATCCCAGAATCCCGAGATTTTCATTTCCTTTTTTCAGAAATGCTTTTACTTCTTTATTTTCCAATACTTTTTTGTAATCCACTTTTTTCTAACCTTTTTCTCCTTTTTCTGCTGAACGGTTCACTTTTCCACTGTATTTTTTTCTGCCTGACTACAGGCCATTGCATAAAATAACTCCTGGGAATCCATCTTGACCTCACTTAAGTTTCTGCTGACATAAAAGCCCTTACTGGTCAGTTCTTTTCCCTTTTCATCATCGCTCATCATCATTTCAAACATATGATCCAGGTGATCGCGTACCTGCTGATTCAGAATCGGAACAGCTACTTCCACACGACGTATGGTATTTCTGGTCATAAAATCGGCCGATCCGATATAGACTTTTTCCCGTTCTTTCGTTCCAAATCGATAAATTCTGGAATGCTCCAGGAAACGACCGACAATGCTGATCACTTTGATGTTTTCTGTATAACCTTTTACACCCGGAATCAGACAGCAAATGCCGCGCACGATCATCTCAATCTTCACCCCGGCCTGAGAAGCCTCGACCAGTTTATCTATAATGGTTTTATCCGTCAGTGAATTAATCTTAATTCCGATATACCCTGCTTCTCCCTGATGCACTCTTTCGATCTCTTCATCAATCATGGCAAGTATTTTATTCTGGAGACATTTTGGGGCTACCAGAAGATACTTTGTTTCTTCCATAAATTCCCCTTTTAACAGTGCTGCAAATACCCCTGCTGCCTCTTTTCCGATCTCGTGATTCGCTGTAATCAATGACAGATCTGTATACAATGATGCTGTTTTTTCATTATAGTTACCGGTTCCGATTTGCGTAATATAGGAGACACCCTTTTCTGTTTTTCTGGAAATCAGACAAAGTTTGGAATGTACTTTATACCCATTCAGGCCGTAAATAACACGGCATCCCGCCTCTTCCAGCTTTCTGGAATATTCAATATTGCTTTCTTCATCAAATCTGGCTCTCAATTCCACCAGAACCACCACTTCTTTACCATTTTCGGCAGCTTCAATCAATGCGTCAATGATCTGACTCTTATTTGCCAGACGGTATAACGTCATTTTAATAGATACTACAGTATCGTCTTTTGCTGCTTCATAAAGAAGGTTGATAAAAGACTTAATATTCTCAAAAGGATAAGACAACAGTACATCTTGCTTCTCAATCTGCGCAATCAGACTTTTCTTTATATCCAGTGCCGGTGACATCCGCGGAGAACGTCTCTGATAAAACAGTTCTTCATTTCCTTTGCTTCTGAGATAATTCTGAATGCCAAAGACAAAGGACAAATCCAGTGGCACATCTGATAAAAATACATGTGTCTTATCTACCTGAATAGCCTTGCACAGAGATTGTATCATCTTTTTACTGATCTCTCTGGACAGTTCCATGCGCACCGGCTTCATGCGCTTTCTCTGACGGATCAGATTCTCCATCGCATCCCTGTAATCCAGATCTTCATCATAAATAGTTTCGGTGTCAATATCTGCATTTCTGGTTACACGAACCAGTGTTTTCTCTTTTACCGTATAATTTCGGAACATCTTCGGGAAGAAGTGTAAAATCAGTTCTTCCGACAACATAAAATTCCCTGGCCTGGTAGGAATATCAATCAGACGGCGAAATACATTGTTACTGCAAGGTATGATCGCAGTTTTTGTCTTCCCGCTTTTACTCGCCAGCCGGGCTGCAGCATAAATCTCCTTATTTTTCAAAAATGGAAATGGCTGCTGCTTGCTGATGATGTTCGCTGACAGATATGGTGCAATCTCTGTATCAAAATAAGCTTCTAAGAGTTTTCCTTCTTCATCAGATAATTTGTTAAAATTCACAATCCGAATTCCCTTTGGCTCCAGTTCACCCATCAGCTGCTCATAGATACGTGCTTTTTTCAGATCCAGTTCCCGTGTTTCCTTTACAATTGCCTTCACCTGTTCTTCACTGGTCATATTGGTTTTGTTTTCTCTGACTTCTTCTGACGCTTCCATCTGATCCATCAGCGTTCCCACTCTGACCATATAGAATTCATCCAGATTTGACTGATAGATAGACGCAAAGGTCAGTCTCTCTGCCAGCGGTACTTTTGCGTTGCCTGACTCATCCAATACCCGGTCATTAAACTTCAGCCATGACAATTCCCGGTTCATCAAATATTTATCTTCTGTTTTTTTCATTTACATTCCTTTCACTCCATTGGATTTACCAACTGACTTTTTCACATACTTGATTTCCAATCTTTTACATTATAGTTACCCCATGTAAAATTCGTATGCTTTTTTATGTAAAATGAATGTAAATTTATTCTGATCTGTTACAGAATGTCGATATATTCTCCTGCCAGTGCCTTGTTCATACTTCGCACTGCACAGAATTTTCCGCACATGCTACAGGTATCACTGTGATCTTCTTCCGGACTTCTGCTGTTGCGGATTGCTCTTGCTGTCTCAGAATCAAGGGCACAGGCATACTGTGCTTCCCAGTCCAATTTCTGCCTTGCCTCTGCCATTCTGTCATCTATCTCTCTCGCCCCCGGTACACCTTTTGCAATATCTGCTGCATGAGCTGCAATCTTCGATGCGATGATTCCCTGTTTTACATCATCTACATTTGGCAGTGCCAGATGTTCTGCCGGTGTTACATAACACAGAAAAGCGGCTCCGTTCATTGCTGCAACAGCACCGCCGATCGCACTTGTAATATGGTCATATCCAGGTGCAATATCTGTTACAATAGGCCCAAGTACATAGAATGGTGCACCCATACAGATGCTCTGCTGAATCTTCATATTTGCCGCTACCTGATCCAACGGTACATGTCCAGGGCCTTCTACCATTACCTGAACGTTATGTGCCCAGGCGCGTTTAGTCAGTTCACCCAGACGCACCAGTTCCTCTATCTGACATACATCAGACGCATCTGCCAGACATCCTGGTCTGCATGCATCTCCAAGAGAAATGGTAACGTCATATTCCTCGCAGATATCCAGAATCTCATCATAATATTCATAGAAAGGATTCTCTTCACCTGTCATGCTCATCCATGCAAACACCAGACTGCCTCCACGGCTTACAATATTCATTTTACGTTTATGCTTTTTAATTTGTTCAATTGTCTTTCTTGTGATTCCACAATGCAGCGTCACAAAATCCACTCCGTCTTCTGCATGCATCCGGATTACGTCTATAAAATCTCTGGCTGTCAGTGTTGCCAGATCTCTCTGATAATGGATGACGCTGTCATATACCGGAACTGTACCGATCATTGCCGGGCATTCACTGGTCAGTTTTCTGCGAAATGGACGGGTATCACCATGGCTGGACAGATCCATAATGGCCTCTGCGCCCATATTTACCGCACTCATTACCTTCTGCATCTCAATGTTATAATCTTTGCAGTCTCTGGAGACGCCCAGATTGACATTGATTTTCGTGCGCAGCATGCTGCCGACTCCTTCCGGGTTCAGACAGGTATGGTTCCTGTTTGCGCAGATGGCAACCTTACCTTCTGCTACCAGCTTCATCAGCGCCTCGGACGTCATATGTTCTTTTTCTGCAACTGTCTGAATCTCAGATGTTACAATTCCTTTTCTTGCTGCGTCCATCTGTGTTGTGTATTCTCTCATTTTCTTCTCCTTCTCCGGGTTTTCTCCCGGTCTTGTATTCACAACATTTTTTTCTGCGACAGAAAGTGGTGCCCCCAATCTGCCGCCATATACTCAAAAAAGAGACGCCTGTGAGGGCGTCCCTTAAATGATTCTTTACTCGCTTTGTCTCCCTACGTTGGCATTATCCAAATCAGGTTATGGGTCGAGATATGCATTCTCCTCTCAGCCAGCTTGATACGCCAGCTCCCCGTAACGATTATTCTGTTTTAATTAATATTATACTATTTTTTTCAGACTATTTCAAGTCCGGATTCTCTACATAAAAAGTTACTGTTTCGACAATTCAGATATTTAAATCGATATGAAATTATTAAAATACATAACATAAAGGTCCTCCGATACCAGAGGACCTTTATGACTAATACAGTGAAAATTCATTTGATGTACTAGAATATAGAATTAAGCGTTCATCTGTGCAGCTACTTCTGCAGCAAAGTCTTCGTTTTTCTTTTCCATTCCTTCGCCTGTTTCGTAACGAACGAATTTCTTGATTGCGATCTTTGCGCCGTTAGCTTTTGCTACAGAATCAACATAAGCCTGTACAGACTGTTTTCCATCTTCTGCTTTTACATATACCTGATCCAGCAGACAGATTTCTTTCAGCTCTTTGTTGATACGTCCGTTGATCATTCCCTGGATTACCTTTTCTGGCTTCTGGGATTCTTTCGGATCGTTCTTGATCTGAGCTAACAGAATCTCTTTTTCGTGAGCGATGTGCTCTTCGCTTACTTCGCTTCTGTTAGTGAACTGAGGCTTCATAGCTGCAACCTGCATACCAAGATTTTTGGCCATGTCTTTAATCTCATCATTTACAACATCTGTCACAACGTCGATCAGAACTCCGATCTTTCCGCCTGCATGTGTGTAAGAAGATACAAATCCTTCTGGTTCAGCTACTTTTTCAAATCTTCTGATGTTCATGTTTTCACCGATAACAGCAACCTGTCCTGCCAGTGCTTCCTGAACAGTCTTAGTTGTATCAGGCAGCCATTTTTCAGCCATGAATGCTTCCATGTCTGCTGCATCTGAAGCCATTGCCTGAGCTGCTACTTCGCTTACATATGCCTGGAACTTTTCGTTCTTAGCAACGAAGTCTGTCTCAGCATTTACTTCTACAACAACTGCATTCTTATCATCATCAGATACCATAACCTTACAGATACCTTCTGCTGCAATTCTGCTAGCTTTCTTCTGAGCAGTAGCCAGTCCTTTTTCTCTCAGGAACTCAACTGCCTTGTCCATATCGCCTTCTGTAGCTGTAAGAGCCTTCTTACAATCCATCATACCAGCGCCGGTCATCTCTCTTAACTCTTTTACCATTCCTGCTGTGATAGCCATCTAATTATTCCTCCGTCTCTGCAACAACTTCTTCGATATCAGTTGCTTCTCCACCTTCGAATTCGATTGCTGGTTCTGCTCCCTGATTTGCTTCGATAACAGCATCTGCCATCTTAGAAACGATCAGTTTTACAGCTCTGATAGCATCGTCATTACCTGGGATTACGTAATCCAGTTCTTCTGGGTCACAGTTTGTATCACAGATACCGATCAGTGGAATACCAAGTGTGTGTGCTTCCTGTACACAGATTCTTTCTTTCTTAGGGTCAACTACAAAGATAGCATCTGGGATCTTCTTCATTTCTTTGATACCACCAAGGTTCTTTGTCAGTTTTTCCATTTCTTTCTTTAATGCGATAACTTCTTTCTTAGGCAGAACATCAAATGTTCCATCAGCTTCCATAGCTTCGATCTCTTTCAGACGTGCGATTCTGCTCTGGATTGTCTTGAAGTTTGTCAGCATACCACCAAGCCATCTTTCGTTTACATAGAACATTCCACATCTCTCAGCTTCTGTCTTAACAGCATCCTGAGCCTGTTTCTTTGTTCCAACGAAGAGGATTGTTCCACCGTTAGCAACAATATCACCTACTGCATTGTAAGCATCGTCAACCATTCCTACAGACTTCTGCAGGTCGATGATGTAGATACCATTTCTCTCTGTGTAGATGTATGGAGCCATCTTAGGGTTCCATCTTCTTGTCTGATGTCCAAAGTGAACACCTGCTTCCAGTAACTGTTTCATTGAAATAACGCTCATTTTACTTCTCCTTTAATATTGGTTTTTCTGCCATATACAATTCATCAGCAGGAACCTTGCGGCACCACCTGCAGACATATGCATATGTGATTTTTGCGACCTGCTAAGTTTAACACAAAAAGGACTTGCGTGCAAGTCCTTTTCGTTGTATTTACGCCATTTTATGCAGTTTTGTACAGAATGCACATCACTCATGGCGTAATGCATCGATTGGATTCAGGTTGGACGCCTTAATAGACGGTACGAATCCGAAAATCACTCCGATTACCGTTGAGAAAATTACAGATCCAATAATCGCCGGGATACTGATTCCCACCGGAACCTGCGCAATTCTGGAAATTGCCTGTGCCATGGCAATCCCGGCAACGACTCCGATAATTCCTCCCATACTGGTCAGTACCGCCGCTTCTGTCAGGAACTGGGTCAGAATCACCCGTTTTCTTGCTCCTATCGCCTTCTTCAGACCAATTTCACTGGTTCGTTCTGTCACAGATACCAGCATAATGTTCATAACACCGATGCCGCCTACCAGCAGGGAAATGCTGGCGATCCAGATCAGCTGCTGATTGGTTGACTGATTGATCTGCTGCTGTTTTTCCACATTTTCCAATGTGTTTTTCGCACGGTATTTGATCTCGGAGCTGGATGTGTTCAGGTATCCGTTCAGAATCTCCGCACACGGCTTTCCAACGGTTGTCATCGCTTTAACATCTGCTGCCCGAACAGATACATTCTGCGGCTCATCGTACTGATAGATGATCGGCCAGGATTCATACGGAACAAATACCTTTCCTGTAGAGGAATCATCCCCCATATAAGTATAATATTCATCGATGCTGTTGATCACCGGTTCAAACTCAGACTGCAGCTGTGCCACTCCGACTACAGTAAATGGCTCTCCGCTGATCTCGATCGTTTTCCCCAGTGCACTTTCCTCCTGAAACAGGGTGCTGGCCGCATCCTGATCCAGAATGGCTACTTTACGATAGTTCTTATAATCACTGTCTATGAATTCCCGCCCGGTACGTACTACATACCCATTGACATTAAAATAGCGGCTGTCAATACCATAGATATCTGCTCCCTGCAGGGACTGGTTCAGATAATAAATCCCGTCTGCATAGGTTCTGGAGACGTAAAAAGTAGCATCCTCCACACCATCTACATTCAGCAATTCTTCACGAATATTCTCTGTCAGAACCGGAATACCATACGGTACGCTGTTCCAGGAGAAATCCAGTGGATTGTCCGCACTTCCCTGACTCAGGTTAATGTCTACTGCGTTCGTGCCGGATCCCACCACATTCTGCATCAACTGTTCATTAGTTCCCTGAATCGTAGATACAATTGCAATAATCGATGCAATACCAATGATAATACCCAGCATAGTCAGAAAGGATCTCATCTTATGTGACCAGATTCCCTGAAAAGATAGTCTTATATTCTCAAGCAAGACTGCTTCCTCCTCTCATTTTGCGTTTTATCATTCCTCATCTGCCATCTTCACAGCCGCACCTTCTTTGACAGTTTTGCCATAAGGAAACGCAATCTGATCATCTGTACTTAATCCCTGTTTCACTTCTACGTATCCCCATACCGTACCACCTGTTCGAATATACTGTTTCTTCAGTTTCTCATTCTCATCGGCAATATAGACATAGCTTTGTCCGTTTTCCGCACGGATATAGGCTTTCTCCAGATAAATGGCTCCGGTATCTGTTACCGTTGTAGACGGGAATGTCACGCTGACTGACTCGTACTCAGAAAGATTCTCTGCAGTATCCTCATCTACGACTGCCAATACCGGATAGCTGGAAGAATTCACATTTCCGGAAGACCCGTAATAATTATCCGATCCATCTTCCGAACTTGGAAACGCATCGATCTCTGTAATCTTTGCCGTAAACTGAGCACCAGTGTCCCATGAACTGCAGTTGACCACCTGATCTACCGCTACATCAGCCAGATCCAGCTCACTGACCGTTGTCTTTACATACAGACCATTTTCACTGTCTACCACCATATAGGCATCTTCACCGCCGCCATTAATCGACTTTACATATCCATCCACAGCACTGACTACCGTAGATTCTTCCATCTGTTTGTTATAATTCTTCAATTTCAGCTTTGCCTGACGTTCATCCAGCTTCAGCTTCTGGATTTCCAGCTTTTTATCTTCAATGGCCTGCGCCAGTTCCTCTGCTGTATAAGTAGAACCGTCATTGTCATTGCCCCAGCCTGGATCCATGCCTGCACCGCCATCATCCGGTACTTCTTCCTCATACTTTGTGATACCGGTATCACTGTTAAATACCCAATACGTGCCAGGCCCATAGCCATGATCCGTCAACACCGTGCCATCCAGATCGATGCTTCGGATAAAGGCTCCGGTAATGGTATCGCTTTCACGGATCTCCAGACGTACATAGTATCCGTCGCTGACACGTTCCGTTCCCTCTTCGTTAAATCCCAGCACCCAGTTTACAAAGGTATTGGTAATCTTCACCCCATCGGTAACAAAGAACACATATGGATCCTCAGCCGTTCCACTACCTTTGTAGGCGCGCATACCAGTCTCATTCAGTGTATTTACCCCATGCTGCCAGGTCAGTTCAGAAATTGGGTTCAGCTTAATCAATGGCGACTCTTCTGGCTGGTTATAAGTCATCGTGATCTGTACTGTAGCAGAAGCATCACTGGCATCCAGCTTCAGGCCAGTTACTTTCATAGAATAATTTGGTGCATAACCTGACCAGAGTTCATTCCAGGTCTGCTCGTTTTCTCCCAGCTCTGAGGAATTGAGTTTTATCGTATCCGGTAATTTCAGATCAATCATCTTCCAGTCTTCTATTGCAGATGTTGTATCTGTTTCATCTGTGATCTCTTCTGCCGGTGCAGTCTCTTCCTCTGTCATACTTTCTGTAAACGCTTCTGTCCCTGTTCCGGTCTCTGCATTCTCTGAAGATGCTTCTGTCTGTGCTTCTGTCTGAGCAGCTGTTTCTGTGGTCATCTCTTCTGCCACCGTTTCACCGGTTCCATCTACTCCGTTATCGACTCCCGCTGCCGCACTGCTGCCAGGTGTCAGCGTAAACGTGCAATCTGGATCTTCCTGCTGCATTACACCTTTTTGATAAAAATATGCTTTCATAGAGGCAGGTCTGCTCTGCACACTATTCGTTCCATGGTTCCAGTGAATCTGAAAATGGATATTCTGTACCTCAAACGCCGGCTCCGTAATCAGATCCTCATCAGGCTGTTCCGTTCCCGGTTCTACACTGTCCTCACCATCCTGATCCAATACTGCGACGCCACCTGCCTGCTCTGTCTCTGGTGCCTCTGTCATTTCGCTGTCAGTCTCTGCCGTACTTTCTGTTTCAGATTCTGACTCTGACTGTGCACCCTTCACCGTAAAGATAATATCTTTTTCTTCACCAGCTGTACGCACTGTCAACTGATCCCCACTTACTTCTTCTGAATCCAGCGTCAGTTCCAGATACATATCTTCCAGTTCTGGTAAAATCTCATGCTGCTGATCCAGTCCATCATGAAAGGCTATCGTTAACTGTACCACATCTTCACTGTCACTTTTCTGAGCCAGTGTAAATCCTCCAATCTCCGGATAATCTTCTCCGTTGATCTGCGCCGTTCCATATACTTTACCTTCGATCTGTTTTTTCAGCTTCACTCCTCTGATCAGCATGGTATAGGTATCTTTACTGCGAAAATGATGCTCTGTATCTTCTGCAAAATGCGGAATCAGCTTGATCTTTCCATCCAGAGAGAATTCTGCCTGTTCCCCCTGCTTTACATCTGCCAGCAAAGGTTCTTCCCCGTCATCCGCCAGCTTTACTCTGATATTTGTAAAAAACTTCTCCAGGCTCTGGTTATGCTTTGCTTTCTCATTCTTATCACTGTCACTATCCTGCTGCTGACCATTACTTTGGTCTGTGCCATTTCCTGATCCATCCAGATCTCCTGGAGTCAGTACTTCCCCTGAATTGTCTGCATTGCTGTCAGGCTGGTCAATGACCGCTTCACTTTCTGCGGCACTGCTGCTTTCCTGCGTCTCTGCCGTATCATCACTGTTCTCTGTAGCTGCCTGTTCTGTACTTTCCGTCTGGGCATCTGAGGCAGCACTTTCACCAGTCCCATCTTCCTGAGCCGCCAGAAGTTCTCTGGTATTCTCTACCAGTCGTGCTTCCTCGTCTCCTCCATCATCACTGTTATCTGATTCTACATCATCTGCGCTGTCTGTCAGCGAACCGGAGGAATCACTGCTCAGATTATCCAGAATCGCATCTCCCGGCTTTGCATTCTGCAGTTTGGCAAGATCTGCTTCTGCAGACTTGATCTCCAGACCAAGCTCCATTACCGTAATCTCCTGCAATTCCTTATCCAGTCCCAGTAACGTTGTATCATAGCTGAGAAGTTTGTCTCCTATCTTGACTTTATCGCCTTCTTTTACATATACCTGATCGATCACTTTTCCGTCCGGTATTCGCACATTCTGGCTGACATTGGACACAACCTGTCCGGATGTTCCATCATCTGAGCCCATAGAAAGCATGTCTCCCATATTCAGTGTTGCCACCGGAGTCACTTCTACTGCTTTGCTGTTATTCTTTCTGATATAGGTCACACCTGCCACTCCTGCACCGGCCACGCCGGTCACAGCTGCCGCAACAATGACCGCTGTCTTCACTTTCTTTTTATTTTTCATTCAGATCCTCCACCTTCGATTCTCTGTCTTACTCATCCTGATTCAGGTCTCTGTCGCCCAGCTGTCCATCGAAAATGTATACTGTTCTCTTCGCATGCTTTGCCACTTTGGCATCATGGGTAATCATGATTACCGTTACCCCTTCTTCATTCAGCTTCTGGAATAATTCCAGTACCTGCACGCTGGACTTAGAGTCCAGCGCACCGGTCGGTTCGTCCGCCAGCAAAATCTTCGGATTATTCACCATTGCTCTCGCAATAGCCACCCTCTGTTTCTGTCCTCCGGACAGCTGGGTTGGCAGGAAATCCATTCGTTCTGCCAGACCTACCCGTTCCAGTGCCCTGGCAGCCCGCTCTCTTCTTTCCTTTTTGCCTACTTTGGCATATACCAGTGGCAGGCATACATTTTCCAGAGCAGTCTGCTTCGGAAGCAGCTGAAATGTCTGGAATACGAATCCAATGTTGTTTAGTCTTTCATCTGCAATCTCATTGTCATTCAGCCCCAGTACATTTTTTCCGTTTAATTCAAAGGATCCTCTGGTTGGTTCATCCAGGCATCCAATAATATTCATCAGAGTGGATTTACCTGAACCGGAAGGTCCCATGATGGCAACGTATTCTCCCTGCTCTACATGGAGCGTCACATCTCGCAGCGCCGGCACTACAATCTTTCCAGTCACATAATCTTTATCAATATGATCCAATTTTAAAACCAGTGGTTGTTCCATTTATCTGTTCCTTTTCCTGCCTGTCTGTCTATTCATAAACTTCTTCGCCTGAACCGGCATCCTCATAAGAGTCCCCCAGGTCGGTAAGGCCGTCATCATTTTCGTCCTCGTAATCTCCCAGATCCGTAAGGCCGGCATCATTTTCGTCCTCGTAATCTCCCAGATCGGTAAAGCCGTCATCCCCATCATCCATGTCATCTGTATCATCATACAGATCTTCTGCATTTCTGGTCACTGCCGCGCCTTCCACACACTCATCACTCGGGAATGCAATATAATCATCTACCGTCAGTCCATCCAGGATCTGATACTTAAAGGTCTCATCATTAAAATCCCCTAAGGACACTTCCCGTTTTTCCAGCTTGTCATTGGCATCTACTGCCCAGACATAATTGGTAACTGCTCCATCTTCATCAGTGATGAAATAATAATCTTCCAGCCACAGACCATCTTCCTCTTCTCCATCTGCCTGGCCATTATCTGCCATCAGATAGACATGCTGTCCCAGCATCAGTCCATCAGAAGAATCCAGGTCTACATAAAATGGATAGGTACTGGAAGAAGTCATCGAACTGTCGCTGGAGTCACCAAAACTGTAAGAAGAATTCGAATTGGACGAATTGCTTTCTTTGTCAATGGTTGTCAGCGTTCCCTTCCATGTCTGGCTTTCATCCACACGGGAATATACGATCATATCCATGCCTTCAGATATCTCCGCCATATTCTGCTCATTGATTTTTCCCTTGATCCGATATTCCCCTGTCGCCATGATGGTCATGTATGCAGACGAATCCTCATTATCTGAATTCATACTGGAAGAAGTATCTGAGCTGTCATCCCCTCCGGTATTCGAACTGATGCTCTTAATAATACCCTGAATCGGGCTGGTCACATCTGCATTGGCAATCTGCTTCTTCAGATTCTCCATCTCTGCCTGCTTACTCTTCATTTCATACTGATAACGCTTGATATTATTCTGCGTTGTCATAATCTGTGTCGTGTACGATAGCTTCTCATCATCCTTGACCTTCGCACGCTCTTTTTCCAGCTGTGCTACCTGAGACTCCGAGGACTTGATCGATATTTCATAATTTTCAATATCAATCTCCAGCTGTGTGATCTTATCCTGAGCATCATCGGTATCGTAAGAGAACAGCTTTGTTCCCACCTGCACTTCGTCACCAACAGATACATAGTTCTTTTTCACTGTCAATCCGCTGGTCAGCTGAATCTTTTCTGTCTTCTGTGGCTCCACCACTCCGGAATATTTGCTGAACAGTCCACCCGATCCGGTAAGACCAGTTATCGTTCCAACAGAATCTACAAAAACCGCATTGGATGTACTTCCGCTTCCCTTCTCTGCTCCCAAATGATGCCATATTCCAACACCTGCACCTGCTGCCACTACTACTACAGCAACTGCAATGCCTGCTTTTTTCTTCATATTTTCAACCTCTGTTTATTTCGCAATTTCGCAAACTTTTTCTTCTGTATAGTATCATACTCCATTTTCAAATGCACTAGAAAGTTTTGGTTTTCACAATTTCTTCACAGAATTCATGCATAAATCTTAAGATTTTTACATAATTTTCCATATAGTTTGACATTTTTTCTTTTTTCCTATATTATAATTGAATTGTGACATATTATTTTTTATCTTTGTCATATTAAGGAGATACGTATGAAGAGACACTCAGGCAGCCTTATTTTGCTGGTATGTTCCGCATGTCTTTACACCGGCTGTGGCTATGCAGGACCGGAGAAAGCAGTACGCCGGGAATTGGATGCTATCCAGAAGCTGGATGAGAATACCATTACATCTTTTGTGTCTTATGAAGATGTTCAGTCTGCTGCTGGTGAAACCATCAGCGCCGAACCAGATGCCACCGATGCAATTAAACTGTTTTTTAAAAACTTTAAATATCATATTGATTCCTCTTCCCAGTCCCAGGATGGTACTACAGCCACGGTTACTGTCAGCATTACCAACCTGGATGCAAAAGCACTGGCAACGGATCTTTGTCAGGAGATCTACCAGAATACCTTAAACTATGGTTCTTCTGCTGATCAGGATACCACTGTTTCCTCGTTTTCTCTGATGAAAGAGTGTCTGGAGGATCACGATTATCCAATGGCTACTACCACTGCAACCTTTCATCTGACCGAAAAAGACAACAGCTGGAAGATTGAAGCCAATGCTCAGCTGGAAAACGAGCTTGCCGGCGGTCTGGTGGAGTATCTTTCAGACCCTTATCTTCTGGCACCAGAAGATATTCTGGATCTGACTCTGGCGCCATTTCGTGAATTTACTGCGCAGGACTGGCAGAATTATCTGAATATTTCCGATGTATTTGCTGTTGGCACCGGCCAGGCAGATACCATAGACCAGCTTCTGTTCCAGCAGATTGCCCAGTTCTTTGACTACGAGATCACAGATACTCTGCAGGACGGTGATACAGCTCAGGCCACAGTGAATATTACCAGTCTTGATCTGAATGCTGTAATAGAAAGCAGCCTTGGGCCTCTCAGAGATTATGGTACCTCCACCGAGTCTATTCGTGACAGCGAGGATGACTTTAATGAGAAAACCGGTCAGATTCTGATGAATGCACTGGAGAACAATGTAAGCAGCACCGTTACTCCTGTTACCATTCTTCTCTACAATGACGGGCATACCTGGGATCCGGTATTAGACGAGTCTTTTACCGATGCCCTTCTCGGTAATCTGGATGAATCACTGTCTTCTTTAAATGAAGCAGTGAAATCTGACTGATCCTGTTTATAAAACAAAATATACCGCAATCCACCGGTTCTATTCTCCGGCAGACTGCGGTATTTCTTATTTTTATCTATTCTTCTTCCTCTGCTTCTGCTACTTCGATGCCCAGTTCCTGCAACTGTTTCTCTTCCACACGCTCCGGTGCTTCTGTCATCAGACAGGATGCATCTTTTACTTTCGGGAATGCAATGACATCACGAATGCTGTCCTGTTTTGCCATCAGCATAACCAGACGATCTAATCCGTAAGCCAGTCCTGCGTGAGGAGGCACTCCGTATTTGAATGCTTCAAGAAGGAATCCAAACTGTTCATGAGCTCTTTCTTTGGTAAATCCAAGTGCTTCAAACATCTTTTCCTGAATATCATTCTGGTGGATTCGTACACTTCCTCCACCGATTTCATTACCATTTAATACAATATCATATGCCTTTGCACGTACCCGGCCCGGATCGCTGTCAATATACTGCAGATCCTCTTCCATTGGCATCGTGAATGGATGATGCATGGCAGTAAATCTGTTCTCCTCTTCGGACCACTCCAGAAGCGGGAATTCTGTGATCCATACAAAACGGAATTCATTTTTATCCAGCAGTCCCATCTGTTCTGCCAGTTCCAGACGAAGCGCACCCAGCACATCCCATACCAGCTTGGTCTTGTCTGCTGCGATGAGAAGCAGGTCTCCATTCTGTCCATCCATAGCCTGGATCAGTGCCTGCATCTGTTCTTCTGTCATGAATTTTGCAAAAGAAGACTTCACCGTTCCATCTTCCTGAATTGCTACATATGCCAGTCCCTTTGCGCCATATCCTTTGACAAATTCTACCAGTTTGTCGATCTTCTTACGAGGCATGCCTCCCTGTCCTTTGGCATTGATACCACGAACAGTTCCGCCTGCTTCCAGTGCATTCTTAAATACTGCAAATTCAGTATCTTTTACTACCTCTGAAATATCAGTCAGTTCCATTCCGAAACGCAGATCCGGTTTGTCAGAACCGAAACGGTTCATTGCTTCTGTCCAGGTCATTCTCTGAATTGGAAGCTGTACATCCACATCCAGAACTTCTTTGAACAGATAAGCCAGCAGTCTTTCATTTACATCGATAACATCATCCACATCCACGAAGGAAAGCTCCATATCAATCTGTGTAAACTCCGGCTGACGGTCAGCACGCAGATCTTCATCACGGTAGCATCTTGCAATCTGAATATAACGGTCATATCCAGAGCACATCAGCAGCTGCTTGAACAACTGCGGAGACTGTGGCAGTGCATAAAAGCATCCCGGATGTACACGGCTTGGTACCAGATAGTCTCTTGCGCCTTCCGGTGTACTCTTACAAAGGGTCGGTGTCTCGATCTCCAGAAATCCCTCTTTCGCCATAAATGCACGAACCAGAGTGCTCACCTGAGAACGCATCATCAGATTGCGCTGCAGATCCGGTCTTCTCAGGTCAAGATAACGGTATTTCAGACGCAGTTCCTCTCTGGTCTTGCTGTCCTCTTCAATCGGAAATGGCGGTGTCTCTGATTCAGATAATACACGAAGGCTCTTTGCTCTGACTTCAATCTCGCCTGTCTTCAGGTTTGGATTTACTGCTCCTGAACGAGCCTCTACAATACCTGTTACTGCAATTACAAACTCACTTCTCAGCTTGCCGGCTTTTTCAAAGCCTTCCTCGTCAATCCCGTTCTCACGTCCTGTTTCAAAAATAATCTGCATAATACCGGAACGGTCACGTAAATCTACGAAAACAATACCGCCTTTGTTACGGCTTTTCTGCACCCATCCCATCAGGGTTACTTCACTGCCGATCATCTCTTTGGTCACTTCTGTACATCTGTGGGATCTATGCAATCCCTTCATTGATTCTGCCATAATCTTTCTCCTTTAAAGCATCTGTTTTATTTCGCAAAAAATTCCACAATCTCAGTATAACCTTCTGCAGCCAGCTGGTCTTTCTGGAACTTTTTATTCTTTTTCATCATATTCATGCTCACTGTCGTGCCATCTTTGCGTTTTTCCTCTGCCTGGCGGAATACATCCAGCAACTTGTCTTTTGGCATATTCTTTTCAATTAAGAAAGCAACTTTTCCTGCCTTATTTGGAACTTGATAATCCTTCTCCAGAAGCAGCATGACAATTCGTTCAAATCCAATAGAGAATCCACATGCCGGTGTCTGATTACCGGTAAAACGTCCGATCATCTCATCATATCGTCCGCCACCTCCTACTGAACCAGAGAATCCATCAATACTGATCTCAAAAATCGGACCGGTATAATAAGACATACCACGTACCAGAGTTGGATCAAAGACAATCTTAAAGTTCGCAGTACGAACTGTCTCCACGCTCTCAATAATGAGTGCCAGATCATCTGCAGTCTTTTCATCCAGAACTCCCTGCAGCGTCTCTTTCAGATATTTGACTCCCTCCAGATCCGGCGTTACCTTCTGGAACAGCTCCAGATACTTTGTCACTGCTTCTTCCGGGAATCCCTCTTTTTTCAATTCTTCTTCAACACCTTCCAGACCGATCTTATCCATCTTGTCCAGAATAATGAATACGGTATCATAACTGTCTGCTTCAAATCCGCTGTAAGCTGCCATAGCTTTCAGAATTCTTCTGTCATTGATACGAATTGTGAAATTTTCAAAATCCAGCTTTCCTACCAATGTAGATGTTGCCAGGATCAGTTCAATCTCTGCCAGAATAGTAGGCTCGCCCAGAATATCAATATCACACTGCATGAACTGACGATATCTGCCTCGCTGTGGTCTGTCAGCGCGCCATACATTTCCCATCTGAAGTGCTTTAAATGGGGATGGCAGATCGTTGGCATTATTGGCATAATATCTGGATAACGGCAGCGTCAGGTCATAACGAAGTCCTCCATCTACCAGATCAGCTTCAGACTGAGCTGTCTCCAGCTTCAGCTTTTCTCCTCTTTTCAGGATCTTGAAAATCAGTTTTTCATTCTCACCGCCCTGCTTGCTGGACAAATTCTCAATATGTTCCACACATGGTGTCTCAATTGCAGAAAATCCAAACTGTCCATATGTTTCCCGAATCAGTCCCATGACGTAGTTTCTGATCTCCATTTCCTTTGGAGCGATATCTTTCATACCGGTTACCGGTTTCTTTTTCAAACTCATAACATTCCTCCTGTCGCTTTTTTCTCTTCTGTCCAATGTGGTACATCAATCTTGAAATCCTGATGATCACACAGTTCTTCCGCTGTATTCTCATGTACCACATCCATCAATGCCAGAAATACTTTCATATCAAAATTCTTCACTTCTGCCATCATTTGTTCCATTGCTTTTTCAATCGTATATGCCTTCCGGTAAGGACGTTCTGTGGTCAAAGCAGCAAATACATCACATACCCGCAGGATACGTGCTCCCAGTGGGATCTCTTCACCTGCTATATTAGATGGATAGCCTGTGCCATCATAGTTCTCATGATGATACAGCACCCATTTTACCTGTTCCTGTGGATACCCCTGTTCCTTCAAAATCGCATACCCCAGAACCGGATGGGTTCGAATATAACGCATTTCTTCGATGCGGAGAATCTGATCTTCTCCCCGTTTAAACACGTTTCGCACCATCTCCTGTTTTCCCACATCATGCAGTAATCCCATAACAGCCAGATTATAACACGTTTTCTCATCCAGTAACAGCTTTTTTCCCACCTTATAGGCCAGATTACTCACACAGATCCCATGGGAAATCTCTTTGGAGAGATCCCCGTTGATCAGATGATACGTTTGCTTTTTTTCTTTTTTCATTATGAATCCGTTTCCATTAATAACCTTTTCCGCTCAATCATCTCGTCTATACGTTCCACGTAATTCTTAATGTCTTTGACGTTTTCCGTACGTTCTATCAATTCCCCGGAAACTTTCTTTGACGTTGCTCCGGCTCCCAGCGCCAGAATACTCTGCTTCTCCTCCATAATCAGAATATTGTAAATTCCTGCACTGTCTGGCTTCGCATAACCCACATTTTCAAAATTACCTGCCATATTTTTCTGACGGTAGAGGTAATACGGGGAATGTCCCGCCTGATATGCATATCTGGCGGTCATCTCCATAATCTGCTGATTGTTGGTAAAAGTCATCTCTTTATATTGATCTTTAAACATATTCAGTCTGGCTGCCCGTTTCACTGCCAGAGAATGCACCGTGATACTGTCTGGATCCAGAGCAGTCACTTCTTTCATGGTATGTTCCACCTGTTCATACTCTTCCCCCGGGAGCCCTACGATCAGATCCATATTGATATTATCAAACCCCAGCTCTCTGGCCAGATGAAATGCTTCCACAGTCTGTTCTACCGTATGTCTTCGTCCGATGATATCCAGAGTACTCTGATTCATAGTCTGTGGATTGATGGAAATTCTGCTGATACCATGTTTTCGCAGTACTTCCAGCTTTTCTCTGGTAATACTGTCCGGCCGTCCCGCTTCCACGGTAAACTCCTTCAGATAACTGCGGTCAAAACATTCCTCTATTTTTGTCAGCAGACGATCCATCTGATATGGTTCCAGGGTAGTTGGTGTTCCTCCCCCCATATAGATCGTATCCAGTTTGCGGTTACGGTAGATTCTGGCACAGGCTTCGATTTCTTTGCAAAGCGCGTCCAAATACGTATCCACTTTATTCTTCCACACCGAAAGCGGGCTGGAACTAAAAGAACAATACAGACAGATGCTCGGACAAAACGGAATGCCGACATACAGGCTGTATCCATCTTCATAATTGATGTCTTTTAAAATATGCCGTTCCCGATTGGCAATCATGATGGAAAGCGCCGTCTTCTCGTTACTGGTGTAATACGTTTTTCGCATATAATCTGCAATCTCTGTATTCTTCCATCCCTGTTCCAGCAGAGCCATAGGGATCTTCGTCGGCCGGATGCCCGTCAGATTTCCCCACGGAAGATCCTGTCCCGTATAGTCTCTGAACAATTCATACATCATGCTTTTCAGCACATTTTTCGTAGCTTTCCGATCTGCTTCGTAGTCTACCAGCTGCTCTCTTTGCGCTAATATTTGTCCATCACTGTTCTGAAACACCAGCGTGATCTTATCCGGCTGATAATCCACCACCAGTTTTTTCTCCCATCCTTCCGGATGTGGTTCCTCTTCCTGATACACAGGAACATCCATTCCCGGATAAAAAGCCCGTATCAGGGAATGGATATCGTATTCAAAATCTCTTTTATTTAACTGTACAGCAATCATATTCATTTCCTTTAACTATAAGGATTACATCTTTTTTCATCGGCAATGCTGGTGTCGCAGTCATGTCCCGGAAGCACTCTTGTTTCATCCGGCAATATGGACAACAGCCGCTGTACGGATCTTCTTAATTCTCCCATACTTCCAGTTGGCAGATCCGTTCTTCCCACTGAATGATAAAAAAGGGTATCTCCTGCAAACAGCACCCGTTCCGATGCTACATAATAGCATGCTCCCCCTTTGGTATGACCAGGAGTATGGTAAGCCGTTATCTCAAATCCTGCCACGGAAATCACTTCTTCGTCTTTCAGTTCCTGATCACATTTCACGGTAAATGCAGATGCCCAGTTGCAGGACAGATTCAGTGTAGAATCCTCCATAACCACCACTTCGGCTGCCATAGCATATACCGGAACCTGAAAACGTTTCTTCAATTCTGATACAGCTCCAATATGATCAAAATGACCATGGGTCAACAAAATGGCTTTTAACGTTACTCCCGCCTGCGTAATCCACAGGGCAATATCTTCTGCCCGGTCTGCAGGATCTACCAGAAATGCTTCTTTCGTCTCAGTGTTGATTCCAAGATAAACATTTGTTGCCACTGGTCCAATGACACGTTGTTCTATTTTTAACTTTCCCATCGCTGCTCCTTATCCGGTGGTTCGCTCAATATCAATTACACTTTCCACCTGTCTGAGTTTGGCAATCAAAGAATCCAGTTCTCCTCTGCTTCCTACTTCAAAAGAAAGAGAAATCGTTGCCGTTCCCTGCTTGCTGGTTCTGGAATTGACTCCTATCATATCAATCTGGCGTTCTGTAAAGATCTTGGAAATATCTACCAGCAGTCCGGTTCGATTGTTTCCAAATATCTTGATCTCAGCCGGGTATCTGCCAGACATGTCGCCTGCTGCCTGCCATTCTGCGTCAATCAGTCTTACCCGATCCTCCCCTGGCAGGTGAATCATATTCACACAGTCTGTCCGGTGAATCGTCACACCACGGCCTCTGGTGACAAACCCAACGATCTCATCTCCCGGTACCGGACTGCAGCACTTGGCAAAACGAACTGCCACATCGTCAATTCCTTTTACCACAATTCCACTCTTATTATGTGTTCTGCGGTTTTTGTCTTTTCCGGCTGTCTGCACCTGTGTGCCGGTATTCTCTACGGCCTGCAGTACCTGTGCATCAGTCAGTTCTTTTTTCTGTTTTTTCTTATATTCCTCTAAAAGGCGGTTTCCCACCTGTCCTTCTTTCAAACCACCATGTCCGATCGCAGCCATCACAGAATCCCAGTCACGGAATCCATATTTTGCCATTACTGCCTGCATAAACTCCGGCTTAAGCAAGTCACTCTGCACGATGCCCTTGGCCTTACAATAGCTGGCAAACAGGCTCTGCCCCTTGACAATATTGTCCTCTTTCAGTTCCTGCTTAAACCACTGATTAATCTTATTCTTTGCCTGGGTACTCTTTACAATCTTCAGCCAGTCACGGCTTGGTCCCTTGGAGTTCTGTGAAGTAATGACTTCCACCCGGTCTCCATTCTGGATCACATAATCGATGTTCACCAGCTTGCCATTTACCCTGGCTCCCACCATCTTATTACCAACCGCAGAATGTACGCTATATGCAAAGTCAATAGGTGTAGAGCCTGCCGGAAGATTCTTCACATCTCCTGCAGGTGTAAAACAATATACATTTTCTGCGAACAGATCCAGATCGCTTTTTAACAGATTCATAAACTCTCTGTTGTCAGACATGTCCCTCTGCCACTCCAGGATCTGACGCAGCCAGGTCATCTTCGCTTCCTCCTGATTACCTGTTGACTTCTTGCCATCAGACTGCTCCTTGTACTTCCAGTGAGCTGCAATACCATATTCTGCAGTACGATGCATCTCGAAAGTACGAATCTGAATCTCAAACGGTGTTCCATTTGGTCCAATCAGAGTTGTATGAAGTGACTGATACATATTAGGCTTTGGCATAGCAATGTAATCCTTGAAACGCCCCGGAATCGGAGTATACATTTCATGAATCACACCCAGGGCAGCATAACAGTCTTTTACTGTATCTACAATAATTCGGACTGCAAACAGGTCGTAGATCTGATCCAGCGTCTTGTCCTGATTCACCATTTTCTTATAGATACTGAAGAAATGTTTCACTCTTCCATCTACCTGTGCCTTGATCCCTGCCTCGTCAATATGCTTTTTCACATGATCTACAATACTCTGAACAAACTTCTCACGTTCTGTTTTACGCAGTGCAATCTTTTCCACCAGATCATAATAGACATCCGGCTGCAGATATTTCAGAGACAGGTCATCCAGTTCTACCTTGATCTTGGAAATACCAAGACGCTGTGCAATCGGTGCATAGATGTCCATGGTCTCTCTGGCTTTTTCCTTTTGCTTTTCCGGGCGCATATACTTCAGCGTACGCATATTATGCAGACGGTCCGCCAGCTTGATAATAATGACACGGATATCTTTCGCCATAGCCAGAAACATTTTTCGTAAATTCTCAGCCTGAACTTCTACTTTATCTGCGGAATAGCTCAGCTGTCCCAGCTTGGTAACACCATCTACCAGCTGTGCCACTTCTTCTCCGAACTCTTCTTTAATCTCGTCATAGGTCATGACGGTATCTTCTACTACATCATGAAGCAAGCCCGCTGCAATGGTCTCTTTATCCATCTCCAGATCCGCAAGAATGATGCCTACACATAACGGATGAATGATATAAGGCTCACCAGACTTTCTTTTCTGATCCTTATGTGCTTCTGCCGCTATCTGATAGGCTTTCTCAATCAAAGACAAATCTGCAGACGGATGGTACTTCCGAATTCCGGCCAGCAGCTCCTGATGCAGCTTCTCCGGATCCGTGAAATCTTCCATCTTTTTCACACTGGCTTCCACTTTTTTGATTTCTTCAAGTTTTGTTGTGTTCTCTGTGTTATTCATCTAATCACCGTCTAAATCTGGATTTCTGTTCCGGAACTTTTACTTTCCGTCATAACGGATTACGGATGCTACTTCATAATCCTTTAACTTTTCTCTTCCCTTTAAACCGGCCAGTTCAATCAGGAATACGTTCTTCGCTACGACTCCGCCCAGTTCTTCAATCAGCTTGTTGCACGCTTCCAGAGTTCCGCCCGTAGCTAAAAGGTCATCAATAACCACTACTCTCTGTCCTGGCTTGATAGCATCCTTATGCATCTCGATCTCGGCTGTACCATATTCCAGATCATAGGAACGTGAAACGGTCTCACAAGGAAGTTTACCTTTTTTTCGAATTAAAACAAATGGCTTGTGTAAATTGTAAGCAATCGGAGCTCCAAAAATGA
The DNA here is from genome assembly GCA_934408725.1 of uncultured Marvinbryantia sp. Classification (GTDB taxonomy): domain Bacteria; phylum Bacillota; class Clostridia; order Lachnospirales; family Lachnospiraceae; genus Marvinbryantia. The sequence continues at coordinate 55,892 of CAKRVB010000014.1, forward strand.
ATCCTCTGGATTCTGTACCTGCGATCACATCTACCTTATCTGCATCAATCAGCGCCTGCATCTCGTCAATCGCCATATGCAGACCGTCTGCATCCTGCAGTACACTTGTAATATCACGGAAAATAATCCCCGGTTCCGGGAAATCAGGGATACTTCTTACATATTCTTCCACAGATTTCTTCATTTGTTTCTCCTCCACTCCAAAAAGATTCCTATTTTAATTATTATGAAAAAAATAAATGCTATCTTGAAGTATAGCATTTATTAGTCTTAGAATCAAATATAAATTTGTAATCGTCCCAAAGCGTAAATTCCAGCAAACAAGTAATCTCTGTAAAACAAAAAAGATGCAGGAGATGGGACTTGAACCCACACGGTCTTAACGACCACAGGCACCTGAAGCCTGCGCGTCTGCCAATTCCGCCACTCCTGCATTTCTTATGTGCTTCGTGTTCCTTAGCACGTTTATTAGTATACAATGGACTTTCTAAAAAGTCAACCATTTTTTTAAACTTTTTTCTTTTCCGGGGTCTCATAGACTATGATTGCACGGTTCCTTACCATGGATTCAGCAAGATTCCTCTTTTCCGGGGATATATTAGTGCTTGCATTAAGGTTGCAAACAGAATACTTGTCTAAACAAATTGAGACAAAGAATGAATCAGATACCTTGAAACAATCTAATTCAAACTCATACTCTCCTTTAATACAAAAAAAGATCCATCCAAATGGATGAACCTTTAAATATGCGGAAGATGGGACTTGAACCCACACGGTGTAACCACCACAAGATCCTTAGTCTTGCTCGTCTGCCAATTCCGACACTTCCGCAAGCAATAAATATTATATCTATATACACGGGAATTGTCAAGTATTTTTTCACACTATAATATTTTTCTCATGACTTCCAGTAGATCTCACGTTGTCGGTCATCTAATCCATCAATAAATCTCCTTTTATATTGAAGAAAATCCTCCAAATCCATCATAATATGATACAAAATGGCCCGACTTTCAAATTCTCCACGTGTTTGAGGCAATGACGACTCTCTAAAAGAATCCAGTATTTCTTCCAAATGATGCAGCTGGGCTTCTGGCAAATTGTGTTCTACAATAAAATCGCTCAGATATAACATATATTCTGCAATGATGTGCGCCTGCTCCGGCATAGTCCGGATCTTTTGCATTTCGTAATGGAGATTATGCAGAATCTGGCATTGATTATAACGCATTTCAAAATAAGAAATATAATATTCCGGATGAGAATGGAACGTGTTATTTTGATATTCATAGGCTTCTTTCACACATCCCTGAATATCCTGTTCCAAGCAAACAATATCTGCCCAGACGTCCCGCTCCATTGTTTTATTAGAAAGATAGGCAGCCAACGCCCCCATCAGCATCTGCAGACGACTTTCTATTAAAGAAATATTGGAAATGATATGCTGCTTATGCCGATAATTCATTTGAAACAGATTAAATAATACTGCCAGAATAATGCCAAGCAAAATCAGCAAAAATTCATTGATTACTGCCTGTCCCATATGATCCCTTTGCGTAAGTAGATGGGCAGCTACTACTGCATTAACAGAAAGAGTTGCTCGCAGATCCAGGAGTTCACTAAAAAAAACAAGAATTGTAAGCAGTAATCCATAGGCCATCCACGGAATCGGAATCAGCGGATAAAAAATGAGCGCTAACAGAATCGTAAACAGAAACGTGACAATACGCCAAAGCGACAAACGTAAAGTTTCCCATTTCGTAGTAAGCAATGTCAGCAATGTGATTGTCCCGGCAGAAATCGCATATTCCAGATTCAGATATTCAGCCAGATGTAATGCTGCACAACTTCCGATACCTATTTTCAAAGATAAAATCAAAAATTTTCTATATTTTTCCATAAGCCTCCCGAGCATATTTCATTTTTGTGAGTATAACATAGATAAATCAGAGTGTCAAAATCCTCAGATATATATAATACGATAAATTGGAGAATTTTAGGTGGATAATCTCATTTTTTTCTTGACAATTCTTCTATATATAGATATAATATTCATTGCTTGCGGAAGTGTCGGAATTGGCAGACGAGCAAGACTAAGGATCTTGTGGTGGTTACACCGTGTGGGTTCAAGTCCCATCTTCCGCATCATTTAACTCAAAAAGTCCCATCCTTTGGATGGGGCTTTTTGAGTTAAGAGCAAATGAAACTTATACTAAATATCTCCGAAAGAATGCACATTCTTCATCATTACATTTCTGCCCTTCTCTCTCCTGAATAGTTACATGAAATACATGATATAATGGCTTTTCTTCTGTTCCATAAGTTTTAAATTCATAATACACATCGTTTTTCTTTAAAGCCGTTTCCAATACTTTTGCCTGTGGTCTGCAAAAGTCTCCCACTGCCGTCATCAGATAAACCGGTGGAAACTGCGTTGTCACATGATTGGTCAGATTTACCAGCATGCGTTCTCTGGCTGATCCATTTTCTGGTAACAAATCTTCCATCAGATCTACATCTTCATCTCTTCCCAGTACTTCTCCGTCTGCAATAGGGTTGTACACTCCGCAGTTTAATCCTATTGCTTTTGGAATAAAGCCCTTTGGAATCTTAAACTCATACTGCGCAGCATATTCGGTATTCGTACAAATTGCGCTGTAAATTCCACAGAGATGCCCTCCTGCGGAATCTCCTACCATAAATACATGTTCCATATCCAGTCCGTATTTATCCCCATTCTGATACATCCAGGTGATCACATTGTTGATATCCTCCAACTGTGCTGGGAATTTTGCTTCCGGTGCCAGACGATAAGAGAAATTCACCACTGCAAAACCTCTCTGCGCTAGTGACATACCATAGAACTGGTAAATTTCTTTATCTCCATAGACCCAGCCACCGCCATGAATATTCACAATCACTGGTAATTTTCCATCTTGATTCTTTGGACGATAAATATCCAGAAGATTCCAGACAGGATCAGCCCCATATAAGATATCATCAAATCTTTGAATATCTTCTGGAGTGGTCAATCCCTCATCTCTCTTTGCATCTCCAATCTTCCATTCTCGCCTTACTCTTTCGCTTGTCTGTGACATTTTTTCATATCCTTTCCTTTTTCATCTACTCATCAGATTATTGAATCTCAGCACTGCATCTGTGAAGATACTGAACAGATACGATTTTTTCTTTATTATCGCATGCTTCTCCATCATTTACAACGTCACATCTGTTAAATGTCTTTATAAAAAAACATTATTCTCAATAAAATGACATTTTTGACATAACAGCTATTTATATGGTAAAGTGAACACAGTAAAATGTCTCTATTTATCATTGGAAATTTATTTATGAAAGGATTCTATTATGATCTATAAAAATATTATATTTGACTTCGGAAATGTGGTAGGAAGCTTTGATGCGGATTATATTTTAAATCATTATGCGGACAATAAAGAAGATTTTCAGATTCTGGCCGATGCCATTTTCCACAACTGGCCTGCATTAGATGCCGGAACTGTAGATTATGATCAGGTTGCAGCCGAAACTATTGCAATTCTTCCAAATCATCTGAAGGAAACTGCCCGTGACTTCTATGATAACTGGTTTCAGTATGTAAATCCACTTTCTGATACCTGGGACTTTATTCACGAATTAAAAGCGGCCGGTTACTCCATTTATCTTTTATCCAATGCCTCTACCCGCTTTGCAGAAGTAGCCAAACAATACTATTCCATCTTAAATGAATTTGACGGAATCGTTTTTTCTGCTCCGCTGAAACTGGCCAAACCGGATCCGGCCATTTATCGCTATCTGTTTGATACTTATCAGCTGAAACCTCAAGAATGCTTCTTCCTTGATGATCTTGCAGAAAATATTGCAGCCGGACAGGCTCTGGGGATGAATGGCCTCGTCTTTACCGGAGACATTCCTGCAGTAAAAAAGGCTATCGGTTTTTAGTCGATAGTCTTTCTGTTATATAGATGTTTTTATAATTAAAAAAAAGATCCAAGACTTCTCCTGAATCTCTGTAATAATCGTTGTACCTTCAAAACCGCATACGGTAAATACTTTTTTCATCCGTGTTTCCCAGACTATTTAGGAAGTTCTGTTCGCT
>CAKRVB010000015.1 GCA_934408725.1 uncultured Marvinbryantia sp.
CTTTGTGTTTCTTGCTGTCTCTGTCAGACAGCTTCATTATATTATCACCCGTTCCAGCATTTGTCAACAACTTTTTTTATTTTTTTACAAAATCCCCCATTCTGGAATTTCTTCTGGATTCCAGATGAGGGATTTCAATTTATCTATCCAATCTTAACGCTTTATACATTCCAATTTCTTCATCCGTTGTACCTGATCGTCTTCATCTTCCATACGATCAGCCGTCATTAAGTTGTGAATCAGCTCGCCCGTTTTCCCTTTATTTCTCCGTATTGCCAGAAGGGACGGATAAAAAACCAGAAAACACCGTCCCCAACGGTATCCCCACAAGTGCTTCCGCTTCTTTCATTTCTTCTTCGGTTGGTGTCGGCACACCATCCAGCACATATGGGATCCCCAGGTTTTCCCATTTTGCCCGGCCCATGGTGTGATACGGGAGGAGTTCGACTCTGGTAACGGTCTTCAAACTGTCAAGGAATGCTTTCATTTCCAGCAGTTCTTCTCTGGAATCAGTCAGCCCCGGCACAACCACATGGCGGACCCACATTTCTTTTCCATGATCGGAAAGCCATCTCGCCATCTCCAGTATGGGTGCATTTTCCATTCCGGTAAGCTTCTTATGCTTCTGTGGATTCATTTCTTTTAAGTCCAGCAAAATCAAATCAGTGACTTCCATCAGCCGCTCAAAGCCTTTCACAGGAAGTCTGGCTGAGCCGAAGATACTGCCCGCTGTATCCAGTGCTGTGTGCACCTTTTTTTCTTTGGCCAGGGTGAACAGTTCTGTCACAAATTCCCACTGCAGAAGTGGTTCTCCTCCGCTGACGGTGATACCGCCATGAGCCTGGCCTTTTTTCTTCCAGTAATTCTTATACCGGTATGCCTGCCGGAACAGCTCCTCTGCACTCCACCAGCTGCCGTCCTCTGTCGTCCAGGTCTCTGGATTGTGGCAGTACTGACAGCGCATGGGACAGCCCTGAAGAAAGATCACATAACGTACTCCCGGTCCATCCACCAGACCGAAGCTTTCTAATGAATGTACCTTTCCTCTTGTCATGATTACACTCTGGTATGGCAGGTTCTTGCCAGAACATCCATCTGCTGTTCTCTTGTCAGGTCAATGAATTTCACAGCATAGCCTGATACACGGATGGTGAAGTTGGCATATTCTTCTTTTTCCGGATGTTCCATGGCATCGATCAGCTTTTCTCTGCCAAATACATTCACATTCAGATGATGTGCGCCCTGATCGAAGTAACCGTCCATGATCTGTACCAGATTATCGATCCGCTCCTGTTCACTATGGCCCAATGCATCCGGGTTCATGGTCTGTGTATTGGAGATACCGTCCAGTGCCCATTCATACGGAAGCTTTGCAACAGAATTCAGCGAAGCAAGCAGACCATTCTGTTCTGCACCATAGGACGGATTAGCTCCCGGTGCCAGCGGTTCTCCTGCTTTTCTGCCATCTGGCATACTGCCGGTTGCTTTTCCATATACCACATTGGAAGTAATGGTCAGAATCGATGTGGTCGGTTCTGAATCCCGGTAGGTATGCTGCTTTTTCAGCTTATCCAGGAAGGTCTTTAACAGCCATACTGCAATGTCGTCAGCCCGGTCATCATCGTTTCCATAACGTGGGAAATCTCCTTCTGTCTCATAGTCCACTACCAGACCAGACTCATCACGGATGGTCTTTACCTTTGCATATTTGATAGCACTCAGGGAATCTACCACATGGGAAAATCCGGCAATACCAGTTGCAAAGGTTCTTCTTACATCCGTATCAATCAAAGCCATCTCTGCTGCTTCGTAGTAATATTTGTCATGCATATACTGAATCAGGTTCAGAGTATTGACATAAAGCTCTGCCAGCCAGTCCATCATCTGATCATATTTTCGAATCACTTCGTCATAATCCAGATATTCCGATGTAATCGGCTTATAGTCCGGTCCTACCTGTTCTCTGGACTTCAGATCAATACCGCCATTGATGGCATAAAGCAGGCACTTGGCCAGGTTCGCTCTTGCTCCGAAGAACTGCATTTCTTTTCCGGTCTGTGTCGCAGACACACAGCAGCAGATGGAATAATCATCCCCCCATATCGGCTTCATCACATCGTCATTCTCATACTGAATGGAACTGGTACGGATGGAAATATCAGCCGCATAGTCCTTGAAATGCTCTGGCAGGGAAGAGGAATACAGTACGGTCAGGTTTGGTTCCGGTGACGGCCCCATATTTTCCAGAGTATGCAGGAAACGGAAATCATTTTTCGTTACCATAGAACGTCCATCCATGCCCATGCCGCCCACTTCCAGAGTTGCCCATACCGGATCTCCGGAGAACAGCTGATTATAAGAAGGAATTCGTGCAAATTTCACCATACGAAATTTCATAACCAGATGATCAATCAATTCCTGTGCTTCTGTCTCTGTCAGTGTGCCATTTTCCAAATCTCGTTCAATATAGATATCCAGGAACGTAGAGATTCTTCCCACGCTCATCGCTGCACCATTCTGTGTCTTAATCGCTGCCAGGTAGCCAAAATACAGCCACTGTACTGCTTCTTTTGCATTCTTTGCCGGCTGGGAAATATCATATCCATAAGCAGCTGCCATTTCTTTCATCTCGCCCAGTGCCTGATACTGTCTGGAGATCTCTTCTCTTTGGCGGATGATATCATCGGTCATGGTTCCATTTCCGCAGTTGACAAAGTCTTCTTTCTTCTTTTCCATCAGGAAATCTATGCCGTACAAAGCCACACGACGGTAGTCACCTACGATACGGCCTCTTCCATAAGTATCTGGCAGGCCGGTGATGATCTTGTTGTGGCGGGCTTTCTTCATCTCCGGTGTATAAGCATCAAATACCCCCTGATTGTGGGTTCTGCAGTATTTTGTAAAAATCTCATGAAACTGCGAATCTGGTTCGTATCCGTTGGTAGTGCAGGCCTGTTCTGCCATCTTGATCCCGCCAAATGGCATAAACGCCCGCTTCAGAGGCTTGTCTGTCTGAAGTCCGACCACCTGCTCCAGCTCTTTTAATTCTTCGCTGATATACCCCGGCTTGTGGGCGGTAATCCCGGATACAATATGGGTATCCATATCCAGGACACCACCTTTGGCCCGTTCTTCTTTCTGGAGCTCAGAAAGTCTGCCCCAGAGTTTATTGGTTGCTTCTGTTGGATCTGCCAGGAAGGATTGATCTCCTTCGTATGGCTGATAGTTTTTCTGTATGAAATCACGGGTGTTGATCTCTTCTTTCCAGATACGGCCCTCAAAGCCGTCCCATTGTGTAAATTCTTTCATGCTGCTATCCATCCTTTCTCATTTACCTAATGCTACATTTCCCTGTCTAGGTGATGTCACCTGGGCAGATCATGCCATCACATCATTTGATCTTTAGTATTTCCTCTAATCATATTATTATTAGAGTTTTAAAAGGCTTTCCGCAGTTAGTATTGTCTAACCTTTCTACACGAATATACCATAACTGTTTTCTATTTTCTACATCAATTTCTTATGTTTTTCGAAAAAAACAAGGACAGTGAAATTCGATTCCACCGCCCTGTCCTATGCTGTCATGTTCGATTTTTCATCCGCTGTCTGACCATTTTATTTTACATGAAATGCCTTCATACTCGGATATACTGCTGCTGTTCCCAGCTGTTCCTCGATGCGAAGCAGCTGATTGTATTTTGCTACACGTTCCGAACGTGACGGTGCTCCGGTCTTGATCTGGCAGGTATTTAACGCTACTGCCAGGTCTGCGATCGTAGTATCCTCTGTTTCTCCTGAACGGTGGGAGGCAATCGCAGTATACCCTGCCTTGTGAGCCATCTTGATTGCTTCCAGAGTCTCAGAAACGGAACCGATCTGATTCAGCTTGATCAGGATAGAATTACCGCATCCCATCGAGATTCCCCTGGAAAGTCTCTCGGTATTGGTCACAAACAGGTCATCGCCGACCAGCTGTACTTTATCCCCCAGCTCCCCGGTTAGCTTCTGCCAGCCTTCCCAGTCTTCTTCATCCAGTGCATCTTCGATGGAAATAATCGGATATTTTTCTACCAGTTTTTTCCAATGCGCAATCAGCTGTTCAGAAGTATACACGGTTCCTGCTTTTGGCAGTTTGTATTCCCCTTTCTTTCCTGTCTTCCACTCGGAAGATGCAGCATCCATGGCAATACGGAAGTCTTTCCCTGGTTCATATCCAGCTTTCTTCACTGCCTCAAGAATCGTCTCGATCGCCTCTTCATCGGAAGCCAGAGCCGGAGCAAATCCTCCTTCATCACCAACAGAAGTCGCCAGACCTCTTTCCTTTAATATAGAAGCAAGTGCATGGAATACTTCTGCACACCAGCGAAGTCCTTCTTTAAAGGATGGTGCACCCACCGGCATAATCATGAATTCCTGTACATCCAGTCCGGAAGACAGCGCATGGCAGCCTCCATTGACGATATTCATCATCGGCACCGGAAGACGATTGCCACTGATACCACCAAGGAAACGATACAGCGGAATATCCATTGCAGCAGCTGCAGCTCTGCAGCAGGCAATGGAAACAGCCAGAATCGCATTTGCTCCCAGTTTGGATTTATCTTTTGTGCCATCTGCTTTGATCATGGCTGCATCTACTGCATAGATATCCGATGCATCCATACCGCAGATTGCCTGGTTGATTTCGTTATTGATATGATCCACTGCTTTCTGAACGCCCTTTCCCAGATAACGTTCCTTATCACCATCACGCAGCTCCAGTGCTTCAAATTCTCCTGTGGATGCTCCACTTGGCGCCATACCTCTTCCAACAGAACCATCTGCCAGATATACCTCTGCCTCTACGGTTGGATTACCTCTGGAATCCAGAATCTCCCGGCCAACTACTTTTTCAATTTCTAAATAATCCATCTTGCGACACCTCTTTCTTATTTATTGTTAGTCTTTTCTAACCAGTTGTTAGTATATACTAACTTAAATTTTCTTGCAACAGTTTTATGAATTTTATCTTTTCAAATTTGACATTTTTCTATTCATGAAGTAAACTAGATTTAATTATTTTTATAAAGATTTTATATTTTGTGCGGAGAAAATATGATGTGGAAAAATGAGGTATATCGTCAGCTGCGCAGTCAGCATTTGTTTGAAAATGAAGCTCATCAATCACGTTTTAAAGAATTACTGGACTGTTATTCCCAGGCAGGTTTTTTCACCCCAGGCCTATGCAAGTGTATGTATCTTTCCTGTTGGGACGAGGAGCACTTTGTTATCATGCTGGATATGTTGAATCAGTTAAAGTTGAAAGATCATATGACGCTTTCTGATATGAACGAGAACGGAAAGCTGATGGCCGACGAAATGCCGGACGATGATTATGAGGCTACGATCATGCAGTTATCCTGTGATTTTCTTTCCGGTACGCCTTTTGATCAAACCAGCCTGCCAGAAAATTTTGATCCAAAAGGTCGCCACATTATCGAACAGGCTCTGAAGGCCTCTGCTGTGATTGACAGCATTCCAAGATCGTAATCCATCAGGAGGTTCTTATGTATTGCAAGAACTGTGGGGCAAAACTTTCCAGGAAAGATACCGCCTGCCCTTATTGCGGTTACACCAGCCCGGAGAAGGACGAGGCCGTCTATATGGAACATCTAAATGATCTGCTTGAAAAAACAAAAGATCTTGCAGATGTCCCTGCCAGAGAATATAAATCCGAAATAAAACAGCAAAGCCGCCGTGCACTGAAGATTTTTCTGATTGTGGCGGCTGTTTTTCTGATTCCTGCCGGCCTTTTTTCTTTGTACCGACTTTATGATTCTTATCGATCTCATCAGGAATATCTGGAAGAAACCCGGTTTGAGAAAAAATATTTTCCACAGCTAAACGAGTTATACCAGAATGGTTCTCTTCAGGAATCTTACGAACTGATGATTTCTCTTTCCGATAAAAGGGGATATGGTGCCATTTTCCACTGGAAGCATTATCCATTCTTGTCTTTTTACGGTGATCATCTTCTTTTGCAGGAAGTCCAAAAAGATCTGGATACCGGTCAGTCCCTGACAGAATCCGATCTGTGCGTTGCCTTTTACCATGCGATGGCTATGACTCGTGAAGCGCCATCTTCCAGAGATTATCGCAATTTTTCCGAGAAAGAGAAGTCCGACTTTCTGATCTGGCAAACAGAGTGTAACGATTTTTTACAGGCGGTGTTTGATTTATCTTCCGGTGAAGCGGATACCCTGTATCCTTCCCTTTGCGATTACAACGCACTGATGTATTCTGAATGCAAAAAATATGTCCACTCCGTTTTTACAGATGTCATAACAAACACTGATGGAGGAATCTTATGAAATGTCCACATTGTGGTTCTCCTATTCGTCTGGAAGATAAGTATTGCAGCTATTGCGGACTCCCAAACGATCTGGCCACCCAGCACCAGAAGGATATGAACCGTTATCAGAAAAAATTTAATCAGACACGTTCTGAAGTTCTGAACAGTACCAGAAAAGCAAAGAAAAACCTGGCTTCTTTTCTTGTTCTTGCTGTCATGATGCTGCTCATCATCGCCTCTTACCGGTTCGAAGACATATCCTGGCGTCTGGGACGTTACCTGACGACCCGGCAGATTCAATCTCACAAGGCAGAACACCTTGCTGCTCTGGAAACTATCATTGCCGACCAGGCTCCTCTTCGGTTTACGGATTACTACGACCGTTATTCTCTGTACCTGTCCGATGACTTTGATTCCTATTATGCAGTGAAGGCTATTTCTTCCTCTTTTGAGAATGTGTTCCAGTACGTCTCGGATCGGCTGAGTAACCCGGAAACTTATGACAAAGATTCCGAATCCCGCAGACTTCGTACGCTCGCCAGTGATCTGAATGATATCTTTCAGATCGAAGATGCTTACACTTATCATCAGGAGCTCTATTTTTCCGAAGAAAATCTGGAATACATTCATGCTGTTCAGGATGATGCCCGTGCTATTCTGATCGCTTATCTTGGTCTTACCGAAGAAGAAGCAGACACCTATGCCAATCTTTCTTCTTCCCGTCAATATGACTTGCTGGAAAGGAGTGTGTCAGCCTCATGAAACGAATCAAAGCCAAAAAGAAGTTTTCTTTTTTCACACTGGCGGTGTTGCTTCTTTCTCTGGTGCTCGTCAGTCGCGCAGCCTCCTGTGTCGAAGATCTTCGATATAGTTTTTTCTACCATACCAGCTATTCTGCTCAGGATTACCAGTATGCCTTGCAATATAAGGAATATCCTTATCTGAACCGTATCTGCCGCAGAGATACCAGTTCCAGTTCTGATCCCTTTATTCAGGCCTGTCATGGCATCTCAGATTACTATGAGGCAGCGATTCTTTATCACGCATATGACAAGGCAAAAAATAACGCTGCAGCTCAATCTGAACTGCAGCGTATGAAGACCTGCGAAGCTTCTTATCCCGACTACGAAGAGTACTTCCGGGATATTGACCAGCTTTTTACTTCTTACTGATTCTCATTCTCCAGTCTCTCATAGAGATTGGAGATTTTTGTTTCTGACGATGCAATGACATACCCCTTCGGAGCCCAGATCACATCCTTTTTCAGACACAAACTCACTTGATACCGATATTCACCAGGTTCCGCAGGACACTGAAATGGGATATCCACAAATTTACTGGTTCCTGCCGGTACGTCTGTGCACAACTCATTTTCTGAGCATTTTTTGCCGGAACTGTCCAGGATCTCATAGTGAATGTTATACTCCGACGCATTAACAAATGTACTACGATTTTCAATCAATACACCTGTCTGTATCACCTGAAGTTGAAAATCTGGGTTCTTCTCATTTTCCCGATTCAGATCCAATCTGGCACGCAGCCACCCTGCATCTGCATCCCGTCCGTCTTCCAGCAAATAAATCCCATATTCCCTGCACCATCTCTCCAGCTGGGAACTTCTTTTATCTGAGTTTATCAAAAGTGTGTTCTTATAAGTCTGTTTCATTATCCGAAGAAACTGCTGTACTTCCGATGCCTTTTTCCCCTCCGGCAGCGCAGCCGCACGAAAATCCACCTCTTTTCCATTGATACAGGTCTGTCCCCCCACGATCTTCCAATCACAAAAAGCCAACGACTCTGTTCTGCGATCATGACTGAAATTCTCTCCTTCCAGAATCTCAAGAATAAGTTGATAACAGTAAGGATCTTCTGCATTCCAGAGCTTCGGCTGTTCTACTCTCATGCAGAAAGAGATTTCATTCTCCAGGGGAAGTGGAAAAATCCGATCTTTTTCCTTCCCCTCCGCATCCATAACGCAGGCGCATAGCACAGGCTCTGTGTAAGCTTCCGGTCTGGTCAGATACAATCCGGTTTGATTTTCCAAAGCCTGCTTTTCCATACCATCAATCCAGGTGGTCACTTCCACATTTCCCGTACAAGTCAGTTCATCCCATGTCACTTTTGTTGCAATCTTATCTATTCTGTATTTCATATTCACCTGTCAAAAAAATCCCCGGCAGTACCGGGGATTTTCTATTTCTTCTATGATTCTTTACTATAATTATGCAAGCTTGCTCTTTGCAAGTTCTGCCAGTGTTGCGAATCCTTCTGCATCATTAACAGCCATATCAGCCAGAACTTTTCTGTTCAGTTCTACACCTGCAAGCTTCAGACCATACATAAATTTGCTGTAGGACAGTCCATTGATTCTTGCTGCTGCATTGATACGAGCGATCCACAGCTGTCTGAACTGACGTTTTTTCTGCTTACGTCCTGCATATGCGCTGGTAAGTGCACGCATTACAGACTGTTTTGCGATCTTATACTGTTTGGAACGGGCTCCTCTGTAACCTTTCGCCAGTTTTAATACTCTGTTATGTTTCTTTTTAGCGTTCATTCCGCCTTTAACTCTTGCCATGTCTTATATTCCTCCTCAAACTCTTCTTATAAATACGGTAAAATCTTCTTCATGTTCTTGAAGTTTGTAGCATCTGTCATAGTTGCTTTTCTAAGATTTCTCTTTCTCTTAGTGGACTTCTTTGTTAAGATATGGCTCTTATAAGCTTTATTTCTTTTTAATTTACCTGTACCTGTTTTTTTGAAACGTTTTGCAGCTGCTCTGCTTGTTTTAATTTTTGGCATTGTGAATTCCTCCTTAAATAAATGGTTATTTTACCTGTTCGTCAGTCCGATGTCTAACGTTTTTCAGTTAAAAACATTGTCATGCTTCTGCCCTCAACCTTTGGAGCTTTATCGATCTGAGCAATATCCTCCAGCTCTTTGGCAAAATCATCAAGAATGTGCTTGCTGGCCTGCATATGAGCCATCTCACGACCACGGAAACGTAAGGTAACTTTTACCTTGTTGCCCTTCGTCAGGAACTTTCTGGCTGCTGAGATCTTTGTATTTAAATCATTCACATCAATGTTTGGAGAAAGACGCACTTCTTTTACTTCAATGGTCTTCTGCTTCTTCTTTGCTTCTTTTTCCTTGCGAAGCATTTCATAACGATACTTTCCATAATCAATAATCTTGCATACCGGTGGCTTTGCCTGCGGTGCAACCTTAACCAGGTCAAGATCCGCTTCTTTTGCAAGCTTCAACGCATCTCTGGAAGACATAATCCCCAGCTGTTCTCCATGTTCCCCGATCAGACGGATCTCTTTATCTCTGATCTGCTCATTAATCATTAAATCGCTAATTGTAGTACACCTCCATACATTGTGGCTGCAGCACCCTTTATCCACACATGAAAAAAAAGTGGATAAATACATCCACTCCATAACATACTTATAGCTTACCTTCTAATGCTATAAATCATATGAACCGACAGTCATATCCTTTCATGCTGCGGTGAGAGTGGATCCTCTGCTTTGATTTCTTTCATACTTTGACATCATACCATGTGTTTTTCTGGTTGTCAACAGATTTTTGTATTTTTTATGTAACAGTCCAGCCATTCGGTTGGATAAATACAGATGGCTGAACTGTTGTTTTACTGTTTTTCAAACGTACTGCATTCCGTCTGGTTACAGGTACATGCTGACTGTCCGGAGATATCTACCTGACCTGCCATACAGCGGTTGTTTTCATTATAATGGCATTTGCATGCAGTACAGTCAATCTGTACCGTTGCAGATGGGGTTCCCACAGAGTTTTTATAGCTTCCTTCTCCCGCCTCTTTAAAACTGGAGCAACAGGTTTCGCAGGCAGTCTGGGCCTCATCTCCCTGAACCAGGATATCTCCTTTGGAACAGTATTTGTCTTCATTATATACACAGTTCTGTGCACTACATGATAATAACGGCATGCTATTACCTCCTTTTCTTTTTATAAGAGATAGTATCTGCCGTTATCATCTTTTTATACAGCTTCCTGATTTTTCCAGTCAGATTATTTCTGTTCTTCTACTTCGATCTTACGGATCTCTTTCGTGCGGATCTCTTTACACAGTGCATCGATGAATTCGCCCAGATCCTTCTGACCTTCATCGCCCAGGTATCTGCTTCTTACAGAAATCTTCTGCTCTTCTTCCTCTTTTGCTCCAACCATGACCATATATGGTACACGAGCCATACGCGCATCACGGATCTTCCAGCCGATCTTTTCAGAACGGTTGTCCACAGAAGTACGGATTCCATTTTTCTTAATCTCTGCATTTACTTTTTCTGCGTATTCTGCATATTTTTCAGAAATAGGCAGTACACGTACCTGTTCCGGGCAAAGCCATGTCGGGAACTTGCCGCCATAGAACTCGATCAGCCATGCCAGTGTTCTCTCGTAGCATCCGATGGATGTTCTGTGGATAATGCATGGACGGATCTTTTCACCATTCTCATCAATATAGTACATATCAAACTGTTCCGCCAGCAGAGCATCCCACTGCACAGTAATCATGGTATCTTCTTTTCCGAATACATTCTTCGCATTAATATCTACTTTTGGTCCGTAGAATGCAGCTTCTCCTACATCCTCTACAAATGGAACTTTCAGATCAGTCAGAATCTGACGAATATCTTCCTCTGTCTCATTCCATACATCTGCATCGCCAATGTATTTGTCTCTGTTATTTGGATCCCATTTTGACAGATGATAAGTAACTTCTCCATCCAGTCCCAGTGTCTCAAGGCAATATTTTGCCAGGGCCAGACAACCCTTAAACTCTTCTACCATCTGATCTGGTCTTACAATCAGGTGGCCTTCTGAAATAGTGAACTGACGTACACGGGTCAGACCATGCATTTCACCAGAGTCTTCATTACGGAACAGGGTAGATGTTTCGCCAAGACGAATTGGCAAATCACGGTAGGAATGCTGTGTTGCCTTGTATACATAATACTGGAATGGGCAGGTCATTGGACGAAGTGCAAATACTTCTTTATCTTTTTCTTCATCACCCAGAACAAACATACCGTCCTTGTAATGATCCCAGTGTCCGGAGATCTTGTACAGATCGCTCTTGGCCATCAGAGGTGTCTTGGTTCTTACATAGCCCCATTCGTTATCCTCCAGATCTTCAATCCATCTCTGAAGTTCTTTTACCATGATCACACCCTTTGGCATCAGCAGAGGCAGCCCCTGTCCAATGACATCCACGGTTGTGAACAGTTCCATTTCACGGCCCAGTTTGTTGTGGTCACGCTTCAGTGCTTCTTCTCTCTGTTCCAGATATTCTTTTAATTCATCCTTGCTTGCAAATGCAGTTCCGTAAATACGGGCCAGCATCTTGTTTTTCTCATTTCCTCTCCAGTATGCACCTGAGGATGAGATCAGCTTAAACGCCTTGATATGTTTGGTATTCATCAGATGTGGTCCTGCACACAGATCTGTGAATTCTCCCTGACTATAGAAAGAAATGGTTGCATCCTCCGGCAGATCCTGAATCAGTTCTACTTTATATGGTTCTCCCTTTTCTTCCATGAATTTAATAGCTTCTGCTCTTGGAAGTGTGAATTTTTCCAGACGTGCGCCTTTCTTGATGATCTTCTTCATCTCTTTTTCGATGTTATCCAGATCTTCTCTGGAGAATGGTGCATGGTCAAAATCATAATAAAATCCGTTTTCAATAGATGGTCCGATCGCCAGCTTGGCTTCCGGGAAAAGATTCTTCACTGCTTCTGCCAGTACATGGGATGTGGTATGGCGAAGTGCTGCCAGACCTGCCGCATCTTTTGCAGTCAGAATATTCAGTTCACAATCTTTGTCAATTACAGTTCTTAAATCCACTACCTCACCGTCTGCTTCTCCGGCGCAGGCTGCTCTTGCCAGTCCTTCACTGATATCTAATGCAATGTCATATACGGATTTGCTTTCTGCATATTCTTTTTTTGATCCATCTTTTAATGTGATAATCATCTGTTAGTCCTCCTCGTCCTCAAATTCGTCTTCGTCGTAATAATTCTCGTTGTTTGATCCTAATACATTGTTACTGAATAATCCCCCCTTGAACGGGGCTGTCAGCCACCCGATCAGAACACCTGCCAGAAGCAGATCTGCGATCAGCAGAGTCTTTTCTGTCATGGTCCAGTCCTGATGCAGAAATTCTTTTACTTTTTCCAGCATAACCTTCTCCTTTCGATTGCCATTGTAACTGCGACTGTCAAAAACTCCAGGAACATTTCTTTCTATTTTTCATAAAAATGAAATAAAAAAACGCCTCCTACAGCTTTTGACATACTGTAAGGGACGATATACTCGCGGTTCCACCCTGATTGCTCTTCATAAAAAACTATCTGAAAAGCCACTTCATTAAGATGATAACGGAATCACCGGGCTGGATTAGAGCCACTCAGAGCTGGTCTTCAAATGCTTCCTCATCAGAATACTCTCACCAATCTGTATTCCTCTCTGGGAGATTCCACATTCTACTCTTCTCTTCAACGTTTTATCTTTTTCGATCATATCCCTTTCTTATTTATTTGTCAAGGATAGATTTTTTCTTCTTTCTATGATATCTTACTCTATAAAGAAAGAAAAAACGTATCTGGGAAGGTACTGAACAGATACAAAAAACTTTTATGTATTTTAGGAGGGTATCATGAAGAAAAAACTTGTCACATGCCTGCTTGCAGCTATGTACGGATCTATCGTTCTATCTTTTTCCGCATTTGCTGCTGAAGCAGACACCAACACTGAGACCGAGCTTACTACTGAGGCAGAATCTGCATCGGAAACAGAATCCGAAGCAGTTGACAGTGGCTCCTCTGAATTATCAGATGATCTTTACAGCTTCCAGCTCAAGATTAATTCTGACGTATATTCTTTTCCAATGTCTTACGACGATTTTCTGGCTCTTGGATGGACCTACAAAGATGATGAGACTATGGAGATCCAGCCTAACAGCTATTCTCCATCCGAACGTTTCTCCCTGGATGATCTGGAGATTTATGCAACTGTCGTAAATCTTGGCATCAATACCGAGCCGGTTACCAAATGTACGATCGCCGGTATCTCTGTTGATTCTTTCCAGATGGCAGATGCTACAGATGTGACCATTGAACTCCCTGGCGGCATTCAGTACGGTGTCTCTACTTTAGATGACATCACAGCTGCATATGGCACCCCAAGCGACACCTACGAAGGTGACCTGTATACAAAGGTAACCTACGAGAAAGATTATTATCAGGATGTGGAACTGTATGTAGATTCTGAGACAGGATTGCTGAATGAAATCGAGATGCGCAATATGGTGGCCGACGATGAGGCAAATGAAGCCGCTGCCGCTGATGTCAGTGACGAACCGACTCCGGAAGTACTTGCATACAAAGCACCAGCTGAACTGGGAGATGACCTTACCTCTTTCATCGTAGAATATGCCGGTGACCTGTACCAGCTCCCAGCTCCTGTTTCCGAATTCGTGAAAAATGGCTGGACCATAGATAAAGATAAATCCGCTTCCGTGATTGCCGGAAAAGGATATGACTGGGTGTATATGAGCAAAGATAACCAGAATTACCACACCATCGTGCGCAATTACAATGCGAATGCTACCGTCGTGGAGAATTGTTTTGTTACCGATGTGGAAGGAAATGTGAATGATACCAACCTTCCGATCACCGTACAAAAAGGTCTGACTCTTGGTCTGACAGAAGACGAAGTCGTGACTGCACTGGATGGTGTAAAATACGAACTGGATGACAGCAGCTCCAGCTTCCACTATTATAATATTGAAGGTCCTGACAGCAGTCTGGATCATGTACAGATCATTGTAAATACAGAAGAAGATACTGTCATTGGTATTGAAGTATCTTACACACCAAAAACTCTGGATTCATAGTTTTTTCACTAAAAATCAGGGGTGCTATCTTTTTTCAGATATCACCCCTGATTTTTGCTTTTATCACTGCAAAATATTCCCTCACCATATAATGAATCTGCAGCTTCCAGTCTGAAGGTGCTGCTATCCCATACACCTTTTGGTAACCGGCTTTTTCTGCCAGTTTCACTGCCCGGTAAATATGAAAATTATTGGATACCAGTCCGACACCGCAGTTCCATACCTGATCCGTATTCTGCTCTTTTCGGCTATCTGCAATTACCTGGGCACTATATACCAGATTTTCTCTGGTGGTAGTCGAACGTTTTTCCAAAAGTAGCTGTGACTTCGGAATACCCGCTTCTGTCAGATACTGGTACATGCATGCTGCTTCTGTGATCTCTTCTCCTGATCCCTGTCCGCCGGACAACACCGCTCTGGTATTCGGATGTTCCTCCAAATATTCACATGCTGTCTCAAGTCGAAGCCGGAGTGCTTTACTGGGAACTGTCTTCTTCACCTGTGCCCCCAGTACGATCAGATATTCCAGGTTTTCTTCCGTATGGGATGACATGGCCGCAATCATCTTCCCTTCCGTTATGACAAAAGATACTCCTCCGGCAAGCAAACCGACTACCAGGAGGGCACTGATCACTGTCGGAATCGTCCAGCCTTCCGGATGTAACATTCGATGTCTGAGATAACCGCCCCACGCATAAAGCGCTATTGCTCCCAATAGCCAGATAATACAGAAGTCCACATGCTTCATCGCAAGCAATAGAAAATACAGCAGGCAAATACTGCCTGCTGCAAATAATATACTGTTCATTATCTTCCGCAGCATTTTTTATACTTCTTGCCGCTTCCGCAAGGACAAGGATCATTTCTTCCGATCTTTGGTCCCTTTACAATGGTATTGGCTTTCTTTGCTTCTCTGTACAGTTCTTTTAACTTCTCCTCAGAGAAAATCTTCTGCCATGCAGGAAGTCCATACAGCCAGTCTGCCTTTGCATCTACCATGTTCTTGTAAAGAAGCTCTTTATCAAACGCAAGACTTACTACGCTGTCTTCTGTCATCTCTTCAATGTTATTCTTGATCTTCAGGCTGTCATCGATACCATCCAGGAATCCAACCATAGTCATAACGGAAATGCCATATTTATCAGCCAGTTCCTTTACGGTACCTTTTACTTCCTCATCAGGATTTGCCAGCAATTTCTCATAAATGCCTTTTTCGATCATGAAATAGTCTGTCCAGAACTTCTGGAGCTGTCTTTTATCTGTCTGCTGAGAGTACGCCATGTCTCTCCAATCCTGTAATAAACTCATGTTTTAACCATCCTTTTTTTCTGTAAATATTGAAACGGGATCTTTTGTCAAATCTGCGTACTTCGCCCGTTTAAGTTATAGTATATAACACTTCTCCTGTTTTTTCAAACTTTTTTACCGCAAACTGCATAAACTTCCGTTATCCGGCTATACTAGGAACATACCAAAGATAAATTTTAATACTTATCCTCCCCTTGCAAGCCCTGTAGATGCGGAAAATCACCGTATTTGCAGGGCTTTTTGATGTACAGGTTCCGTTTTTGGGGTGTTGCCAAGTGTTGCCAGATTTATAGCGCTCATTGTTTCACCATATACCTGATTAAATACGTCATTCTTCATCTGCAACACCTCCTCTGTTTGCTTCTTTGCTCTGTAATATGTATCCAAGGTTGTACTAACTTTTTTGTGTCCGAGGTCAGCGGATACCTGACTGACCGGAACACCGCCATCAATCATAACTGTGGTATAGGTGCGTCTGCACGTATGGGATGTTTTGTAAGGAATACCTGCGTTTTTGCACATCCGTTTGAATGATGTTGCCAGTTGGTCTTCTTTCGGGATTCTCCCTGTTTTTGTCACAACTACATTAGGGCTGTCAATCCCGTTTTCTTCGTTTCGCCGTTTAATTTCCTTTAACCAAAACATTGCTCCGTCATTCATATATACAGTCCGTCTAGAATCTGGTCGTTTTGGTGCGTCAACAGTTCTGCACTTCTGGTGTGTCTCATAATCTGTATACTCTATGATCGTCTTATCAAAAGTTACTGTCCTGTTCACGAAATCCACATCTTTCCATGTTAGCGCACTCAATTCACCAATTCTACAGCCAAGGAATATCAGCGCAGGTAACAGCGCACTGTGGCGAAACTTTCCAGACTGCCACCATTCTAATGACTTCTGGCATAAAGTAACTACTTCATCATCTTCCCAGACTGTCTTTTCACGTTCTTTCTTTGTCGAACATAAAGAGCCATTAATTGGGATACTTACCATATAGTTCTTGTCTGCCAGATCTCGTGAAACGGCATAATCAAAAGCTGTCTTTATCAACGACTTAATTTGTGTCACATATCCCACGCAAATTTCTCGTCCATACAGATATTGGATAAAATCCTCACAATGATAACTCTTGACCGTCTGCATCCTCATACTGCCAAATTCTGTATTTTCAACGTAATTATAATAAATACGAAAATACCGTTCGATAGTAGCACGCTTTCTTTTTCCTGTCTGCGTGACTTTTTGAGGCTTTAATGAATCCAGATACTTCTTCACCACTTCCTGTACCGTAATAGATTCTTTCACGCTTTTCTCCACCACATAATTAAGCGTATTGTACGCCTCCTGTAAGAACTGTCTTTTTACCTCTTCTTCTGATTTTCCCACTATTTGATGACGTTTGCCCGTCTTACTATATCGAGCTGGCATTGTGGTATAGTACTGCACCACATTTCCTTTTATCCGGCTTGCAATCGCCGGAACTGAAACATTATTCTCTATCAAAAAATCCTCCATAATCGAGAATAATGCGTTACTTATGTCGCTCTCTTCAATTTTACCATTTCTTTGCAAAATGGCAAGTAATTGCTTGTCCGTCATACACATTCTTCCTTATGGAAGAGTGCATCTCATTTTATAGAGCTTTTCAGCTTTAGGTTTCATTTCTATCTGTACATATCTCTTAAAGGTTCCTCGTGTGCACTCTCAAACTCTTTATTCCGGGAATTCAGTGGGAGTCACTACGACACTCCCACTGAGTAGTTCATTGTTCAATGTTCATTTTATTACTTTCACATTAAGAACAGATACTGTTGCATAATCTCTAGTAATAATTATGCTTAATTCGAAATCAGCAATTGTTCCAATATTATAATATTTTTTATTTTCTAAGTTTCTGTCAATTACATTAATCCATGTTTTCTCTTCGTCTTCAAGTCTGAGTACAACATAATCATTCCCGGTCTTTTTCGAAGTTTTAACTTCTATCGCTTTGATCTTCAAGCTCTTCCCCATTAACTTCATTTCCATCTTCTCCTATCTCTTCTGAAATTCCACAGTCCCAAGCTAATGATTTAATATATTGAAAAAAGAAATATGATGTTTTTTTCAATACAATAACCCTCAGCCATTCCTTATTCTTGTTTTTACAAACATTTACCAGTCTCGCAAAGCTTCTTATCTGGTTCTTGTAAATATAGTCTATAATATCCACAATAACCGATAATTCATCTGGCGGAATATATGTAATGGTCTCATAATCTGCACCAGATAAAGCTACTACATCATTGGCACTGTATTGTGCCTTATCAGGATTATCTTCATGAATTAAATATCTAGCATATGCTGTAAGACTATTTACTGCTTCAGCACCTACTCCCCCAATTTTAGTCATAATATCTTTTGCCTGTTTTTGAGTCTTAACACCACTAAACATTACAATTACATGATAATGTGGTTTTTTTATCTCTCCATCTGCTGTCATATCTCTATCATGCAATGGACTTATTAATGCTGGAATATGCAGTGAAGCCAATATCTCCTGCCAATCCTGTGGTGCAGATTCACTGTACACTATTGTTGCATAATTACGAGTTCTGCTTACTGTCTCTTTATTCTTCATTTTCTGCTTCCTCCTTTCTTTAAACAATCTCATACGGACTGTCTATTTGAAGTTTTTTATGAACATATAAATAATTCGTACGTTCATTAGATTCTTCAGTATTAATATGTAAGATTTTTTTCATAATAGCAAAAATTCTCTTACGTTATGTGATTTTGTTTCAAAAGGCACTTTATATTAGTGTTACTAACAAACAATATAAAGTACCTTTCCAAATACTTCCTACAGCATCGCCAACGGATTCATGAATTCTTCATTGTTTTCAACCATTACAAAAATCATCCACCATGTTCTTGTTGATGAATTGGCAAAAATAGAAATGATTCCTGCTACGATAGGCTTCTGGTCTTTCTGCACACTGACAAGCCACTCATACTCCTCATACTGCTTAACAGTAAATGCATTCCAGCTATTTGGTTTTTTTTGTACTTCCCACGCTTCTACCACACGGTCAAGATGTGTGCCTGTATACATATTGTACATTTTTCGAAGGTCTGTCTTTATGACTTTTTCAGCCTGTGTATAATTGACTGCCATCTTAACCCCTGTATCCACAGTTACCGTTGTTACATATTTTCTATCTGTTGCTTCTTTTTTTAAAATTCTCATTATCGCAACCTCCTTTCATTTCTAATATGTAATTTTTTTTTGAAAACAGCAAAAAAAGGATTCTTCGTTGCAACTTATCAGAAATTACATATTAAGAATGAAACGTTATTTACACATACATAAAAATTTTTTGAGGAAAGGAGATAAACAGCGAATGGTTATTCTATGCAGAATGTAGAGAATAACCAGTTAGCGGCAACTTTTATAGAATTGTCCGGTGATAACACCACTTCTTAAAAGTTGAAAAAAGATTTACATAACCACAGAAGAAACTGATTAAGTTTCTAGGAAGTGCTCATATTTTATTTGCAAAAGAGCTACATAGGGGACTGACCCTGACCGCAACTTCCGAATCTTCAGACAGAAAGGAGTCATAAAAATCCCTTTGAAAAGCGGCAGTTAACCATCAAGTCCGATCAGTAGCGGCTAAATTTTTTTTACTGAATTTAATTTAAAAAGGAGACTCGCTATAATATGGGAAAAGAATCTATCCAGCATTTTTTATGTCAAAACTCTCTCTGCGGTATAACTGACGATCATACAGTTACAGTTTATAAAAGAGATTGCAAACGTTTTGCCACGTATTGCCGCACCAATGGCATCAAAACACCCGCACAATTAAAAAGCCATGCTATGTATATATTGCAAAAATATGAGCATTCCTTAGAACGGTCTGGGTATAGTCCACAGACCATACATAGATACCTGTCTTCCCCGTGTAAAGCACTCAATATCAGCATGGCTGAAATATCTAAACCCAAACGTTCTGCTGATTTAATTATAAGAGGACGAAACATAGAGGCAAATCAGCAAGGCCAACGTGAATCTAAACAAGAAAGGTTTCAACGTCTTTTGACTGTACAGCGTATCACCGGATGCCGTCGTTCCGAACTTGCCCGACTTCATGGTCGAGATCTCCGCAATGATGAAAGCGGTTATCTGTGTGTTTTTGTACATAATGGTAAAGGTGGAAAAGATCAATTTCAACGCATTCTCCCAGATGATATTGAACATATTAAATCTATTTTCAAAGATGTCAAACCAGATGAAAAAGTATTTTCGTATGCAGAAATGAATAATAAAATAAATTTACATGGCATCCGTGCTGAGCAAGCACAGCGAGCATATTTATATTATGAAAAGCGGTTAATGACAGAACCAGATTACAAGTACACTTGTCGAAAAGAATTAGCTTTACGTTATAAGGCCATGCATACTGTATCTCATTCAACAAATAAGCGTTTTTTACACGATATATGCAATGAAAAACCTTATGTTCTTCGAGGGTCTAACAGAGCTAAAGCCATAGCGCAGGGAAAACCTATTATTTATAACCGCTTAGCTATGATGATGGTTTCTGTATTTCATCTATCACATTGGCGTTTGGATGTTACAAGTGTCAATTATCTTGTATAATATCTAATGCCTAAAAAACAATTTGCGTAAGTGATGTTTCATGTATTGACATTAGGGGCGACCATGCTAGGCTGGCACCAGATGCCAACAGGCTTACGCTCCCGACATCAGGAGGGAATCAAGCCTGTTTCTAAGCCTTTCAAGCATGGAAGCGGGTTCATGATGTCAATACTTTAATCATAACTGAACGCAAATTGCTTCAGATTAAATTTAACATCTAAGCAAACCAACAACTCCTCTTATTTTCATAGATTACTCTACTAAAATATGTTCTGTATCATTACCATAATTAAACACTACTGTTCTATATTGCTTTTTTACCAATGGAAACAATAATTTTAATATTAATTTATCAGGCTCTCCATTAACTCTTATATACTCACTTTCAATAGCTTCATACAGTTCACTGCTAAATAGCTTTTTATATACAATCACATTTACTGTCGATTCAACATAATTATCAAATGCCAGTCTGTTACTGCTCCTTACTTCATAATCTGGCAATTTGGCATATTTCCATAATGCCAACGCCAATACCACCACTATTCCCAATCGTAGCCATTTCTTTTCGTTCACTTCATTCCCTCTCATTCTCATAATATAGCCCAATTATGGGTAATATTATTCTAGCCCACATACGGGTATCATGCAAGTAAGAGGTGACAACATTGATTACTTATGATCCGTTATGGAAGACCATGAAAGAAAAAGACATTTCACAATATAAGCTTATTAAACAATACGGATTTTCTACCGGACAGCTTTCACGGCTTCGGGCGAACCAACACGTTTCTACACATACGCTCGACCGTCTCTGTTCTATTCTGGATTGCGAAATTGCTGATATTATTCAATATGAAAAAGAAGACTGAACAGCATTATCATTCCTATATGTATGATGATGTTGTTTTTTTCTATTAAAAATGATTTAATAGATTTACAAATCGGAAGTTGAAGGTGTGATTAATGAAAATTGTTGAAGTTAAAGAGAATAAAAAACAATATCTGGATTTGCTCCTATTAGCAGATGAGCAGGAAGATATGGTTGACCGTTATCTTGATAAAGGCAAGATGTATGTACTTGATGACATTGGGGCAAAGTGCGAGTGTGTCATAACCGATGAAGGAAATGGCATACTTGAAATCAAGAATATTGCTACAGTTCCAGAATATCAAAGCAAAGGCTATGCAAGAGCCTTAATTGAGTTTGTTATTAATAATTACAGGGGAAAATACTCAATTCTGCAAGTGGGAACAGGAGATAGTCCGCTTTCAATCCCGTTTTATGAAAAGTGTGGTTTTGTTCGCTCACACAGCATACCCAATTTTTTTACAGATAATTACGACCACCCAATCTATGAAAGTGGAATACAGTTGGTAGATATGGTGTATTTGCAAAGACCTTTATAATCCAACTTCCAGTTTGTCTATGCATTAAAATCCCAGTAAACGGATTTCTATTTCCATTTACTGGGATTTGGCTTTCTCCTATCTGGCAACAGGGGTGTTGCCAAACTGTTGCCAGATTGTTTGAGACGGCATAAACAGCGCATATTCTCAGCCTTTTTCATGCGGGTCTGGATATACTTATCCTCCCCTTGCAAGCCCTGTAGATACGAAAAATCATCGTATTTGCAGGGCTTTTATGATTCTTTCTTCTGTTTGAGCACCTGAAGAAGTTTTTTCATTCTGTGGTATCGTTCTTCGAACTGATCATAAAAATCCACATTTTCTTTATATACAGTCAGGTAACAGGTATTCAAAAGATAGACTGTCAGTTCTTTGGTCAGCTGTTCATCCTTTGCCTTCTCTGTAAGATCTCGCACCTCTTCCAATAATCCATGCCACTTGCCAATGAATGCTTCGTATTTTTTCAGATTTGGAATACCCAGCCACTTGCTTACTTTCACCTTTGTCTTATTTTCCTTTGGGCATTCCTGGCTCTGAAGGAAATAATGAAAGCTGCCGTCTTCTTCATAATAGCGTCCAAGCGGAAACATCCTGCAGATTCCTGGGCGGCATTCATGGATACAGCATCTTCCTTCTTCTGTCAGAAAAGCACATGTTTCTTCTTTTCCCTGCATCATAAGATTCGGCAGCACTACTCCATCCACCACATTCCATTCTACAAATTTTCCAACCAGATCGGGGAATGCAATCCCAATTCCTCTCGAAAGGCTATAGGCATCATAAGGATCCAGCACAATGGATTCTCCCATTCCACTGCAGCACTGAGAGCACCCTATGCATCCTCCACAATCCGTTTTTGCCATATCGTTTGCTGTATATAATTTTTTCAAATCTTCTGTTAATACTTCTCGTCTCATATTTTTCTTTTCTGTCAGCTGCCTACGCAGCTGTCCTTTTCTCTGTTATTTTCTTTAGTGTACTGTATCTTTCCCGTTCCGTCAAATTAGTTTTCATTCTTTTCGTTGACCTGCTTTCTCCAAAATGCTAGAATAAATTAACGAAAGAAATCTCATACAAGGAGTTGATGTATATGAAGAAAAAAGTACTTTTACTTTATATTCTTGCTTTTTCTATGATGTTTGCTTTCAGTGGCTGTCGCTCCAGGGTGGCAGAGACCGAATCAGAGAGTGAAACAATCAGTGAAACAGAAAAGCAAACAGAAAAGAAAACCGAAAAAGAAACACAGAAACAGTCCGAGACGCAAAAAAGTACAGAGAAGAAAACTTCTACTCAGTCTGGCACGAAGAAGAACACCTCTTCCACCGATAAAACAACCGTGAAGCCGTCTACTGTGAATGGTTCTTCCAAAACACAAACCTCTGAAAGTCAGGCAAAGACCAATCAGACAGATGCCTCTGCCGGAACACAGATGTGTCCATACTGTTATCAGCAGATCTCTCTTGCTTCCGATGGTGAAGGCAGCACGATCTATGCTGATCATGTCGCACAGGAAAAGGCATGGGCAGATTATATGGCTTCTTCCAATACACAGACAACACCGTCTACCGAAGCACCATCCTCCAGCAGTGATTCTGCACAATGTCCATATTGTGGACAATGGTTTTCCATCTCCGATGGAAGCTATAATTCACATATCAGCGCAGAGACTTCTGGCACTTCTGATTACATTACCTGCCCGCTTTGTGGCAATACCTATCAGAAGGGTGTAGAATACGATACCCATTATTGTACAGGAATTAATCACGAATAATACCACGCAAAAAGGCTCCCAAACGGAGCCTTTTTCTCTATAATTTTGTATTCTATAATTCTATCTCCTTTAACACCTGTCCATCCAGATCTTTGATGGAAAATACTCCATCTTCCAAAATAGCATATGTTGGCGGATTACCGCCCTTTGGAATAGATACTGATCCTGGATTCAGAATCACGTGTTCTCCTGACTTCTTTGCTTCATAGATATGAGTATGTCCATGAATCAGAATATCCCCAGGCATCAGTGGTAACATATGCTGTTCATTGTATACATGTCCATGTGTCGCATACAATCTTAATCCATCCACAGACAGTAGACTATAGTCAGCCAGGATCGGGAACTCCAGTACCATCTGATCCACTTCTGTATCACAGTTTCCCCGTACCGCACAGATTTCTTCTTTGATTTCATTGAGCATGACAATGACTTTTTTCGGTGCATATTCCTTTGGCAGATCATTTCTTGGTCCATGATACAGAATATCGCCCAGAATCCACAGCCGCTCTGCCTGTTCCCTGCGATAACACTCCAGCATCTTCTCACAGTAATAGGCTGATCCATGTATATCAGACGTAAACATCAGCTTCATTTCTTTTCCTCCCACTTGCAGGTTTTATAAAAATAAACAGATAACAGGGTTCCAATGATCCAGCCTACCGGCCATGCACACCAGATTCCCACTATACCCATTTGGGATGCCAGCACTATTGCAAATCCCACACGCAAAATCAGATCTGCGAACGTATCGATCATAAACTGCTTCATGCATCCTGTTCCACGCAGTACCCCGTCTGTGATCAGCTTCACGGATACTACAAAATAAAATGGTACCACAATTCTCAGGAACTGTACACCCGTATCCATGGCAAGTCCGGTACTTTTATCCATAAACAAATGTACTGCCTGTCTTCCGGCCAGCAGATACAGCGCCACCACAGGCACACATAACATCCAGATCATCTTGATTCCCGCCTTACACCCCTGACGAATTCGTTCCATCTTTCCTGCCCCATAATTCTGAGCAGTAAAATTAGACATTCCATTTCCCAGTGTCGTAAAAGAAGTAATCACCAGATTATTCAGCTTAATTGCAGCTGCATACCCTGCCGTAATACTGGCGCCAAAGCTGTTAATCAACCCCTGAATGATAATATTTCCAAAGGAAACAAAGCTCTGCTGCAAAATACTCGGTACAGCAATCACCACCAGTTTTCTAAAGATGGGAAGGGAAAACCATTTTGGTTTTTCCGCAGTCTGTATGGTTTTCAGTCGCTTCATCAGATAATACACCGACAACACACAACTGATACTCTGGCAAAGAAATGTGGCCCAGGCCACACCGGCAACGCCCATATGAAAAGCTATAACGAACAACATATCTACAAAAATATTTGCCACGGAAGAAAATGCAAGGAATAGAAATGGTGTTCTGGAATCACCCATAGCGGAAAAGATACCGGTTGTAATATTATAAAAGAATAAAAAAATCAGCCCCGCTGTATAAATATTCAGGTATAACAGGGAACTATCAAAGATCTCTTCCGGTGTATGGATCAGATGCAGCATCTGCGGTGCAAATAAAAATCCTGTCAGCATCAACAGTCCGCATAAAACAGCACTGGACAGATAAGTCGTATGTACTGCCGTCTTCATATCTGTCCAGTTCCTGGCTCCAAAGAGCTGGGATACAATCACGGAGCATCCGATGTTGCACCCAAACCCAAAAGCCAGATAAATTAATGTAATCTCATAGGAATTTCCCACTGCCGCCAGAGCAGTCTCACCAACAAATTTGCCCGCCACCAGGCTGTCAGCAATATTATACAGTTGTTGGAATACGATGCTTCCAAACAATGGCAATGAGAACTTCCATAATACTTCGTCCGGTCTTCCAACCGTCAAATCTTTATTCAAATTGTAACGCCTTCTTTTTTCCTCAAAAAATTATACTTCCTCCAGAGGAATCACATGTCTCATCAAATCCTCCAGCACTTCTCTTTCTCTGGTAAGTACTACCTGTCCATTTTCCCGAATCATAATCTCTGCCGGGCGCAGACGATTGTTGTAGTTGGAAGCCATGGTAAATCCATATGCGCCTGCATCCAGAATGCCCAGAATATCTCCTTTTTTTATCTCAGGAAGTTCTCTGTCTTTTGCCAGAATATCTCCACTTTCGCAAATGTTTCCGACAATGGTCACAGTCTCTGTCTGCTCAGACGGTTCCTCTGTTCCACGGTATACTTCTACCCCATGATAAGAATCATACATAATCGGTCGCTGAAGTACATTGAATCCACAGTCACAGCCTACAAACTTCTTCTCGTGGTTGTGCTTTACTGAGTGCACTGTAGACAGGATCACATTACTCTCTGCTGAGATGTAGCGTCCCGGTTCAATACGAAGAGTAATCTGTTCTCCATATTCCTCTGCGAACTTGTACAGTGCCTTATCAATGGCCTGTCCCAGTTCTTTCAGATCCAGTGGTGCCTCATCAAATTCTTTCTTATATGGAATACCAAATCCACCGCCCATGTCTACAAACCGAAGGCCTTTAAACTGTTTGGCAATCTCAAATAAAGCTGCGATGCTGGCAACGAATGCCTCTCCTGTCATAAACAGCGAACCAATATGCTGATTGATACCGATCAGTTTTAAATCATATTTTTCAAGGAGTTCTTTGACCTGTGGAATATACTTTGGTTCAATACCAAACTTTGTCTTCTTTCCGGCTGTTACTACCTTTTCGTGATGACCTGCCCCCACTCCCGGGTTAAAACGGACTGCCACTTCATGTCCCGGTGCAATCTGTCCAAACTGTTCCAGCTGGCTCAGAGAATCTACACTGATGACAACTCCCTCTTTCACCGCATATTCCATTTCTTCGGCCGATACATTGTTGCAAATATAGAAAATCTGATCTGCTCTAAATCCTGCTTTCTTTTCTATATAGATCTCGCCAGGAGACATGGCATCTACTTCCAGCCCCTCTGACCTGACTACCTGCAGAAATGCCAGTCCGCAATTTGCCTTTGCAGAATAATCTACTACAAAATTCGGATAAGTTACCAGATTCTTCAAGTCACGGCAGCGTTGTCTTAAAATTCTCTCATTGGTTACATATAATGGGGTGCCGTACTTTTCAGCCAAAGCCACCGGATCCTGACCTTCCCAGAAATTCATCTGATCCGTTACTTTGGTATATATCTTATTCATTCGTCATAATCCTCCTTGAAAATTCAACTCTCTATTGACTTATTATAATGATGGCTGTAAAATTTGTATAATGAATTTTATAAAAACGTTTATTTACGATTTCGATAAGAGGGACCCATGAATATAGAAAATTTAAAGACATTTATCACGCTTTCCGAACTGAAGAATTTTACCCAGACTGCTGACCGCTACTTCATCGTTCAGTCTACTGTAACCAACCGTATTATGGAGCTGGAAAAAGAGCTGGGTAAAAAGCTTTTCATCCGCAATCGCAAGAATGTAGAACTGACCGAAGAGGGACAGCATTTTCTCGCTTACGCCAAACGAATTGTTGCTCTTGAAGCATCTGCCATCGAAGAATTAAGTATGCTTCATACCTTTTCCGAGAATCTTCGTATTGGAACAGTAAATACTGTATATGACTGCTATCTCATTGATCCGATTACCGCATTTGTTAAAAATCATAAAGATATATCCGTAAAAGTAATTGTGGATCATTCCGGTCCGCTCCTTCGTATGCTTCAGGATGGCACAGTAGATGTTGCCTTTTCTTATGTACCTCTGAAGAAGTCCGGCTTTATCTGTAAGCCTTTTATGTCAGACGAGCTGCTTCTGGTTACTTCCCCGGTACATCAGGAATATATGGACGGCATTACGCAGAACCAGCTGTCTGAGATCGGTTATCTGTACTGTGATTTTATGGTACACGATAATGGCACTTTTATCCGTGATCTGTTTCCAAAGAATTTTTCTTTCTCTTTTGAGATCGATAAGCTGACCCATCTTCCACATTATCTCATGGAGGGAATCGGCTATACTTTTCTGCCCAGAAGTCTCGTGCAGTCTTATCTGGATGATGGTTCTCTGATTTCGATTCCTCTGAAGGGCTTTGAGGCTCCGGAGGTACAAAGTTTTGTTATTATTCCTGAGAATAAAGCGGAAGTGCTATCCATCGACCGTTTTCTTCATGAATTACCGGAGGAGGAACGCATCAAATGAAAAAAATGAAGCGTCTGCTGGCTCTGATTACTGTAGTCATTCTGGTGGCTCTTTATGCTGCAGCTCTTATTTTTGCGCTGATTGACAGCCCATGGGCTTTCTCCGTATTCAAAGCCTGCATTGGCATGACCGTTGTTCTGCCTTGTCTGTTGTACATTTATTTGTGGATTTATAAAGTCCTGAACAAGGAGTCTCACAATGAAACGTCTTCTGAAAAATAAACCAAAAAGTCGATTTGCAAATCTGCAAATCGACTTTTTCTTTTCTCAGAGCCCGTGCCCTGTATTATTTTACATTTCTATAAATGATATCATGCCTTCCCGGACCATTGGATACCATTGTGATTGGGAATCCAATCTGTTCTTCGATGAACTCAATATATTTTCTGCAGTTTTCCGGAAGTTCTTCGTAGTTCTTAATGCCACGAATATCCGCCTTCCAACCCGGAAGCTTTTTCAGAACTGGTTTTGCTTTTTCCAGCTTCGCTGTAGTAGGGAAATCTGTGGTCACTTCTCCATCAATCTCGTAACCAACACAAACAGGAATCTCATCCAGATACCCCAGCACATCCAATACGGTAAATGCTACATCGGTTGTTCCCTGAATACGACAGCCATACTTGGATGCAACACAGTCAAACCATCCCATACGTCTTGGACGTCCTGTAGTTGCTCCGAATTCTCCGCCGTCTCCGCCTCTCTTACGCAGTTCATCGGCTTCGTCGCCAAAGATCTCACTGACAAATGCACCTGCTCCAACAGCACTGGAATATGCCTTTACTACCGTCACAATCTTCTTAATCTCATATGGTGGAATACCTGCACCGATCGCACCATATGCTGCCAGTGTAGAGGATGATGTAACCATTGGATAAATACCATGATCCGGATCTTTCAGAGATCCCAACTGGCCTTCCAGCAGAATCTTCTTACCTTCCTTAATCGCATTCCACAGGTATGCAGATGTATCACATACGAACGGTTCTACCATCTTCTTATAATTATGCAGTTCTTCCAGTAAATCTTCCGGTTTCAGTTCCGGCTTGTGATAAAGATGCTTCAAAGTCACATTCTTCTGTTCACAGATACGAACTACTTTCTCTTTTAACAGATCTTCATCAAACAATTCGCTTACCTGGAAACCGATTTTTGCATATTTATCTGAATAAAATGGGGCAATTCCTGATTTTGTGGAACCAAAAGACTTACCACCCAGACGTTCTTCTTCGTACTGATCAAATAAAATGTGATAAGACATCACCATCTGTGCTCTGTCAGATACCAGAATCTTTGGCATTGGAACACCACGATCCACAATACTCTTTACTTCATTGAACAAAACAGGAATGTTCAGGGCCACGCCATTTCCAATAATGCTGGTTGTGTGATTATAGAAAACACCTGACGGTAATGTGTGTAATGCGAACTTACCATAATCGTTCACGATCGTATGTCCGGCATTCGCTCCACCCTGGAAACGTACAATAATATCCGCTTCTTCTGCAAGCATATCTGTGATCTTTCCCTTACCTTCATCTCCCCAGTTTGCTCCAACTACTGCCTGTACCATAATTTCCTCCGTTTAAACATTGCTAACTACCCGGAACAGATACGTCCCAGGCAGTCTACATAATCACGTTACTTGTATCATCAGTGTATATGCTCCGTTCATGGTCCTGCACAGGACACATACACATGGGTATTATAACCTATCGTGTACTGATTGTACACCCTTTTTTTTGATACCCTACGGATTGCTCCGTGCTATGCATTCCCGCAATCCTGATATTATACATTAATTTCAGCTTTCATTCCCAGTACTTCTTTATTGGCTTCCAGTACCGGATTTACCACATCTCTTAAGAAGACATCCACCTGGCGTGGTGCTCTTCCCACATATTTGGATGGATCCATAGACTTTTTCAGGTCTTCCAGAGTAAGGTTGAACGCCGGATCTGATGCGATCAGTTCCAGCAGATTGTTGTCTTTTCCTTCTACCTTGACGGTCTTTCCTGCTTCCATGGACAGTTCACGGATTCTTTCATGAAGTTCCTGTCTGTCTCCGCCTGCCTTCACTGCATCCATCATGATATTCTCAGTTGCCATAAATGGCAGTTCTGCCATCATATGTTTCTCGATTACCTTTGGATATACCACCAGACCATCTACTACATTCAGGCAAAGATCCAGAATACCGTCAATAGCAAGGAACCCTTCCGGAATGGACAGTCTCTTGTTAGCGGAATCATCCAGTGTCCGCTCAAACCACTGAGTAGCAGATGTAATCGCCGGATTCAAAGCATCACACAGTACATAGCGGGACAGAGAAGCAATCCGTTCACTTCTCATCGGATTTCTCTTATAAGCCATGGCTGAGGAACCAATCTGCGTCTTTTCAAATGGTTCTTCCACTTCTTTTAAGTGCTGCAGCAGACGGATATCATTGGACATTTTGTGGGCACTTGCTGCAATACCAGCCAGGATATTCAGAACTCTGGTGTCCACTTTTCTGGAATAGGTCTGTCCAGATACCGGATAGCACGCTTCAAATCCCATCTTCTTTGCAATCATCGGATCAATTTTATCGATCGTTTCCTGATCTCCTTCAAACAGTTCCAGGAAGCTGGCCTGTGTTCCTGTGGTTCCCTTGCTTCCCAGAAGCTTTAAAGTTCCCTGTACATAAGTCAGATCCTCCAGATCCATCAGGAATTCCTGCAGCCACAGAGTTGCTCTCTTTCCAACTGTTGTCGGCTGTGCCGGCTGGAAATGAGTGAATGCCAGTGTTGGCTGCTTCTTATAGGTATCGGCAAATTTTGCCAGCTCCGCAATAACATTCACCAGTTTTTTGCGAACCAGCTTCAGAGCCTCTGACATCACGATAATATCTGTATTATCTCCTACATAGCAGGAAGTTGCGCCCAGATGAATAATCCCCTTTGCTTTTGGGCACTGCACGCCATATGCGTATACATGAGACATTACGTCATGGCGGACAATCTTTTCTCTTTCTTTTGCCACATCATAGTTAATATCTTCTGCATGGGCCTTCAGTTCATCGATCTGTTCCTGTGTGATGTTCAGTCCCAGTTCTTTTTCTGTCTCTGCCAGTGCAATCCACAGCTTTCTCCAGGTGCGGAACTTCATGTCAGGTGAAAAAATATACTGCATTTCCCTGCTTGCATATCTCTCTGATAATGGGCTCTGATATCTGTCGTTCATATTCGTTATCCTTTCGTATCTGTTCTTGTATAATATTGGTATTAGCTTCTGCCGTTTCACCGGCCTTTATTTTTCATATTCTCCACGAATATCATCCTCTGGCGGTTCCATCGGATACTTTCCTGTAAAACAGCCCTGGCAGATATCCAGGCCATTTACCAGTTCTTTCAGCCGGTCGATCTGCAGATATCCAAGACTGTCTGCACCGATCATCTGCCGAATTTCTTCCACTGAACGATTATAGGCAATCAGCTGCTCTCTCGCCGGTACATCGGTACCGAAATAGCATGGCCACAGAAATGGCGGTGAGCTGACGCGCATATGCACCTCCCTGGCTCCCGCATCCCTGAGCATCTTTACAATACGGTCGCTGGTCGTTCCACGGACGATGGAATCATCTATCATGATGACTCTCTTCCCTGCAACAGCTTCTCTGAGTACATTCAGTTTAATCTTTACACTGGACTCTCTGGTACTCTGCTTCGGCTTAATAAAGGTACGTCCCACATAACTGTTTTTCACAAATGCTGTTCCATATGGAATGCCAGATTCCATTGCATAGCCCATGGCTGCTGCATTACCAGACTCTGGTACTCCTACTACAATATCTGCTTCCACCGGTGAATCCATGGCAAGGAATCTTCCTGCCTTGATTCTGGATCCATACACACTGACACCATCGATATGGCTGTCCGGTCTTGCAAAATAGATATATTCAAAAATACAGCGTGCCTGCTGTTCCTTTGGCAGACACATGGAGGTATCTGACTTCATACCATCTTTGGTAATGGTCACCACTTCTCCCGGCTCAATATCCCGGATATATTCTGCCCCCAGAGTCTCCAAAGCACAGGTCTCCGAAGTGATGATATAAGCATTATCTCTTCTTCCGATACAAAGCGGCTTAAATCCGTAAGGGTCTCTTGCTCCAATCAGCTTTCTCGGTGACATAATCACCAGTGAATAGGCTCCCCTGATCTTCTTCATGGCATTGAGCACAGCACTCTCTACATTTTTCGTCTTCACACGTTCCCGTGCAATATGATAAGCCACAACTTCTGAATCAATGGTTGTCTGGAAAATCGCACCGGAGTAGGCAAGTTCTTCTCTCAGTTCCGGTGCATTAATCAAATTTCCATTATGAGCAAGTGCAAGCGTACCTTTTACATAGTTTAAAACCAATGGCTGTGCATTCTCCCGGGTACTTGCTCCTGCAGTAGAATACCGGACATGTCCCACTCCGATATCCCCTTTCATCTGCTCCAGCTCATCACCGGTAAATACCTCATTTACCAGCCCCATTCCTTTATAGGAAGTTACCTTTCCCTTCGGACCATTGGTCTCACTGACTGCAATACCACAACTTTCCTGTCCACGGTGCTGAAGTGCAAACAGTCCATAGTAAATCGATGCCGCTACATCTTTTCCATCCAAGTCATACATCCCAAATACGCCGCATTCTTCACGCAGCTTTTCCTCTACTTCCATCTGCTGATGGACCCCTGGTTTTTTCATAAGACATCTCCTCGCTGAATAGTTACTTTCCAACCTACTATAACTTATGAATTTTCAAAATACAAGCCATAATTTCACATTCCAAAAGCAGTATTTCTGAGATATTCGTCTTTTCTGCTCTGAATTTCTTTCTCTGCACCTTCTTTTTGTGCCCTTTCTTTCTCGGTCAGTTCCATGCCTTCCTGTATCAGTGCCCTGGTATCTTCCCACAATTCCATAGCGTCACTTCGGTCTGCCCGAATCTGGGTCAGCCTTTGCTGATACTGTTTCTCCGACAGAAACAAAGGCAGGATCCGCAGGTATTTTTCATATACTTTTTTGGACTTCATAACCTGGTAAGAATTCCACAGACAGTCCGCTGCTTCTTCAAACTCAAACAGATGTGCATAGGCTGCAGCCATATTTTCCAGTACCGCTGCATAAAACTGCATTCCCATCTTTCCGTTTTTCTGCTGCTGCGTAATCTTTTCGTATTCTCTTAATGCAATCACATAGCGGCCAAATTCCACAAGGTAATCCGCTTTCATTTTTCTTCTGACTTCTTCCGGCTCTGTGAGGATCTCTGTGAACTGCTCCTGAAAAAGACGAAATTCCTGCTTATCCAGATAGCCACATTCCTGGAAAATCGGGAATAAAAACTCCGTATAAGTCTCCCGTTCCAGCGCACGAAGCAGACGATTCTGCAGTTTCACCAGCCCAAGCTCTGTCCCAATCCATCTGCACAGGGATACATTTACCACAGCTTCATCAACCAGATATACATAATGGCTGAAATAATAACACAATTCTTCCAGTGAGTATATATTCCTTCCGATGCTCTCTATGTAGAATGGTCTCACGGCACATTCTGTTCTGCATAGATAATATCCACTCATTTTTGCCAAGCTCCTTTCTCACACCTTCCGGCACTATTCCATATTCAGGACACTCTCCCAGGTCAGACCGGAAGATGGGAAGAACTCTCCAAATCCCAGATCTTTGATTCTGACTCTGCAGGTTGTTGCTGATTCAAATTCCAGCTGCAGACGCAGTCTGGTCGTCTTAGGCGGCCGGTCCGGCAGGCCATCCAGTGTAATACTGAAGCTTGATGCATCTCCGCCCCGCAGAGAACGCGCATACAGCACCAGCTCTTTGCCTTCTTTCAGAAGGATCTCACAACTGCACTGTGCTTCATACCAGTTGATTCCCGCACTGATCAACATGTAATCTGTATTCTGCCCTCTGATATCCATCTGCATACCGATATTGTATTCCACCATATCTTCACTGGCATACAAATAATTGTCCAGATTCTTTCCGATGTGCAGCTTTCTGCACATGGCATAACATGCCCCTTTTGTATACAGATTCCTTCCCTGAAAGACATGGCGTTTTCTGCACAGATACTGAAGAGACTCCACAGCCCAGGTCTTGTCAAAACTATCTCCGATCAGGAAAGTGGACGACACTACTTCTTCCCGGAAAGTGTTCTGAATCAGCTCCAGAAACTTCTGGTCTCTTCTGGTATCCCATTCTTCACTGCTTCGTCCTGATGGATAGCCCAGTTCCACTTTTTCTCCTGGCAGAACACGCACCAGCGCAGGCTTCGTTCTGCTGTCTGTCTTCATCAGCCAGGAAGAAATATGAGACTGATTATATTCAAACAAAGCAGATGCGTGATACCACAGTTCTTTTTTCTGATTCAGCACATAATAGAAAAAACTCTCCCGATAACTTTGCAGAAAAAGATTTTCTCCTGGAATACCCAGTTTTTCTGCTGCACTGCGAATACGGCCAATCCATGGCTGCCGTATCTCCCGCATCGTTATCATCATATATATTTCTGGCATCTCCATCGCAGGATTCAGATATCCCAGGCATTTTTTTATAAAATCTGCCAGTTCTTCGATCCGTTCCTTCCCCTTTTCTGTCAACAGCCCGTCTGGAGTAGGAATCAGATATTTGTCCTGATTTTCTGCAATGCTGACCGATTCCGGTTCTCCGGTTCGTTCACTGTAATAAGAAATCTGTGAATATTCCTTTTCCAGATCCAGTCCTATGATTGTTCTTCTCATGTTTCGCTCCTGTTTAATTCAATCTGAAAATTTCTTCCACCAGGTACTGCATCCCGGCATATCTTGCATTCAATTCCCGGTACTTTGCTTCTTCCCCGCTCTCATTTGCCTGTATCATCTGGTTAATCAGATCATAACGAGTCACGCCATGCTGGGATAACGATCCTTGGAAAGTATAGGACTGCCGGGTGGTCTCGATCACATTTTCTGCTTCTTCTATGGTGAAATACCATTCCAGTGTATCTTTGTAAAACATGGTAAATTCTTTCGTATAGATACCCTCGAATGCCTCCTCCATACGGACACTCTTTTCCGGCTGTCCCTGATAGCTGTAATGCAGTGTGACATTGGTCTGTGGTCTGCCGCGATATTCCAGAATATACTTATCATACAGATGATATTGTTCACGAATCTTCTTTGGCAGCTTCATCATAAATGCAAATCTCATTCCCATGCTCAGATATTTTTCCAGGAAATAACGCATCCATTCCTGCTGCCCTGCACTTTTCTCCTTGCGTTCGGTATAACGCTTCAGCAGCGCCAGCTTGCAGATATCCGGTGTTCCCACTACCCCAAGCATATTCTGTTCCATATAGGCAAATACACACCAGTCTGTCTTCTTATCTCTCACAAAGGATTCGTAAGCCATCCAGGTAACATAAGCACGGCAGAGCCATGCTTTTCCCATCTTTTTCTCATAGGAATCGAAGATCGGCTCTGTATCTTCGGATCCATCCATCAGAAACAGCACCAGGATCAGTATCCGCTCTTCCAGTTCAAAAGAAGTCAGCCGAAACGTTCTTCCCGTATACCAGATCTTCTTCATCAATTCCAGCGAGCCCTCATAATGCTTCATCAGAAACGCAAGCATTTTCTCATCATAAAGTTCTTGTTCAAAGCAGTAAACACAGACAGCCAGCAGCATCTTATCTTCTTCTCTGTCTTCTTCTGTCAGCAGTGTACTGCACATATGAACCAGAATGGAAAGATCGACCTTCTCCATTCCATAGATGCTGATCAGCTCATACAGTTCCTGATAGTGATCCAGTCCTGCCAGAAGCTTCGCCATCTCTCCCATATGCTCTTCGGCCATCTTGCGGCAGTCTATCTGCCGCAAAAAATGCTCTGCCTCCGGATGATCCGGATGCGCTGCAAACCAGTCCAAAAGCTTCTCCTGCAATTCTCTGCGGTAAACTGCCTTGATCTGCTTCAGATTCATAAGCTGCAGATAATTTGCCATCTGGCTTCCTTCTACAGGGAATTCTTTTTCTCCTATCATACAATCATGCATCAGGAACCGTTCTTTGGACGGCAGATAATTTCTGCACAAAGTTTCCAGTTTTTCACTCTCCAGAAGCTTTTTCTTATGACAGAATGGTTCTGCTGCATATCTCTGTCCTTCCCGGTCTTCTGCCAGCAGGACATGCTCGCCATTTAATATCTGCACCAGCGCTTTGCCATCCTGAAGCACAACCTGCTGTTCCTGTTCCAGAGCCTTATGGATCACGATCAGATGACGCAGTCCCGGCATATCGCAGGTCACTTCGTACGTAAACAATGCTTTCTCCAGCCCTGCTGCCAGTCTTTCATTCATCACATCTTCTTCCAGAAGGGTCTCATATAAAAGAGCCAGATCCTGACTGATCTTTCCGTCTGCCAGCTGTTCCTCCATGAATAATTCCATCACTTTCCGATAGCTGGCATAGCTTTCCTCATCCTGTTCCCGGTTGCGGACAATTGCTGCATAAATAGCAGCCTTACGTGCTGTGTCCAGTGTATTGTGGTATACAAAATACAGTCTGATCGCTTTTGGAAGTTCTCCAGCATCCAGATGATCCGCTGTTTCTACAAAATATTCATATAAACCGGTAATCCGGACATCCTGCATCACACCAAGGGCAAACCATCTGGCATATTTCTTTTCCCCTTTTCTTCCTTCCATCAGTAATCTGCAGATTGCTGTCAGCAGATTGCCAGTCGGTGCTGCTTCATAACATGCTGTCAGCACCCGGAATAATACAGGATGAAAATTTTGCATGCGTCCGGCCAGCTGTGCTGCCTGACCACTGATCTCCGGATCAAACAGCTTCTCTCTGCACAGGAAAGCCAGCAGATGTATCTCAAATTCTTCCAGTCTGCGCAGCATCAGAGGTTCTTTTTTCAAAATCTCCCAGGCTTCCAGATACATCACCGGACTGGTGCATCCATGCTGATATTTATTTCTGATCTCTTCCAGACGTTCTCGGTCATTCCGGTACATCTGCCCGTTCACACGGAACATCAGCCACTGAAGAATCCAGCTTTCCTGTTCCTCCAGATATAGCTCTGCAATCTTGTTTTTCACATATTCCAGGTACTCTTCGTCTTTGTTCTGCATCGTAGTCAGATACAGATAACAGCTCTGCCAGCGGGGATCCTTCAATTCTTCTTTTCGTTCCTGCGTCTGTCCCAGAATCAGTTCTGCATGGATGGTATCCTGCATCTGAAACAGTACATAGCTTTCATACAAATCATAGAAAATATGCTTTCCATCTGCCCTGCGATAGCGATCCAGTGATTGCAGTGTTTCTTTACCCCAGATCTTCTGCCCAATTCTTCCTGTTCGATAATCGATATAACTTTTCAGTATCTGGGCTGTCTCTTTTTTCTGTCGATGCAGTATCCCGGAAGTTTTGCTTTTCTTTTCTCTCTGTACTTCTACTGTACAGCAGGTTTCTTCCTGGCCTGTGGAAATAGAAATCCGTGCGAACTGTTTTCCGGCATGCAGCTTTTCTCTGTGAATCACAAATCCAACATGGCAGACACTTCCCAGGAACTCTTCTGTCGTAATCTGTGTCTTCTCTAATGTCAGGAACGGTGCATCACAGGAAATATGCAGCGTGGCAAATCCCCAGGTATTTTTCCGTATCACCAGTTCTTCTTTTCTGGTCTCTGCAACATGTGAAAGAATTATATAGTCCTGCTCCGGTTCCAGTGTAATTGCTTCCTTCTGTCCTATTCCTACCAGGAACTGTTCCAGGCAGCGATAGGAAGCTCCCTTAGCCAGCAGCCCGTCATACAGACTCGTACTGCCATCTGCCCAGCCGTGAATCTGATTGCGGAATTTCCCTGACAGAAACAGTACATAGGCCCGTCCAAAATCTTCTTTGGCCAGTGCAGTAAATTCCTCCCTGGTAAGTGGCGGCATCACAGTTTCATTTTTTTCTTCTTTTCTTCCTTCGATGGCAATCCGATAAGGCAGGTGATATTCACTTGCCGAAGTATTCAGTATAAATTCTCCTGTCAGTACTTCTCCTGCTGCCAGACCTGTCACATCTGCCTCATAGCGGATGGTCTCTCCAATCCCATTGAAACTGTCCGGCTTTACTCCCAATCTGGGATTGGTGGAATACACAAATCCCTGTATACTTTTTTCATTCCTGGACAGGACTGAGAATCTTCCACAGAAGTTCTCTTTTTCCACCGCCTTTCCGCTGATCTCCTTCTCTGACAATTCCAACGTATTCTGAAGATCTTCAAATTTTCCGTTTCGTATTTCATTTATTCTTTTCTTCAATCGAATCTTCCTCATAAAGAGCAGGGAGCTGCATAACAGCTCCCCACTTCACCACTTTTATTTTAACAACTTTTTCAGTTCATCCATAAAGGTATTCACATCTTTAAATTCACGATATACCGATGCAAACCGTACATAGGCAACCGGATCCAGCTCTTTCAGCTGATCCATGACAATCTCCCCGATCACTTCACTGCTGACTTCCCGTTCCTCTCTGCTGAACACCAGTGTCTCAATCTGATCTACCACTGCAGTAATCTGCTGTGCAGATATCGGCCGCTTGTAGCATGCACGAATCACTCCGTTCTCAATCTTTCTGCGATCGTACTGCTCCCGGTTCTGATCTTTCTTGATCACAATCAGAGGTATCGTCTCTACCTTCTCATAAGTGGTAAACCGCTTCCCACATGCATCACACATACGCCGGCGGCGAATGGAGCTGTTGTCATCCACCGGTCTGGAGTCCACTACTCTGGTGTCATCCTGATTGCAAAATGGACACTTCATCTTTATTTTTCCCCCTGTTTCGTTTCATTCCCGAATTTAAGTATAGCCTAATAGAAGTCTCTGTGTCAATTGCATATACTGATAGAGAGAAAATTTTTTCAGGTGTCCTATGAGATTATGTGAACTCCGTCAGAAAGAGGTTATTAACGTATGTTCCTGCGCATCCCTTGGCTGTGTCATTGACGTGGATATTGACCCGAAAAGCGGTCAGGTACTGGCACTGATCGTTCCTGGCCCGGGTCGTTTTTCTTCCTGGTTCGGGAGAGAACATGAGTGTCGGATTCCCTGGCGCTGTATCTGTCAGATTGGGGAAGAAATCATTCTTGTGGAACTGGAAGATTCACATCCACCCAGGCACTGACTCACAGCCGTCCTTTTCTGACCGGGAGCCTATACCTCTGGCCTCGTTATGCTTTCAGATAATTTCTCATAATCTTCAATGCATTTTTTTCCAGTCTGCTGACCTGTGCCTGGGAAATCTGTATTTCTTCTGCTACTTCCATCTGTGTCTTTCCCTCATAAAAACGCATATCTATAATACGGCGTTCCCGGTCATTTAAACGATCCATGGCATCTTTTAAGGCAATAGACTCTACCCAGTTTTCTTCTTTGTTCTTCTTGTCACTGATCTGATCCATGACATAAAGTGCATCCCCGCCCTCGGAATAGACCGGTTCATACAGACTTAACGGATTTTGTATAGCATCCATTGCGTATACAATCTCTTCTTTTGCGATTCCAATTTCTTCGGCTATTTCATTGATGGTTGGTTCTTTTAAATGTTTTCTGGTGTATGCTTCTCTTGTATACAATGCCTTATAAGCTGTATCCCGAAGAGAACGGCTGACCCGGATCACATTGTTGTCCCTGAGATACCGTCTGATTTCTCCTATAATCATGGGAACCGCATAAGTACTGAACTTTACATCCAGTTCTGTATTGAAATTGTCAATCGCTTTCATCAGTCCAATGCACCCGATCTGAAACAAATCGTCTGCATTTTCATTGCTTCCGGAAAATCTTTTGATTACACTGAGTACCAGTCTTAAATTTCCCCGGATATATTCTTCTCTTGCCTCCCGGTCACCCTGCTTGATTTTGCAGAACAATGCTTCCTTTTCTGCTTCTGTAAGAACCGGTAATTTTGCTGTGTTTACTCCGCATATTTCTACTTTATTCAGTGCCATTGCAAGAATCCTCCTGAACATTTTTCTATTAAAAGAATTCTCACAAAAAACACTGATTATTCGATTTGACGTAAAATATAAAAATTAATAGTCCTTGACAATTTGTTTTTCTTATTCAAACCGAACGATTTCTTTTCTCAGCCGTCCAATAATCCGCTTCTCCAGTCGGGAAATATAAGACTGGGAAATTCCCAGCATATCTGCCACTTCTTTCTGTGTTTTTTCTTCCCCGTCTCTGTTTCCAAGTCCAAATCTCAGTTGGATAATCAGCCGTTCCCGGTCAGACAGCTTGGATATGGCACGGCGTAAAAGCCGGTATTCTACCTCCATTTCCATATCCCGGTAGATCACATCTTCATCTGTTCCCAAAATATCAGAAAGAAGGAGTTCATTTCCATCCCAGTCCACATTCAGAGGTTCATCAAAAGATACCTCCATGCGAGTTTTATTGGTTCTGCGCAAATGCATTAGAATTTCATTTTCGATGCATCTGGATGCATACGTAGCCAGTTTAATATTTTTGTCTGGATTGTAGGTGTTGATGGCTTTGATCAGTCCAATCGTTCCGATGGAGATCAGATCTTCTACCCCGACTCCCGTATTATCAAATTTTTTTGCTATGTATACAACCAGACGCAGATTGTGTTCAATCAGCATTTCACGGGCTTCTGTCTGAGTCTCTCCGTTCAGCCCGGCAATCACTTTCGCCTCTTTCTCTGGTTCCAGTGGCGGCGGCAATACCTCACTGCCTCCTATATACCAGACCTCTTTCGGTCTTCTCCACATGAATTGTGATGCCGGTGCCAGCATACGCATCTGCATGGCGTCCGGAATTCTTACATTTGCAAACATCCGCTATTCCCTCCCGCTTTCTCATTTCTATCTTTTCATCTGTCTGAGAGACTGGTGCAGAATCATCTGACAGCTTCCATTCTGACTAAAACGCTGTCTGCTGACTGCCACCAGAACATTTGGTGTACTTATTATTTCTTTTTCTGTTTCCACCTGAATCTCATCCAGTTGCAGGACGGGAAGCAGTCCGTATTTTTTGCCAATACTCTGATAAGGTACCAGTGAAAAGATCCCGGATGGCTGCTCTACTGT
This sequence comes from uncultured Marvinbryantia sp., assembly GCA_934408725.1. GTDB lineage: Bacteria > Bacillota > Clostridia > Lachnospirales > Lachnospiraceae > Marvinbryantia. The sequence continues at coordinate 40,761 of CAKRVB010000015.1, forward strand.
CTTCAGATCCATCAAAGACTGCAATTCTCTGTTTTCCTGTACAGTTAACAAAGGAATCAGGGTTTCCAGTTCCAGAATATGTATCGGGCGTCCGGTAACCGGCTGTGTCAGCTGATTACCACTGTCCCAGAGTGCCTGGACCTTTTTTTCTTTTCCATGAAATCTCAAAGTCACCGGATACAGGAGCTGCTCCTTTTCTTCTCTTTTTCGAATCCTTATCAGGGTAAAAAAAGGCAATAAAATACCTGCGGCCATACTGTATGGAAATGGCATGTGAAAATAATCTCTCAAAATCTGCCAGCTTCCTTCCGCCAGTAATGACAGCAGGCGAAATATCACTGCTCTATGCATGAATGTTTTCCAGCCGCTCCATGAAAACGCAGCTGTTGTCATCAGAGTCTCTACTGCCATACAAACTATGGCCGTGAGTACTCTTCCCCGGTACATTCCTAAAATCATCCCCAGACATAATACCAGGCTTCCGCCTGCTGCAGTCAGAAATCTTCTTATCCTGGGACAGTTCTTTTTTTCCAGTATTGCAATCATTCGTAATACGGTATCATTTATTACCAGATTCTCCAGAAAATAAATATCCAGATAAAACTCGTAACTCAACGTCTGCCTCCCGCCTGTTATGCAACAAGTATACCGATTTGGCTCTACGGATTTTGTCAAACCGTTGGTCGGAAAGCAATATTTTCACCGATGATTTTCGACAGAAAAGCCAGCGGGGCTCGCCCCGCTGGCTTACTCAACGTTCATTCAAAACCGGAAATGTCAGTATTGCCTTGAACAAATCCCCATCTATCCTGATCGTCAGGGTTCCTTTCTGTAATTCGGTCAGGCTTCTGGCAATAGACAAGCCCAACCCATTTCCTTCTGTCGTTCTGGAAGCATCCCCTCTGACGAAACGCTCCATCAATTCTTCTTCTGATATATTCAATGCTTCTCTGGATGTATTCCGGAAGATGATCACTGCGCTGTTTCCGATCCGCTCCAGAGACAGATACACTCTGGTACCTGGCTGTGCATATTTGCAGATATTATTCATCAGATTGTCAAATACTCTCCACATTCTTCGTCCATCTGCCATGATTCGGATCTCATTTTCTGGCTGGGATGTCACCAATGTCAGATTGGCATTTTGCAGTTTTTCCTCATACTCTCCCCCTGCCTGCGTAAGGAATACAGCCGCATCACATGCAGCCAGATTGACTTCCAGATTACCGGTGGATGCCTTGGATGCTTCCACCAGATCCTCAATCAGTCTCTTTAGCCGGACAGACTGACGTACCAGCACTTCTGCATATTCGGTGATCTTCTCATTCTCACAGGATTCTTTTCCGATGAGGTCTGCATAATTGATGATGGATGTCAGCGGTGTCTTGATGTCATGAGAAACATTGGTGATCAGCTCCGTCTTCATCCGCTCACTTTTCAGCTGTTTTTCCACAGCCAGGCTCATACCGCTGGCAATGCTGTTCAGATCTTCTCCCTGTTTCTTAAAATCTCCCCTCATGCCTTTGGTGTCAATCTGATAAGACAAATCTCCTTCTGCCAGAGCAGTTGCCCCTTTCTGAAGCCTTCTGATTATCCATGCACCATAGAATATAACAGGAAGCAGGATCAGTTTTTCCAGAAACCACAGTGTCACCAGGATGCCTGTATCATAACTGAATGCCACGATTCCCAGGAACTCAAGAAAGGAAAGAATGCCAGCTCCAAGAACTACTTTCCAGATCATTGGAAATTCCAGCAGCATAGCCCAGATTCCAACACAGATTTTTTTCATCAGATGAAGACACCAGTAAATAACTGTATTTTTCCACAGAGTCTTTTTCTTCACACGCACTGCAATACTCATGCAAAATCCAAGAAAAATATTGCCTGCCAGAAGAACGCCCACTCCCAGAAAAACAGCATTTACTATTCCATTATCTGTCATCATACCGACCGGAATCCCAATTACTGCGCATACCAGCATTCCCAGTATCCATGTCAGCAAATCTGCCGGTATCGCATACAATGGTCCCGGACAGATCTCGCCGGTGTCTCTCCTGCGGCCACTGACACCCATGAGCGTGACAAAACTTAAAAGTCCGAGCACAAATGCCAGTGCCATAATCACGTATATTGTATACCGAAGCTTATATGCCATATGAACACCTTTTTCTGCCCATGCATATTTATCCGGCTTTGCCATGGAAGCATCTATATTGAAATGAATTGTGGCATATTTCTGAGAAGGATTATGTTTTACAGGCGATTCATACAACTGATAATTCCATATATCATCTCCGTCCTCATATACCATATAATATCTGGTATATTGCCATTTGATTTTTGTATCCTTTTTCCCGGCTTTTACCTTTCCATCTGTTCCCACAATCTGCCAGGTCAGATTTCCAGTTTCCCCGTCCTCTTCTTCCGACAGCATATCATTTTCTGCTCGCCATACCAATGACTGTCCGTCTCTGTACAACAGGCCGTCAAATACCTCTTCCCGCAGATCCGATTCTTCTCTGGTATAAAAATCCTGCTCTACCAGAACCACGGATCCTGCAACTGTCGCTGTAAATATCACCCCAAAAATTCCGCAGAGCAGAAATAAAATCGTTTTTCCTGCTGCTGTTCTGAAAAACTGTCTCATATTTCCCGTCCTTTCTCCAGCTTGTATCCCTGTCCAAATACCACCTTCAGGTATCTTGGCTCAGCCGGATTGATCTCTATTTTTTCCCGGATATGGCGGATGTGTACCGCAACCGTATTGTCGGTTCCGATTGGTTTTTCCTTCCATACCTGAGAATAAATCTCCTTTGGTGAGAATACTTTGCCCGGATTGGCAAGAAATAATTTCAGAATTTCAAATTCTTTTGGTGTCAGGGTGATCTGTGTACCATCCACATAGACCTCTTTTTCTTTGTTTCGCAGTTCAATGCCGCCTACACTATAGTTCTCACTGCTTTGCGTTCCTCCGCCCAGTTTCAGGTATCTGCGCAGCTGGGACCGGACTCTGGCCGTCACTTCCAGTGGATGAAACGGCTTGGTGATATAATCATCGGCTCCCACATTCAATCCCAGTATCTTGTCCGCATCCTCACTCTTGGCGGTCAGCAGAATAATCGGAATATTACTCTTCTCCCTGATCTTTGTCATGGCTGTGATTCCATCCATTTGTGGCATCATAATGTCCATCAGGATCAGATGAATCTCTGTGTGCTCCATCAGTTCCACCGCTTCTTTTCCATTATAAGCCTCATATATCTGATAATCCGGATCAGACAGATATATTTTTAGAGCATTGACGATGTCTTTTTCATCATCACAAATCAAAATATTCGGCATAAAAAATTCCCTCCCCTTTTCTCTTGAACTCATTGTACTACAAATGACGTTTAAGAAGAAAGTAGGGGAGGGATTAAGATTTGATGAAGCTTCTGAAGAGTTTTCATTCTCCTGAACCCGGTTAGGCCTGAACATTCGACACCTGACCACAGATTTCGCTTGTTTCTCCTTCTCCGGGGTCACATCGTAGCTGAATACACGGTGCCTGACCACGGATTTCACTTGTTTCTCTTTCTCCGGGGTCGCATCGTAGCTGAATACACGGTGCCTGACCACGGATTTCGCTTGTTTCTCTTTCTCCGGGGTCGCATCGTAACTGAATACACGGTATCTGACCACGGATTTCGCTTGTTTCTCTTTCTCCGGGGTCGCATCGTAGCTGAATACACGGTGCCTGACCACGGATTTCACTTGTTTCTCCTTCTCCGGGGTCGCATCGTGTCCGAACACCCAGTACATTTCCGTACACCACGGCATTATCCCAGTGCCACGTCCAGAATCATCATGATACTGAAACCGATCGCAAAGAAAATGGTTCCCAGATTGGAGTGATCTCCCTGAGACATTTCCGGAATAAGTTCCTCTACTACAACGTATAGCATAGCTCCTGCTGCGAAGCTAAGCAGATAAGGTAAGATCGGAACTATGAGACTTGAAGCCAAAATCGTCAGCACTGCTCCAATCGGTTCTACCACACCAGACAACACGCCACCCGCAAATGCTTTTGATTTCTTCATTCCCTCTGCCCGCAGTGGCATAGAGATGATGGCACCTTCTGGAAAGTTCTGTATGGCGATACCCAGAGAAAGCGCCAGTGCTCCGGCTGCTGTGATCCCACTGTTGCCAAGTCGGTATCCGGCATAGACCACGCCAACTGCCATCCCTTCTGGGATGTTGTGTAACGTCACTGCCAGAATCATCATGGTCGTTCGCTGCAAATTGCTGTGAGGTCCTTCTGCCTCCTCACTGTTCTGATGTAGATGCGGAATTGTTCTGTCCAGTAACAACAAAAAAAGTATCCCAATCCAGAAGCCAGCTGCTGCCGGGATAAACTGCCATGTTCCCATCGCTGCTGACTGTTCCAGTGCCGGGATCAAAAGACTCCAGATGGATGCCGCCACCATGACTCCAGACGCAAATCCGGTCAGAGAGCGCTGCACCCGATCACTTAAACTGTGCTTCATAAAGAAAACACAGGCCGCTCCAAGAGATGTGCCGAGGAACGGAATCAGAATGCCATATACTGTTTCCATATGAATGCTCCTGTTATTTTACATGATATAAGTCTTTTTTTATTATAGATTAGTTGTCGCTAACTGTCAATTATTTTCCTTTCTTCACATATCAAATTTTTCTCTCGTATATCTCTATGCTGTTTTCATTTTAAAAATGCATATTCATTCTAAATCTTTATATCATTGTTCAAAAAATAGCAGGCACCTTTTTCTCTGCTAAGTGCCTGCCACCTCTATACGCTTTTTACTTTATTCTCCCCCTTTTACTGTTATACTGATGATGGCTGATACTGCCCCGAACAATACTCCTGCCACCGGCCACACCAGCCAGGTGAAATCCCATCTCTGTGTCCAGAAACTCCAGCCGAGATAGATGGCAGTTGCCGTGCACCAATATATACTGGCAAAGGTGTCCTTTTTCTTTTTGACCTGCTTTTCTTTTCTTGAATAGTCGCCTTCCTGCAACAACATATCATAGCTGCCTTTGATGATACAGACACGGACGATCAGATAGACACCGCTGGCTACCAGGATCAGCAAAAGAGAAACGCTGGCTGTTACTACATAATCCGGTGCTTCCATTGCCATTACCATAAAAAGTGGAATGACTGCCAGGATACACAGCACCACTCCAATGGCCATTCCTTTTAAGAAGCAGCTTTCGTACTCTTTTCGTTTCTCTTTTACCAGTCCGGTTACTCCATAGGCTGTCTCGATCTGCTCGAACTCCAAATATTCATATGGTTTCCCCTGGAGGCCACCCGTGATGAAAATGAAGACTGCTGCTGCCACCATAATCATCAATATGGTAAGTCCCACTCCAGTGGCCATATTTTCTCTCAGTCTCCAGATATGAGAATCTGCCAGCCCTAACAAGAAAATCAACAACACCGGGCTTAAAATACAAAGTGCCACGGCACCGGCCATCCGTGGTGCCAATTTTCGTTTCCAGTTCAGGAATTCATTGGCTTCTTCCATGGATACATTACGCACCGGTATTTCTTCCATACTGCCATATTCTGTATTTCCCGGATTTGATTGTGCATCCATTTCATCCCGCAGCAGATAATCAGTGCTGACCTGAAACAACTCTGCCAGCCTTATGATCTTTTGCAGATCCGGTGTAGACTGGGCGCTCTCCCACTTGGAAACAGCCTGTCTGGAAACGGATAATTTCTCTGCCAGTTCTTCCTGTGACCAGCCATTCTTTTTTCGTTCTTCTGTAATTTTTTCCGATAAAATCATACTCACATCCTCCATACATATTTTTGAGTTCTGGCTCACCACCTGCACTTTGAGTTTCCCGGTGGGAGTTTTCATTCATTATCATAATGATTTTTCCGGTTGCATGCTACCAATTGAGGCTGGAAATCTGTCAACTGCTGGTTGCAACCGCTGGTTTCTCCAGCATTTCCACGGATAATCGCAGATAAAACATATCTCTTTCCATGTTCACATCCAGATGTCCCAATTCTTCCATTCTCTTTAACCGATATTTTAAAGTATTCAAATGCACATGCAATTCTTCAGCCGCCTTTTGCTGACTACATCCATTTAGGAGCCATGTACGCAAGGTCAGTAACAATTCAGTATTATTTTCCTGATCGTAATGCTCCAGTGTCCCAATCAAAGGATGCAACAGTTCCATAGCCATGTCCTGATTCTTCAGATTCTGAATCAGGTATTCCAGTGCAAACGCTTCGCAGCGAAAAATCCCCTCTCCGTTTCCCTGTGAAATGGCAAAAAGTGCCTGACGATATGCTGTACCGATCTGCCCTACATGCTGAATCGCCATAGAGATCCCTGCCGCATATTTTCCATATACCATTTTGTCTCGAATACAGTCTGTCAGTTCCGGCAGTAACTTTGCAGCCGTCAAAACTACAAAATGATTCTGGTATTCGCAACATATCTGCTTTCCAACCTGTTCCATATCACGTTCCAGCATGTGGTACATGGTATAGTTCTGAATTCCCAGATTTTCAAATACCAATATTCGTCCATCGTTCTTCATATCCACCGCCTGCTCCAACTGTTGCAGCACTTCCTCATCCGGCATGGTTCCTTTCAAAATGGATTCCAGAATTGTCCGCTTCGGCATCAAACGAGAGGATGTATCTGTGAATTCTTTTGCCATCACACCGTATCTGGCAAACAGTTCCTCCAGATGAAGAGCCGCCATCGCTTCCAGTTCACTGACCGGGAACATCATGAGAAACCCTACTCTTTCTTTTTGAATGGTCAGATACATCGCTACCGTTCCCAGCATTTCGCCAGGCATAAAAAGTCTTCTCGCATAATCAGAAAGGTCATGACTGACTTTTCCCTCTTCATTCAGGAACACTCTTCCCAGTGTATACAGTTCCATTCGGCCTTTTTTCTCTAATTCTTCATAAAGTGGATCTCCACGCAGTACCTCTTTGTGACGGACCGCAAGAAGATTGCCCTCCATGTCAAAAAACAGGATTCCGCCTGCATAGACTGGCTCCATGATCTGGATCAGATCATCCAGTGAGCTTCCCTGTGCCGCCGAAAGAATCAGCTGCTGTTCCATCTGATTATAATATTCAAAGGCCGACAGTACGTCATTTAGCAGTTCTTCATAATCTGCACCTCGGCACAGGATCTGATTCTGACCATTCGTCAACAACAGTGCATCCCGGTACTTTGTGTCCTGATAATATTCTCTGGCATCTCCAATATAGACATAATCCTTTGAAAATTTCCCCAGGGATGCTGACAAAAAACGCACTCCACCAATGGACATGGTATCTTCGGAAATGTGACATTCCGGCTGATATTTTTCCAAATACGTTCCTATCAAAGACATACTGAGTTTCATAAATATCCTGTTCCTTTCTATTTGTCCGTAACAGACAAATGACATGTTTTTCACATCCTGTGTTCTGTTGTCTGAAGCCATATTCAGATTCACATTTTTATACTATATTTTTCTTATGATCATCATAAATCAGGAATTTTTCAGATGCAACTATTATTTTTCTGTCTTGTCCTTTACAACTAAATGAAAGGTGGTACAATTATGGGTGAACACACAGCTCCAGCATTTGATTTTAAGGCAAATTATCTTGATTTTCTGCATCATAAACCGACGACCTTTATTCCAAATTCCTTTGTCGGCAACAAAATTATGGGATTTGGCGCCATCAATGGTCCAGCCATCGAAAAAGGCAATCAGTTCGGTGACTGCATGGATGGATTTGGCAATAAATGGGAATATCCTTCTACCGGAGGCGGCGCAGCAGTTCCAGACTGTAACGTAACACTAATGGACGATGTCACCGAATGGCGGGAGAAAATACATATTCCGGATCCTTCCCAGTTTGACTGGAAAGCAGCTTATGAAATGGAATGTAACATGATCGGTGCTCCTGACCGGGAACACGAAGTGGTGGATTTTGGATTTGGAAACGGTGTATTTGAGCGTCTGGCTGCCCTGATGGGATTCGAAGACGCCCTGATCGCCATGGCCATGGAACCCGAAGAAACCAATGCCCTGTTTGAAGCAATTACGGACTACAAGGTTGCTACTCTGGATTATATCATCGAGGCTTATCATCCGGATACGATTACTTACTATGACGATGTGGCTACCGAACGCAATCTGTTCATGTCACCGGATACTTACCGTGAACTGATCAAGCCACATCACAAACGATTTGCGCAGGAATGCCTGAAACGTGGCATTATTCCAATCTATCACTGCTGCGGACATGCAGAAAGCATTATCGAAGATATGATTGACTGCGGATGGGCTGCCTGGACTTCTGTTCAGCTGAGCAATGATATCTGCCATCTGATCGAAACCTACGGTGATAAAATCGGTATTTGTGGCGGCTATGACAGCAACGGTATCCCAGCCAGAGGTGATGCGCCGGATGAAGTAGTAGCTGCCGAAGTAAAACGCTGTCTGGATACCTATGGAAAATATCACAAAGGCTACTGCTTCTTTGGATTCCGTGTAGCGAATTCTCTGGATCCTGCCCAGACTGCCGCTGCTATGGCACCGGTCGTTCAGACAGCCATGGAGTATGGTATGCAGCTGCTGATGGCCGGGAAGTAACATGATATGTCAAAAATAAAGTTAGATATCTATGCCGGTATGTTAGGTGCCGGAAAAACCACACTGATCCGGCAGATGCTGCACTCTTCTTATCAGAATGAAAAGGTGGTCATTATTGAGAATGAAGCTGGAAAACTGAATCTGGATGCCTCGGAACTGTCCGGGGCTTCCTTTTCTGTCCAGAAACTGACTTCCGGTTGTATCTGCTGTACCATCAAAGGCAGCCTGACAGCGGCGCTTTGTGATATCGTGGCAACTCAGCACCCTGACCGAATCATTCTGGAACCATCCGGGGTAGCGGATCTGGCTGCTCTGGAGCAGGCCTGCCTGGAATGCTCCGATGTACAGATCTGCCGCTGTATCTATATCGTGCGGACTGCTTCTGTCTTAAAGCTGCTGAAAGTAGTCGGTGACTTTTTCTATGACCAGATCCGCTGGGCTGGTCAGATCTATCTGAATTTTTCAGAAAAAGTGACGGATACTGTCTTTGTCGATACCTGCCAGAAGCTTTATGAAATCCACCCAGATGTGACTCTGATCAATGTACCTTTTACGCAGATTGACAGCAGTATCTTTCCTGAAACATATCCTGTTGTACACTCTGATTCTGCGCAGAAGACCTCAGGATTAACGGTACGTTCCGCTGATCAGAAGCTGATCTTTCCATCCAGCCAGAAGACACTTCTCACCTGGGACTATACGTTTTCCCATACCTTTTCCCAAAACGATATTTTTCGTCTGCAGACATTGCTTGGTAATCCAGAACTGCACTGCAACTTCTGGCGTATCAAGGGCTTCCTGACCATATCCGATACCGAAGTGATGAAACTGGATCAGGTATTCGGAGAATGGCATACCGAACTTCGCCTGAAAACAACAGAAAACAGCCTGAATACACTGCTCTTCATAGGACCGAAAATCAATGTAAGCAGACTGTCGGAATTGATGGCTGGTTTATGACAGAATCAACTTTTTTGTTCTTCTATAATTTCTTTTCCCCACTCTAATGCTTCCTGTGTCATTTGAAGTGCCGTTTTTGCATGTCGCTCCTCTAAAAATAGTTCATTCGGATAACGAATTGCCACTCCATACGGTGTCAACTCATCTGCATAATCATAAATTTTTTCCGGAACAGATATTCTGTTTTTCACCAGATTTAATAAAAATGACAGATCATGCGACTTTGGCATACCACCTGGTATCTCTACTGCAATAATGATCCCTTTTATCATCTTTTCAACAGCTTGCTGGCAATGATAAGATAACATATAATCTCGTACGGCTTGGGATAATATGTTTTAAAAAGATGCTCTGCAACGCCATAATCTGTGTCTGCCATATCAATCCATTCTTTTATATTCTGCTTCATACAACAGCACTCCTTTTTTCAGAACCTCATTTTCTACTGACGGGATATCCTTTCTGCTTTCAAACCTGCTCTCTGTTCCAACCACGATATCTACCGGTCGGTTCTTTATCCTGCGTATAGCTCGATATGCCCTTGTTGTCATCTCTTTTAAATCTTTTATCTTGTCATCAACGACAATGTAAAAATCAAAATCGCTGTCTTCTTTATATGTTCCACTTGCAAAGGAGCCAAACAAATAAATTTTTAACGGCTCTAACTGATCCACAAACTGATCTTTTAATTCCTCGATCTCTTTCACTGGCATATACTCACCACCTTCGCATTTTTGTTTTAGTATACCATATTTTCAAATCTCATTTCCACACGTAGCTACAATTCATCGTTTTTCTTCCTGCCATTCTCCATCTGTGCCTTTGCCTTTCTGGCAATTCTTCCTGACACGTTCATGGTACTGGCACGGCTGATCTTATCGTTACCAAATTTTTTTCGAATGTTATCCATGGCTTCATCCAGCTTCTTCTGCTGTTCCCGCTTCTTCGGATCCTCAAAAAGGGACATCTGTATGAAGTCATCTTCTGTCAGTCCGGTCAGTGCCACCCCAATGAGGCGCAGTGGCTGACCGCTCCATGATTCCTGAAACAGCTGTCTGACATTCTGATAGATCTCATTGGTCACATCCGTAGGGTTGTCCAGCTTGCGCTGATGGGACTTGTTCTTGAATTCCAATGTTCGAAATGATACCGCTACACAATTACATTTCTTACCTTCTCTTCGCATCCTGGCAGCCACAATATCGCACTGACTGAGCAGAATCGGAAAAATCTGCTCGTAGGAAACAATGTCTTCATCAAAGGTGGTCTCCACACTGATCCCCTTTGCTTCTTCCCGCTGTGCCTTTACCGGAGAATCATCGATTCCATTGGCAGACAGATACAGCTGATGTCCGGCCTTTTCGCCCAGCAGCATCTGAATCTCTTTTTCATTTGCTCTGGCCAGATCTCCAATCGTACGAATGCCGTTCTGCACCAGCTTTTTTTCCGATGCTTTCCCCAGAAACAATAAATCTCGCACCGGCAGCGGCCACATCTTTCGTGGCACTTCTTCCGGGTACAGGGTATGTACTTTATTTGGCTTTTCAAAGTCGGATGCCATCTTTGCCAGAAGCTTGTTTGTAGAGATCCCCACATTTACGGTAAAGCCAAGTTCCCGGTAAATCCGGTCTTTGATCTCGCAGGCCGTCGCCACCGGGTCCGGATAAATCTGCCCGGTTCCGGTCATATCCAGAAACACCTCATCAATGGAAAACGACTCCATCACCGGCGCATAGGATGCGCAGATACTCTTAAATGCCTTCGAACACCGGTCATACAGGGCAAAATCTGACGGTACACAGACCAGATCCGGGCACTTCTGCAGTGCCATCCCCATAGGTTCTCCTGTCTGAATGCCGTACTTCTTCGCTGGTATGGACTTGGCCACTACGATCCCTGTCCTCTTCTTCGGATCCCCGCCGATACAGGATGGAATCTCCCGCAAATCCGGCAATCCCTGCTTTACTCTCTTCGCTGCCTCCCAGGAAAGGAAAGCACTGTTTACATCCACATGAAAAATCAGACGCTGCATTTGTTAATCTCCTGCCTTTGCTGTAAAGCCAGACCAATTAATCTGTCTGCATGGTCTGCCATAAACAATGGAATATTTAACATATCATCATCCAGTTTCAAATTGTCCAGTGAAAAACGCACTCGAAGTTTCACCTTATCTGGAAAAAGTTCTTTAAACTTCTTAAGGCTCTTACTTCCTGTATTGTCTTCTGCTTTCACTTCTACTGGAAATCTTTGGTTATTTCAAAAAATTCTTTGTATTCTTCATTTTCATCAAAGTTAACGTATGCCGTATTTTCATAATAACGTCTGCTAAATTCCTTTAATATCCAGGTTTTTCCAACTTGTCGAACACCTTTTATGATTTTAAGAATACTTATATACCTGTTACTTATGGTTTTATTATAAGAAGAATTCAGTAAAAAAACAACAGAATCACATTTTTCTATATAATTCTGTGATTACGACACTCTTCCGTTCTCCATCTCGTATACCTCATCTGCCACGTTCATGGTGGATTTCCGGTGGGATACCAGCACGACGGTTCTAGTCTTGCAGGCTTCCCGGATGGATTTGAGGATGATTCCTTCGTTCAGAGAATCCAGGTTGCTGGTTGGTTCATCCATCAGAAGAAATGGTGCATCGTGTAAAAATGCTCTGGCGATACCAATTCTCTGCTTTTCACCACCTGAAAGAGTATCTCCCAGTTCACCGACTTTCGTATCATATCCGTTTGGCAGTGTCTGAATGAAGTCATGAATGGATGCTTTCTTTGCCGCTTCGACGATCTCTTCTCTGGATGCTCCCGGCCTGCCGATGGCGATATTATTGGCTATGGAGTCATGGAAAAGATGGGTTTCCTGCGTCACATAGCTTTCCATATCTCGTAAAGTTCTGGTTGGAATCTGACGGATCTCTGATCCATTTACTTCTAGGGTTCCCTGATTCACATCCCAGAATCGCATCAGAAGCTTTAATAATGTGGACTTTCCGCTGCCGCTGGCACCGTGGATGCCAATGATCTTCCCCGGATTCAGATTGATAGAATAATCCTTCAAGATGATTTCATTCTCATAGGCGAATGTCACATGCCGTGCGCTGGCTCCTGTAAATTCCATCACTGGCTGCTGTTTTCCTGCATCATTTTCTGGCACTTCTTCTACCATCGGTGTTTCTTCCAATATAGAGAGCACTCTCTCACCGCTGGCCAGTGTCTGATTCAGATTGTTGGATAAGCTGGACAGTGCCACCACCGGTCCAAAGGATCCCATCTGTGCAACGGTGCAGATCACTACTGCCTCAAAGCCCACAGCACCTTTCCCATATAAGGCCAGCATCAGAAACAGCATTCCAAAAGAACAGAGCAAGATTACCAGATTGGTCACGGCTCTCTGACCGCCTTCCATGCGACTTAACTCTTTCTGCATATTGACAAGGGAAACTGAACGCTCTTCCATCTGCTTCTCTCGCTCTTCTCCATATCCGTACTGAATCGTCTCGTCCAGTCCTCTCATGGATTCCAGCACGAAACTGTTCAGTTCTCCAAAGGCATTGCGGTACTCCATCCCCTGACTGCCACTGCGTCTTCCATTCCATAAGGGAATCACCAGTCCCACACAGAGATAGGCCCCCAGTGCAAAAAGCCCGGCACACCAATGGAAATGACCTATGAATCCTATCATGACAAGGGATGTCAAGATAGCAATAGCGATGGGTGAAATCGTATGGGCGTAAAACACTTCCAAAAGTTCAATATCCGTGGTAATAATAGAGATCAGATTTCCCTTATCCCGTCCTTCCAGTTTCGCTGGACAGAGCTTTCTCAGTGCTGCAAATACTTTGTGCCGGATCACTGCCAACAGTTTAAACGCAATAAAATGATTGCAGTACTGTTCTGCATAATGAAGGATTCCACGCAGCACCGCCAGCGCAATCAATAAGAAAAACAGCCTGCCAGAAATACCGCTTCCATCCGTTATCGTTACCACCGCCCCGGCGGCTGTAATCGTCAAAAAGATCGCACACAGATATCCGAGAGTTCCAAGAAAGATCGCTGCCAGCATGATCGGAAGCATAGGCTTTACCAGACCGATCAGCTGACTCATGATCTGGATGCCGCTTCGTCTTTTTGTCTGCTTTCTCATGCTGTCACCGCCTTCGTATATTCCTCCAGTTTTTTCTGGCTTTCATACAGGGCATAGTATCCTCCCTGCCGGTTCATCAGTTCCTCATGGATTCCCATTTCCCGGATTCTGCCGCCATCCAGCATACAGATAACATCGGAATCCACCACATTTGCCAGTCTGTGGGAGATCAGCAGCACCGTCCTGGTCTTTGCCAGTTCCCGGATTACCTGCATGATCAGTTCTTCGCTCTCCATGTCAATATTGGAAGTCGCCTCATCAAAGATATAGACCGGCGTATCATGAAGCAAGGCCCTGGCCAGTGCCAGCCTCTGCCGCTGTCCACCAGAAAGATTGCCCGCCTGTTCCAGAAGTGTTGTCTGCAGTCCCTGCTGCGTCTGTAAAAACGCCCACAGGTTTACTTTTTCCAGCACCACCTTCATCTCTTCTTCTGTTGCATTCGGCCGAGCCATACAGAGATTTTCCTTCACCGTGCCCTTAAATAAATAGCTGTTGTGTGTCACCACCGTGATATACTTCATCAGATCTGTTTCCGGGATCTGGCTGATCTCACTGTCGCCGATCCGAATGCTCCCGGTATATCCTTTGTTTTTTCCACTTAACAATCCGGAAATCGTGCTTTTTCCACAGCCGGAGGTTCCTACCAGCGATACAAAGCTTCCGGCTTTCAGTGTCAGGTCGATACCTTTTAGTATCTCCCGATCCTGTTCATAAGAAAAATGCACTGCGGATAAAGTGATGTCCTCTGCCCTGGCCGACACCTTTGCACTTCCCTGCTCTGGTTCTGGCAGATCCAGCAAGGCAAAGATCTTGTCGCTGGCCGCCATCCCATTCATGGCAATGTGGAAAAAGGAGCCAAGAAGGCGCAGCGGAATAAAGAACTCCGATGCCAGAAGCAGGATGGTCAACGTACCTGCCAGATCCAGACGGTCCTTGACAAATTCACTGATGGCTACGATCATTCCCACGGCAGCACCGCCATAAGCCATGATATCCATCACACTGGTAGAATTCAGCTGCATCGTCAGCACCTTCATGGTAATACTGCGAAACTGCTGCGCCTCTTCATCCATCTCCTGTGCTTTCTGCTCATCGGCCTGATAAATTTTCAAGGTCGTCAATCCCTGCAGATTTTCCAGAAAGCTGTCACCCAATCCTGTATACACGCTCCAGTATTTATCCAGAAGCCGCTTTGCGATCTTCTGCACCACCACGATCGACAGTGGAATCAACGGCACACAGATCAACAGAACCACGCTGGCTTTCAGGCTCACTCTGGACAATACCAGAAATAAGGTCAGCGGTGCCAGCAGGCTGTAAAACAGCTGTGGCAGATATTTTCCAAAATAAATCTCCAGCTGCTCCACACCCTCTGAACTCATCTGTACAATCTCTGATGTGGAGATCTGCTCCCGGTACGATGCCCCGAGGCGAAGCAGTTTTTCATAGATTTTTTCTCTCAATATGCGCTTCACATCCACACTGGCTGCATAGGAAGCCCTCGATGCCAGCCGGTCACATACAAAGCGGATACCGATGGCAGCCACCAGTACCAGTGCTGACCGCCCCAGTGTCCTGCTGTCCGGTACACCTGAACATGCACTCTGAATCAAACCGGTCACTGAAAATACAGCAGCCATCTGCGCCAGAAGTGCCATCCACTGCCAGAAGATATTCTGTACAATGTATTTTTTTGCGTGAGAGAGAAGCGCTACCAGTCTTGTCTTAATCATTTGCTATTCCTTCCTCTGTCTTTTTTCTATCTGGTAAAACTGGCTTTTTTCAAAGCCAGAATATCAGCAATGCTGTACTTTCCGGCATGTGGGCGCATCCCACACTACATGTGACGGTGATGGCTACCCTGCCTTTGATGATTCCTCTGCTGTTCTGTGCAA
Organism: uncultured Marvinbryantia sp.; assembly: GCA_934408725.1. Lineage (GTDB taxonomy): Bacteria > Bacillota > Clostridia > Lachnospirales > Lachnospiraceae > Marvinbryantia. Next base: position 56,437 of record CAKRVB010000015.1, read on the forward strand.
ACCTGCATGCTTCCAGCGGTATGTTGACTTTGTTTCCCCGTATCTCCGCTTTATGAAGTCTGCCGTTGCATTCGTATTTCAGGGATGATAATTTTCCTTCCATCCGGGTATGATCCAGTCTGGACATGGCATTCATCTTTCGGATGCTCAGTTCCAGCCAGTTTCCCCGCTTGTTGTGCCGGAGTATGGCCTGCCGCTCAAATCCCCGGTCTGCCATAGACCGCCTTCGCATCTGTTCTGTCCCGCTGCCGGCCTGATAGATGGTGATGCATACCGGCCAGCTGCCCCATTCCAGGACATCATTCAGAAAGGATTCTTCCTTCCAGACCAGCGGCCCTTTGGCATGCTGCACCGGTGACCGGTCACTTCGCACGATCCGGCCAAGGGTGGCACAATCCAGATTTTCAATCAGCCTTTTTAAGGTTTCTTTCTGTGCCTCTTCCTCTACCCCGATCCGTGCCAGATACTTTTCTGTCTCCTCCAGCAGCTTTCGATACCGCTCCAGCATCATTTTCCCTGTTACGGTAAATTCATACTTTTCATTCAAGATTCCTTTTTCACAGCAGCTTTTCAGATAACGGCTGACCGCCGGATGGCTGACACCGCATTTTTCGGCGATCTCCATAACTGCTCCACGCTTCCAGCCAATCTTTTCCAGCTCCATCAGATACTGGATCTGAAGGAGCGATGGCAATCCTGCCTGCTGTATTTCTTCTGTCATTTTCATTTCTCATTCCTTTCATCATCCATATTTCTACGAGAGGTGAACATTCAGTTCTCTGCATGCCTTTTCGGATGGGACTTCTCCCTCTTTTACGATGGCGATCAGAATCTCTCCTTCTATGATGGGATCAGATGGACAAATGATAAATTCAAATGCCTGGGTGGGAATGCTTATGATCTGATCCAGTTCTTCCGCCTGGATCCATCCGGCATCCCGATCCATGTACCACAGCTTTTCGGTACGGCTTTCCTCTTTTCTGGTCAGCTGCAGGGTACTTTGTTCCCGGCTGATCTCCAGCGTCATCCATTCCTCATACCAGTAATACTCCTGTGCCAGCTTTCTCGGACACAGCCGCTCCACCTGGTAGATTCCCATACCTGCTTCATAGGTTCCAGGCTGATACCGAAACTGCAGATCGGAATGACGCAGGGCCCGTTCACTGGATACTCCGCTGTTGATGAACTGACAGATGCTCTCTACTGTCTTCTCTCCTGCCACATGTTCGATCCGGCAGGCATCCCCTTCTGCATCCTCCGGGCTTACCCCGGCCAGCTGCAGGAACTGGGTAAATGTCTCATGACGGTATCCCAGTTCTTCTCCTCTGGCGATTCCAAAAGAAGTCAGCTGAATCTCGTCTGCGCCGGTCAGTGGATAAATATACCCGTATTCCAGCATCTTCTTCAGGTAATAGGTGCCTTCCCGCCTGGATAACTGAAATTCTTCACACAGTCTGGCGATTGACAGAGGCCATCCTCTTTGCCTCCATCTGCACAGCTGCTCCAGCATATCTTCTGCTTTTTCCCGTCTGGAACAGGGCATTCCACCTTCCATATCTTCTGTTAATTCCTGTCCGTTTTTATCACTCATACAAGCTCCTTGTAAGTTCAGACTAATCAAAGTTTTTATATCATGCGTATTTGTTAGTGTCAACAAATTTTTGTTGTTTCGTGCTTACCAGTTACGGTTTTGATTAGTACAAAATGGCTTATTTATGGGATTTTTGAAAAAAGAGACATGAAAAAAACGCTCAAGTTGCGTTAATACGCATGAGCGTTTGGCTGGTTTGTTTTTAAAGAAGCCGGTCAGGATCTGTGGTCTGTTCATCAATCAAAACAGCTTCTACCTGTATAATGGGTCGTTCTTCTGACAATCGCACATTATTTTTATATAGTTTAATGTGTGGTTGTCAAAGTGAGGTGAAAAACATGAACTACAAGGAGAAAATTGAAGAATTGTTAGAAGCATCGGTAGACGGTACGATCACCTCAGCACAGGTGACGGAAGCCGGGCTACACCGCAGCGTTTTACAAGAATTTGTCAGGAGCGGCGAAGTGTACCGTTTCGGACGTGGCCTGTATGTGCGGAGCAACACATGGGAGGACGATTTTGCCCTTTTGCAGCACAAGTATGGGCGAGGAATTTACTCACACGATACCGCGCTGTATCTGTTGGGCTATTCAGACCGTACCCCGGCCAAATATACGATGACCTTTCCAAAGGGCTATAATGCCCCATCCCTGAAGCAGGAAAATTTAATTATCAAGCGCGTTGTGCCGACAAACTACGAGTTTGGCATAATTGAAATTAAATCCCCATCTGGCAATCCAATTCGTGTTTACGATTTGGAACGGACTCTGTGTGACATTCTGCGCGGCAACGGCAGCGATATTCAAATCGTTGGGGAAGCCATGAAACGCTATGCGGCATCCAAGACTCATGCTGTACGCAGACCAGCTTCGCGTGAAGCCCAAGGTGCTACGATACATGGAGGTATTGCTATGATTACAAAAAATCCAATGCAACTAAAAGCCTTTATCAAGAACAAAGCTGCAGAGAAGCATATCTCGGCGCAACTCGTCATGCAAAATTATATGCTTGAACGGTTACTGGAACGTATTTCGATTATGGACGCAATTATGGTGTAAACAAGACGAAGATAGTTGCATATTACAATTTTTTGTATACTATAGTTAATAGATGAGATATATGCTTATCATGTGGGCTGACACATAAAATCCGAATTTCTTTCCAGACTTCGGGTACCGGACAGTTGGCTGGCAACGGAAAAACCAGTTTTCTTATCGAACTTCGGATGCCGATCAGTTGACGGACAACAGAAAAATCAGTCATGAAAGGAAGGTGTCATCTGCTGCGGCAGATGAACCTTCCTTTAAATTTGTCAAAATATCAACATATTATGATCTTTTAATATACAACACATATTTATTTTTCTGATTTGTACCATTCATTTAGAATTTTATTATAGAAAACCATATCTACATAGTAATATGGCTACGCTTGTCCGGATCTAAAATCGTCAACAGCTCACAATAATGAGACCAACTCAATTTGCCAGACACTGTCTGGCAAATTGGATATGCAAGATAAAACGCCCTCATGTTCTGCAAATTAGAACGTGAAAAACCTTTTCCAAATTCCGTTGTTAATTCTTTTGAAAGCTGCTTTAATGTCTGCTTTCCATATTGACTCTGTTGTGAATCTTCGTGACTTTGACTCCACATTTCCTGAAACAAAACGATCCATTTCATAAAATGCCGAAGTTTTTCCACAAATAGTTTACTTTTTCACGGAAATGTATTAGAATTTGAATGTATGTAAAATTATACATAAAAAGGAGATTGAAAAAATGAATATTTCACCGCTTCAGAAAGCAAGATACGAGTATACTCCAAAACTTCCTGGAATGCTGAGACACGGCATTGCAGATATCTGTGTAAAAGAGGGAGAAGCAACTCAGAGCGTAGCTGATCA
>CAKRVB010000016.1 GCA_934408725.1 uncultured Marvinbryantia sp.
GCCTGACGTTTTGCAGGTTCACCAACCAGTCTTTCACCTGTTTTTGAAAATGCTACAACAGACGGTGTTGTTCTTGCACCTTCTGTATTTGTTACAACGGTAGGTTTTCCACCTTCCATAACTGCTACACAACTGTTTGTTGTACCAAGGTCGATACCAATAATTTTACTCATAATTTTGTCCTCCTATATACATAACTGTAATACTGAAAAAACTAATTTGCTACTTTTACCATGCTGTGTCTGACTACCTGATCCTTGTAAAGGTATCCCTTCTGGAACTCCTCTACTACCACATTCTCACCGGCTTCCTCATCTTCCACATGCATCACTGCATTATGAAAATCCGGATTGAACTCTGTGCCTACTGCTTCGATCGGCTTTACATTCAGTTTATCCATGGTATCCATGAACTGTCTGTAAATTTTTTCCATTCCTTCTACGAATGGATCTGCCTTTGCCTCTTCCGGCACAGCTGCCAGACCGCGTTCAAAATTATCAATCACTGGAAGGATCTGCTCAATGACACTTTTAGCTCCCATCTCAAACATTCCTGCTTTTTCCTTTTCGGAACGCTTACGGAAGTTCTCGAATTCTGCCATCTGACGTTTTACTTTGTCTGTCAGTTCCTCAACCAGTTCTGCATTCTTATCTTTCTTTTCTTTTTTCCAGAACTTTTTGTCTTTCTTCTCTTCCTGTGCTGTCTCTTCTTTTTCTTCTTTTACAGATTCAGCAGCTGCCTCTTCCACATTCTGATCTGTTTCTGTGTTCTGGCCGGTCTCTGTCTTATTGTCAGTAACCTCTTCTGCAGCTTCTTCCATGTTCTTTTCCATGTTTTCTTCTGCCACTTTCATCGACCACCTTTCTGTTCTATCCTTTTTGACTCTACTGCTCTTCAAAGACGTTGTCTAACTGGCTCTTCAAAGTTTTCAGCGAATCAACAACTTTTTCATAATCCATTCGTTTCGGTCCGATAATTCCTATCGTTCCCCTGATGCCGCTTCCCAATTCATAAGTTGCCGTCACTACACTGCAGTCCTTCATATTCTGAATCGGAGCTTCGTTTCCTATATAAACCTGAATTCCGGTATCGGACGTCTGAGCCATGCTTTCTGCCACCAGACTTGCCAGTTCTTTTTTTTCTTCAAAAGCACTGATCAGCTCGCTGGCCTTGGAACTGTCAGACAGTTCCGGATACTTGAAGATGTTTGTCGCGCCACTGGTGTAAATCTCCATCTCATCATCCATCTGTATGGTCTCTGCTACGGTATCCAGCACTTTGCTTACTACATCACTGTGGATACCAGCCTGTTCCTTCAGCTTCGTGATCAGTCCAAGATTAATCTCTTCCATTGCCAGACCATTCAACGCTGTGTTTAACAGGATATTCAGTTTTAATAGCATCTCATTGTTCAGCCCATGTTCAAAATTCAGCATCTTGTTCTTCACAATATTGCCCTCGGCTACAACCACTGCCAGAAGCTGTGTCTCACTGATAATGGAAAGCTGTATAAACTTCAGCTTTGTTCTGTGATACTGTGGTGCTGAAATCATAGTTGCATAATTCGTATTATTCGCCAGGACCTTAACCACCTGCTTCAGTACAGATTCCATACGATCCTGCTTCTGAATCATCATGTTCTGCATCTCTTTGACTTCTTTGTCTTTCTGCTCCATCAGATAGTCCACATACATACGATAACCCTGATCTGATGGAATTCTGCCTGCAGATGTATGAGGCTGTATAATCAGTCCCATCTCTTCCAGATCAGCCATCTCATTACGAATCGTTGCTGAACTCAGGTTTAAGTCTGCGTATTTTGAAATTGTTCTGGATCCAACCGGTTCACCGGTCTCCAGATAGGTTTTAATGATAGCATTAAAAATTTTCCATTTTCTATCATCCAGACGCATCCTCATTCCTCCTTTGGTTGTTAGCACTCATCACTATCGAGTGCTAATTTCCATGACCTTAAGATATCACCTGTATTTCGAAATGTCAATAGGCTTTTTTACTTTTATTTGACTTTTTTTGGAAATATGCTAAACTTTGATTGCAGTATTGTATTTACTGTATATTTACAATTTCATAAGAAAGGACTTTGTGATGAAAATTCGAAATTATCTCACGATTCTGTTTGCCACTCTGGCCATCCTGTTCCTGCTTGGACTCGCCGGTTATTTAACCTATGAGAATGCCGATGATTCCAATCCGGTAAAGCAGACGATTGCCAGTATTTTTCCTGGTCTGCCTTCTCTGTCTTCTTCAACAGAACAATCTACAGAGCCGGTTCGGACAGAACAGACAGAAGCTACAAGCAGCACTTCTGCTGCCGAAACAGCCAGCACCGTTCCTGCTCATTCTCTTGTATTTGTAGGTGATTCCAGAACGGTCAGCATGGGAGAAGCCGTTCATGATTCCTGCACCTATCTCGGAAAAGAAGGGGAAGGTTATCAGTGGTTTGCAGATGACGGTATCTTTGAACTTCGAACGCTTCTGGAAAACGATCCTTCTCAGACCATTGTCTATAATCTGGGAGTCAATGATCCGGAAAACATGAATCTCTACATTGAACTGTATCAAAGTATTGCAAGAGAATTCACGGATACACCATTTTATTATTTATCTGTTAATCCTCTTTCCGATGATGCACAGTGTAATACCACCAATGATATGATTCAGGAATTCAATCAGGCATTAAAGACTGCTTTTCCAGACCACTACCTGGACTGCTATGATTACCTGATGGAACAGGGTTACGATACCGTAGACGGACTTCATTATACAGAAGCTACTTCGAATCTTATACATAACTACGTAGTCGAACAGGTTCTGGCAAACGCATAAGAGAACAAAAAAAGAATCCTTAAAATGGATTCTTTTTTTGTTCTCTTTTTCTTCCATTAAATTAAATCAGATAAATATATCCCAGCAGCTGTCTTCCACCTGCCCAATTGTAAATACTCTGATACTTGAACACAATATTGGACCGGTCTGCTGCAGGAACGGTTGTTCCAAATGCGTATCCTGATTCAGATACATATGGCACACCATTGACAATATCTTCTACGACTGCAATATGTGCATCTCCGCTTGCTCCGTAATTAAAAATTGCCAGAGCTCCAATCTTCGGTGAGGTGCCATAGCTAAATACCCTTTTCGTTGCGTTGGTATTATAAATACCTACCGGATCGCCTCCAAAGATCTGCTGTACTCTCGAGATATTACCGCCTGCGCTGGCTACGATCTCCATAGCACGTCCGCATGCATACCAGGTGCAGTTACCTAATACATAATAATTTGCGTAATACTTCTTACCTGTCGGTGCCAGACTGTTGTACTTGTAGTAAATATTGTAAGAAGAATTGTAATAATACGGATTCGATACCGCCGGTCTTCCGGTTCTTGCTTTGTATCCGGATGGCTTTGTCACGATACCTGAATAATCCAGCCTCTCAGAATTACCTGCTGTATTATTGCTTCCTGTTGAACCAGGAGATACATTATTGCTTCCGGCATTTACAGTAAGTGATCTCTTGATCAATACCACATTGTTTTTCTCTGAATCTATTGCATTAATCTGAAATGTGTATGTACCTGCTGTCAGTGCATCAAACTTCATGGCACTGTCAATCGCACTGTTCTTCAGAGAATATTTCTTGCTGTTCGGCTTGGACACCTTAGAGTATACAACCTGATTACTGCTGTTCAGAATCTTAGCTGTAATTTTCTTCATCTTATACCTGGAAGTGATTGTTCCACTCAGGGAATAAGACTGTCCTGCATTCAGTGTAAAATCACCTGATGGCACCGGATTGGAGATCTGTATCATTCCACTTTCTGTGCCTGTTGTTCCGCTTACCGTAAACTTGCGGTTCGCAATTCTCTTTTTCTTTCCCTTTGCATTGTAAACACAAATACGATAATAATACTTTCCTGCCGCCAATCTGTCAAAAGCCAGATGTGAATCGGCCTTTTTCAGATTATAAGTCTTCGCATTCACTCTTGCATCGTATCTCTGAAGACACTTCTTACCATTCGAATTATAAATCGTGCAACTGATCTTTGTCATCTTCTCATTGGCCTTCAACGTTCCCTTCATCTGAAAGGTGGCACCCTTTTTGATGGTTGATGGCAATGAAAGACCTGATTTCGTAACCTTAAATGCTGCCTGTGCACTCACCGGCACTGCCATGATCAGTAATGCCATAAGCAGCATCATGATTACTTTTTTTGTTTTCTTCATACTTCCTCCCTTTCCATTATCTGGTACGTTATGAAGTAAGAATTCGCATATTTATTACCATTTCTTTGCAAATCCTGCAAACAGTATACTATATTGCTCTATTCAATGCAATATCTTTCAATAGTTTTTTAATATTTTTGTAAAAAACTCCCAAATTTATTCACGGATCAGAAAGTCAGACAGAATCACATTGCTGACAGAAATCCCTCTTTCTGTCAGCCTGATTCCATGTTTATCTGCTTCCATCAGCCCCATTTTTACATACTTTCGGATTGTTTCTCCATAAATATCTGTCAGATGTTTTCCATATTTCTGATAAAACTTTTCTCCAGATACTCCTTCCATCATTCGAAGTCCCAGAATCACAGTCTCCTCCATCTCGTTTTCTCTGGTCAGCGCCTCCACTATCTCTGGCTGCCATTCTCCATTCAAATAACTTTCCAGAAACTCTGTATTTCGGTAGCGGCATTTCTGCAGCAGGGACGATGCGCCCAGGCCAAACCCTTTATACTCAATCCCTTTCCAATAGCCACAGTTATGCCGGCATTCTTTTCCCATTTTTGCGTAATTTGATATTTCATATCTGTGATAGCCGTGCGCCGCTAATATTCTTCCTGTATCTTCGTACATCTCCCTTTCCTCCTCTTCAGAAGGAAGAAGAGATTGTGGTTCATCTTCCTGCCTGCGCTGATCCGCTTCTCCGTAGATCTGATAAAAAGGCGTTCCTTCTTCAATGATCAGACTATAAGCAGAAATGTGCTCAGGCTGCAGGGCAAGCACTTTTTCCAGGGTTCTGCGCCACCCGGCCGGAGTCTGTCCTGGAAGTGCAGACATCAGATCCACATTGATATTCTCGAATCCAGCCTTCCTGGCCAGTCTGTAACTTTTCAGGAATTCTTCCCAGCTGTGAATTCTTCCCAGCGTCTTCAGCTCCCGGTTATCTGCAGACTGCAGGCCAAAGCTGATCCGGTTAATTCCAGACGACAGAAAAGTTTGCAGGTCAGCTTCATCCACGGTTCCAGGATTACACTCTATGGTGATCTCTTCCGGAGCCGGAAAGCCCGGATCTCTTTTTTCCTGAATAGTCTCCAGAATTCTGCTTATCTCCCGGGCCGGCAATATGGTTGGCGTTCCCCCGCCTATGAATATTGTAGAGATGGGACGGTTTACAAAGCCGTCCCATCCTTTTATCTCTTCACACAAGGCCTGTACATATGCATCCTGCACTTCTTTATCCTTTGCAAACGATAAGAAATCACAATATCTGCATTTTCTTACGCAAAAGGGAATGTGAAGATACAGTTCCAGTTCTTTCTGCATGGCATACTCCTAATTGTCATCAAGTTTTAGTACACTCATAAACGCCTTCTGTGGAATCTCTACATTTCCCACCTGACGCATACGCTTCTTACCTTCCTTCTGTTTTTCCAGAAGCTTTTTCTTACGAGAGATATCACCACCATAGCACTTTGCAAGTACATCCTTACGCATGGCCTTCACAGTCTCTCTGGCAATGATCTTACTGCCAATTGCTGCCTGAATCGGAATCTCGAACAACTGTCTCGGGATCTCCTCTTTCAGTTTCTCGCACATCTTCCTTCCACGCTCATATGCTGTCTCTGCATGCACAATGAAAGAAAGTGCATCTACTTCCTCACGGTTTACCAGAATATCCAGTTTCACCAGTTCCGATCTCTGGTATCCCTTCATTTCATAATCAAAAGAAGCATAGCCTCTGGAACGGGACTTCAGTGCATCAAAGAAGTCATAAATAATCTCATTCAATGGCAGTTCATATTTCAGAAGAGCTCTTGTCTCCTCCATATATTCCATACCAAGATAATTTCCCCTGCGTTCTTCGCACAGCTGCATAATAGAACCGATGTACTCTGTCGTCACCATAATCTCCGCCCCAACAATCGGTTCTTCCATATATTCGATCTCGGATGCATCTGGAAGATTAGATGGATTGGTCAGATCAATGACTTCTCCATTGGTCTTATGCACTTTATAGATAACACTCGGAGCTGTGGTGACCAGATCCAGATTATACTCTCTCTCCAGTCGTTCCTGAATAATCTCCAGATGGAGCAGTCCAAGGAACCCACAACGGAAACCAAATCCCAGTGCCAGTGATGTCTCCGGTTCAAACTGCAGCGCCGCATCATTCAGCTGAAGCTTCTCCAGCGCATCTCGCAGATCCGGATACTTTGCTCCATCTGCAGGGTACATTCCACAATATACCATCGGGTTTACCTTTTTGTAACCCGGAAGTGGCTCTGCACACGGAAACTGTGCATTGGTAACCGTATCACCCACACGGGTGTCTTTGACGTTCTTCAGACTGGCGGTAATATATCCTACCATACCTGCGCTGAGCTCGTCGCATGGAATAAACTGTCCTGGTCCAAAATATCCTACTTCAACCACGTCAGCTTCTGCACCGGTAGCCATCATGCGAATCGGTGTTCCCCGGCGTACACTTCCTTCTTTGATACGACAGAAAATAATAACGCCTTTATAAGAGTCATACACAGAATCAAAGATCAATGCCTGAAGCGGTGCTTTCGGATCTCCCTTCGGTGCCGGAATCTTGGTGACAATCTGCTCCAGTACCTGATCGACATTCAGTCCTGTCTTAGCAGAAATCTGTGGCGCATCCTGCGCTTCTATACCTATCACATCTTCTATTTCATTGATCACACGCTCTGGATCTGCACTTGGAAGGTCGATTTTATTTATAACAGGCATCACATCCAGATCGTGATCCAATGCCAGATAAACGTTAGCTAACGTCTGTGCTTCTATTCCCTGCGCCGCATCGACTACCAGAATGGCACCATCACAGGCTGCCAGACTTCTGGATACCTCATAATTAAAATCCACATGTCCCGGAGTGTCAATCAGATTGAAGATATATTCTTCTCCATCCTTTGCTTTATAGATAATTCGAACGGTCTGTGCCTTAATCGTGATACCACGTTCCCGTTCAAGATCCATATTATCCAGAACCTGTGCCTGCATCTCACGGCTGGTCAAAAGCCCTGTCATCTCTATAATCCGGTCTGCCAGTGTCGACTTTCCGTGGTCAATATGTGCGATAATACAAAAATTTCTGATTTTATTCTGATCAATTGCTGCCAATAGTATTTCCTCCTGTTCAAGAGGCATTTTAGCACATGATTTCCCGCTTTGTCTATACCCGAATCTTAAGCTTACCGTCCTTTTAATTCTGCATCCAGGATCCCTGCAAAAACTTCCATGGCATTTTTCTCTTCCTCCAGAGTATTGAGCTGGGTGCCAGCTTCCAAAAGCATACTTCGCGGCCGATAGTGCAGATTAAAACGGTATGCCATCAGGTAGATATTACGCATCAGACCTGGAGCCGTAATTTCTGCCCTTTCCTGAATCTGAAGAGCAAACGCCATATTTTCTTTTATGTACGGATTAGGCAGATAAGAAATATCCTGCTGATCTGCCGTGCGGCTCATTCCGAGAATAAACATCAGATTGGCGGTTGGTTTACCATTTTCCTGTACCACAAACTTTTTTCCGTCTACGCCATCCCGATGCAGATCTATAATCACCTGGATCTGGGGATACTGTGAAAGCCACTGTTCTACAGCTGCTCCGGAATAATCATAAGCCACATTGCGATCCAGCACCCCATCCACCAGATCATAAACTCCCCGGTCATGAATCACCTGATACCCGTAAGTCTCTGTCAGCAGCTTTGCAAGATAATCTCCTACGCCAACAATCGTAGTGGTATCATCACCCTCCACAGTATCTATAAATCCTTCCTGTGAATGACTGTGATAGATCAGAATCTGTGGACCTTCTTTCTCGGTATCCAGTGTAAGATCCAGATCCAGAAGGCTGTTATTCAGCCGGCTGCTGTCAATGGTGGTTGCTGCATCCATAGAAAAATATCGGTTCAGAAGTGTTTCAAACTCAGCTTCCTGGTCTCCTTCTGTTCTTTCTTCCATCCATTGCTTCAGATCCAGGGGCTTTTTCTCTTCTTCTGCCCTTGCCTCCGCAGCCAGAATTAACTCGTATTCTTCTTCCCGCCCTTCCTGTTTCTGTTCCCTTTCTGCCCAGAAACCGGCAGGATACAACGATCTGCCGATACTGTCTGCCAGATCTTGTTCCGGCGAAGCTTCCAGATCATCTTCCTGATAAGAAATCACCGGAATATAAATCTGCATTCCTGCTGTTTCCAGCTTTCGGTACAGGGCAGATAAGACAGGCGAATCCTGAAACATCCCATTCTCCCCTGCAATTGTGACTGTCCTTACCAAAATATATCCGCCTAGCAGGATCACACTGATCGTCAGTACGCCGCGGATTAGCCTGTCCAATAACCGCATTTTTTCCACCTCTGTACTATACTTATGTCGTTTTTTTCTTTTTATGAATGTTTTTTCAGGAAAATGCCATATTCAGTCCTTCAGATATGGTGTAGCTAATCCGTTTTACTGTTTCGTCAATATCCTTTGGGGTTACAAACATCGTATGAAGCCCAGGAGAAATCGTTTCCCGGAACAGCTGCATCTGCTCCCCCTCCAGCCCCGTCTGTTCCAACGCATCACAGACAATCGTAGCGGCGTCTACTACCGTCGGTACACCTATGGCAATCACCGGCACGCCTACTGTATCCTGATTGATTTTGCACCGGTTATTTCCCACTCCGGATCCCGGATGAATCCCGGCATCAGAGATCTGAATGGTCCGATTCAGTCGTTTGATGCTCCTTGCAGCCAGTGCATCAATGACCACCACCGTATCTGGCTGTGTCTGACTGATCACACCCTTCAGGATCTCCAGAGTCTCCATTCCAGTCTGAGCCATCACTCCTGGAATCAATGCACTTACCTGTGTAGAAGTACTCTCCAGAAGGCCAAATTCTTTTGCCAGATGCCTGGTAATCTTCAGATTATCAATTACAGATGGCCCCAGTGCATCCGGTGTGACATTGCGGTTTCCCAGCCCCACCAGCAATACAGATCCTTTTTGTCTTTTTCGCATCCTTTTGATCTTCTCTGCAAGAAAGATTGAAATCTCCCGGTGATAATCTTCATCCTCATCCATCATCTCGGGTACTTCCATAGTAATATAGCAGCCCACCGGCTTTCCGATGGCTTTGGCACTGTTTTCTGTTTCAATGCTTACCGTAGTAGTGTAGATCCGGTGTTCATCGTCCCGTTCCTCTCTGACATGAATTCCTGCCAGTTCTTCTTTCCCTTTTTCCAGATTCTCTTTTGCCTCCAGAGCCAGATCCGTACGTATCTCAAAATAACCACGCATATTTTTTCTCGCTTTCTTTTTAATTTTTACTTCTTTTCTGCTATTTTTCTCAAATTTTTCCGAAATATGTATTGACACAATTCAGGTGTTGCACTAAAATAATGAAGTATGTTTATGTTAGAACGTCCGTGTCCGAGTTTAACATAAAAGATGAAAAAGAGAATAATTGGAGGTGTCAGGAATTGGCTAACATTAAATCTGCAAAAAAACGTATCTTAGTTAACAGAACAAAAGCTGAACGCAATAAAGCAATCAAGTCTGGTGTGAAGACAGCAATCAAGAAAGTAGAAGCTGCTGTTACAGCAAAAGATAAAGATGCTGCTGTTGCTGCTCTGCTGAACGCTACATCTGTTATTGATAAAGCTACTACAAAGGGTGTTTATCACAAAAACAATGCAGCAAGAAAAGTTTCCCGTTTAGCAAAACTTGTTAACAATATCTAATAAATGAGAACTTGAAAAGACCATCGGCCCGTCATCCGATGGTCTTTTTTTATGCAATGACAAATCATTGCATAAAAAAAGACCTGTAGATCGCACTGCGGCAACATCGTATTCTGTCGCTAAAGCGACTTGCCGCAGGCGTAGAAGTTCGCAAGCAAACTTCTATCTTCAGGTTTTATCACTTACTCATCTCTACTATGACCAGCTCCACAGCCAGTTTCTCATCCAGCTTTCCGGTCTTTACATCTGTCTCTGTCTGAACAGCCGTCTCCACCGCATAACGCAGCTGTTCCTGTGTAAAGGATCTTGCATAACGCAGTCCATTTCGGACAATAAAGCTTTGAATACCCAGTTTTTCTGCAATCGTCTCCCGTCCCAGCCCCTGGCTGCTCAGTTCGCTGATCAGCATGATCTGGTTAAACTGTCTGGCAATCAGGTAAAGGATTCTCATTGGCGGTTCCTTTAACGCTAACAGATCATAGTACAAATCCAGTGCTTTTTTCTGATTTTTTTCTGCCATGGCACTGATCATCTCAAAGATCTGATTCACCGTCTGACTGGTACAGATCTCCTGAACATCTTCCGCTGTGATAATCTCCTTTCCCATTGTATAAGATAACAGCTTTTCCAGTTCCATACTGATCTGATTCATATCGGTTCCTGTTTTCTCCAGAAACAGTTCCATCGTAGACCGGGTAATATTTTTCTGTTCCTTTTTTAATATTCCAAGTATCCAGCGCATCAGAGTGTCTTCTGTCTGTTTGGCAAATTCTACCACGCTGCCCTGCTTCTTCACCGTCTTATATAGCTTTCCTCTCTTATCAACATCCGTTTCTACAAACAGAAAATAAGTGGTATCTGGTATCTGTTCCAGATATTCGGCAAGCTCTGGTGTCGCCGACTTAAAAAATCCACTGTCTTCCACTACCAGAAGACGTCTTTCCGAAAAAAAAGGCATCGTCTCAGCCTGAGCAATCAGTTCCTTCAGATCAATGCCTTTTCCCTGATAGAAATTAATATTTACCGTATCTTCCGGTGGAATCAACGCTTCCTGAAGCTTTTTTTTATATTGGTTCCTCAGATAGACTTCCTCTCCGGTAAATAAATAGATATGCCTGAAATTTTGGTTTTTAAGATCCTGTACTAAATTTTTCATGATTCAAGTATAACATAGGCCATTTTGCCTTGCAAGATCATGGTTTGGGCTTGCGCATCCTTTTGGTCATAATTCCCCCGATTCTCCCTGTTTCTTTGGCAGAAAGAGTCTTCCATCCATCTGTCAGTACACGATCCAGCAATCCCAGTTCTTCCGCTATCTCATATTTCATTTTTTCTTTTGGCGAAAGCTGATCCAGATCCGTCTTTTTGATGATTTCTTTCTTTTTCATAAAAAAAGATCATACTCCTTTCTTTTTCTTAGAGTATGACCTTTTTTTCCTTCCTTATACAGTTTGACAGCTGCAATGGCTTTTTATCTGATACCATCCGAGACATCCCAGTACCCCGGCCACTACCAGAACGATAATCATGACCGCACAGTGCATAAAATATTCATCCGGAAGAACCAGAATCACGGGATCTGTAACCGGATCAAACAGCCAGTAGTCATTGGCAAAGACCAGTTCATGAAAGGTCTCAAATGCCCATTCCCAGTTCACTGCTATCAGAATTCCTGTTACAATGGGAATAACCAGACTGCAAATCCCTGTGTATTTTAAAAATCTCCATTCTTTTCTTCGTATCAAAATGACTGTTCCAATGAGATATCCCACTCCGGAGACAATCAACATGCACAGAAATCCCTGAAAAATCACCCTCACTTCCTGAAAATGAATTCTGGCTTCTTCCGACATGGGAAAAGTAGGAAATTCCAGCCTTGTATGAAATGGAGACAAATTATAGTCAATCAGTTCTTCATAGTTTGCCAGTATCTCTTCTTCACTGTAACCAGTCGCTTCTGACAGATGAAGATGCTTCATATCTGCCCGGTAAAGCCAGCTGCAAGAAAGCGTCAGTGTGACTGCTGCAGAAATCAGAAACAGCATTCCAAGCACTCCCAGAAGGCAGTCTCTTATTTTAGTTCGCTGCAGCATGCATCGATCACTTCCAATGTTTTCTTCAGTTCTTTTTCTCTTGTATGTGCACCGGATAAGAACATGGCCTCAAACTGAGATGGTGCCATGTATACGCCATGATTCAGCAGGTATTTAAAATACTTTGCATAAACGGCAGTATCAGACGTCTTTGCACTGACATAATCTCTGACCGTCTCTTCTGTAAAAAAGACACAGCCAAGAGATCCAATGTGATTCAGACAATGCGGAATCTGATGATCGGTTAAGATCTGATCCATTTCCGTATAGAACCAGTCACCATTGGCATTTAAGTTTTCATAAAAATCCGGTGTATCCCATAAAATTTTCAGCTGTGTCAGACCAGCAGCCATAGCAACCGGGTTGCCGCTTAACGTTCCTGCCTGATATACTTTTCCTACCGGAGATACCAGCTTCATAATCTCTTTTCTTCCGCCATAGGCACCTACCGGCATTCCTGCTCCAATGATCTTTCCAAATGTGGTGAGATCCGGCTGTACGCCAAAATATCCCTGTGCTCCCTGGATGCTCAGGCGAAATCCGGTAATAACTTCATCGAAGATCAAAAGGCTGCCATATTTGTCGCAAATAGCACGCAATCCTTCCAGGAATCCTTTTTCTGGCGGTACTACACCCATATTAGCCCCAACAGGCTCTACGATGACAGCTGCAATCTCCTCTGCATAACGGTCAAAAAGTTCCTGTACACTGTCCAGATTATTGTATTCTGCAGATAAGGTATCCTGGGTACAGCCTGCCGGTACTCCGGCACTATCCGGAATACCGGCCGTCATGACACCGGAGCCTGCCTTTACCAGCATCGCATCACTGTGTCCATGATAGCATCCCATAAACTTCACGATTTTATTTCTACCTGTAAATCCTCTTGCCACACGAATGGCACTCATCACTGCTTCCGTACCGGAATTCACCATACGTACCATCTCAATAGAAGGAACCAGATCGCAAACCAGCTTTGCCATCTCGACTTCTGCTTCTGTGGCTGCGCCAAAACTCAGCCCCTTTCCTGCTGCCTCTGCTACACTGTTCAAAATTCTTTTATCATTATTTCCCAAAATCATCGGACCCCAGGAACCGATAAAATCCACATAGGTATTTCCATCCACATCGCTGATATAAGGACCATCTGCGCTTGCGATAAAACGTGGTGTTTCATGCACATTTCCATAAGCTCTTACCGGACTGTTGACCCCTCCCGGGATCAGTTCTACTGCCTGTCTGAATAATTCTTCTGATCTGCTCATCCTATTTTCCCCTCATCCATACATTTTGCCAGTTCTTTTGCAAAATAAGTAATATAAATATCTGTGCCTGCACGGTAAGCGGATACTGCCATCTCACAGATAATACGTTCTTCATCGATCCAGCCCATTTTGGCAGCGGCTTTCACCATAGCGTATTCTCCACTGACACTGTAGCATGCAATCGGTGTTGTCACCTGTTCTTTTACCTTAGCCACCATATCAAGGTAAGACATCGCCGGTTTTACCATGATGATATCTGCGCCTTCTTCTTCATCCAGCAACGCTTCTTTGATTCCCTCTCTGCTGTTATGGAAGTCCATCTGATACGTCTTGCGGTCTCCAAAAGAAGGTGCAGATCCTGCTGCATCACGGAATGGGCCATAAAATGCAGATGCATATTTTACTGCATAAGACATAATCGGCACATTCGTAAATCCAGCCTCGTCCAGTGCTTCCCGGATTGCCGCCACTCTTCCATCCATCATATCCGAAGGAGCCACCATCTGGGCGCCTGCTCTTGCATGAGAAACTGCGGTTCTGGCAAGCAGTTCCAGTGTCTTATCATTATCTACATCATGATCACACAGCACTCCACAATGACCATGGGATGTATATTCACACATACATACATCGGTTACCAGATACATCTGCGGGAAATGCTCTTTTGCATAACGCAGAGCACGCTGTACCACGCCATTGTCATCATATGCCTGACTTCCTACTTCATCCTTTACTGCCGGAATTCCAAACAGCATAACTGAAGTCACTCCTGCATCCAGAAGTTCCTGAAGACACTCGCCCATACGGTCCACCGTATAGCGGTACTGTCCTTCCATAGAAGGAATCTCTTCTACTTTATTTTCTCCATCCATAACAAACATCGGATACATCAGAGAGGCTTTATCCATTCTGGTCTCCCGTACCATCTTCCGAAGTATCATACTTCCTCTTAATCGTCTTGGTCTTTTTGTCATTTCCATCTGACCTTCCTCCTTGTCTGATCGGTATCTGTTGGAACAAAGCTGCCTAGCCCTGTTTCTGACACAACTCTGCCACTTTTTCTACTACTGAATCCATGGTCGGTTTTTCAGACATTTCTGTCTGCATACCAAGGGCATCTGCTGCTGCCTTTGTCTGTCGGCCAATGCAGACCGCATGAACTTTTGCATAATCCAGTCCCTTTGTTGCTTCTGCAAAACCCTTTACTGTTGAGGCGCTGGTGAAAACAGCATAATCGATACTGCCATTTTCGAACTCCTGCTTTTCATCAATCAAAGCAGATCCCGCATATATGGTATCATATGTAGCGATATCGTCAATAGTAACTTTTTTGCTGTCTGCCAGGATCTGTACCAGCTCCTGGTTGCCAGTGGCTGCTCTTGGGATCAGTATGTGGTCTCCATCCTGACATTTTTCAGCCAGTGCTTTTCCAAGGGCTTCTCCATAGAATTCTTCTGGCATCAGATCCGGGTAAAGTCCGTGTTTCTTTAATTCTTTTGCCGTTCCGGATCCGATCACAGCCAGACGTATCCGGCAGAGAGCACGAATATCCATATGTTGTTTGTCCATCTCTTCAAAGAACACACGCACACCAGTCGGGCTGGTAAATACCAGCCACTGATAAGTACTGATCTCTTTTAAGGCCTGCACCAGTCTTTTCTGATCCTCACATGGCACAGTACGGATAGCCGGCAGTTCCAGTACTTCCGCTCCGGCACTACGCAGCTTTGCAGACATCTCAGAGATCAGTTCTTTCGGTCTGGTCACCAGGATCTTCTTTCCTGCCAATGGGAGTTTCTCATACCATTCAAATTCCTCAGCAAGGCTGCATACCTTTCCGACTACGATAATGGCCGGTGTCTCAGCCCCCTGCCGTTCTACTTCTTCTTTTAAAGTTGCCACGGTTGCCACAATTCTTCTCTGAGCTGCCGTCGTTCCCTTAATCAAAAGAGCTGCCGGCATATCAGGATCCATACCCGCCTGAAGAAGTCCCTGACAGATGTCTCCCAGCGCTGATACGCCCATGAGGAACACCAGTGTTCCTTTTGTTCTGACCAGTGCTTCAAAATCAATGTTATAGCTTTCTCCCTGACGTTTATGTCCGGTAATAATATGAAGAGAAGAACAGTAATCTCTGTGCGTTACCGGAATTCCATTATAAGCCGGTACCGAAAGCGCAGATGTCACTCCTGGCACCACCTCGTAAGGAATTCCTTCTTTCACCAGCAATTCCAGTTCTTCACCACCTCTTCCAAAAAGAAACGGATCTCCGCCTTTTAATCGAACCACACGCTGTCCTTTTTTCGCTTCCTCAACCAGGACCTGATTAATCTGTTCCTGCTTCATAGTATGCTTACAGGATCGTTTTCCCACGTTAATCAATGTTGCAGTTTCCGGTATCATATTCAGGATGCTCTGTCCTACCAGTGCATCATAAACCACCACTTCTGCCTGTTTTAAAATCTGTTCGCCCTTTCTGGTAAACAGACCCGGATCAGATGGTCCTGCTCCTACCAGCCATACTTTTCCTGTCATTTACTGTTTCTCCTTCCATACTCCGTCTTCAGCTGAAGAGCCAGCTGTTCTCCCAGTGCTTCCGCCTGATCTCTGTGTCCTGAGAGACTTCCTTTCAGGTATCCGCCATCTGTTTCATCATAGTACAGACCCAGCAGCAGAATCTGATCTTCTTTTATTCTGGCATGGGCTGCCACAGGAGAGGAACATCCACCATCCAGAATCCTCACAAATGCACGTTCACAAAGTGCACAGTCTCTTGCATCCGCATCGTTGTAGGTATCCAGGAAACGATAATCTTCGCCTGCTCTTCCCTGTATTCCAAGAATTCCCTGCCCTGCAGCCGGAATCATTTCCTCTGGCTCCAGGAAACGGGAAATGCGTTCTTCCAGTCCCAGTCTTTTCAATCCTGCTGCTGCCAGAATCAGTGCGGAAAAATTTCCCTCATCCAGCTTACGCAGACGAGTCAGCACATTTCCACGTACTGTAGCGAACGCAGCCTGTGGATACAGTTCCTGCAGCTGCAAAATTCTCCGTTTGCTGGAGCATCCAATTGGTTTATCAAAATTCAGTTCTGACATTCCTTGCGGAAGTACCAGTACATCCCTTGGATCTTCTCTTCTGGAAAATGCCACCAGTGGAAGCTCTTCTGGCACTTCCATCGGCATATCCTTCAAACTGTGTACTGACAGATCACTGCGTCTGTCCATCAGCGCCTTATCCAGTTCTTTTACAAACAGGCCCTTTCCGCCCACCTGATCCAGAGTTCGATCCAGAATTACATCTCCGGTTGTTTTCATCGTCAGAACCTCTACCTGCATCTGCGGACAATTGCTCTCTATATATTTTTTTACCATTTCTGTCTGAATGACAGCCAGTTTACTTTCTCTGCTGCCGATCACTATTTTTCTGCTCATTCCCGAAATACATCTCCCATTGCTTCGATACATTCCCGGAATGCCTGATCGCTGAGCCTTGACTTCATTCCGAAAATCATCTTATTGATTACTTTTCCGGCCGCTGCTTCCACATATTCCTGAAGCCGGTCGATCTGTTCTACTTCCTGTGGTGCTTCTTCCTGTGCCGTACGCTGCAGCTCCCTTACCTGTTTCTGAATTCTCAGATGGAAGTCCTCTGTAGCCTGTTTTTTGATTACCTGCACCTGTTCAATCACGTCTCTGCCTTCATACCAGTCAAAGAATTCATGCATCTGCACATCCAGAATTGCTTCTGCTTTTTTGATATTCTCCTTCACCTGGGCACTGGTATGATCTGCTTTAAAATAATCGATATCATATAAAGTGACATGATCCAGTTCGCTTGCCGCCACTTCAATATCTCTTGGAACCGCCAGGTCAATCATGATCACATCATGATCCAGATGCAGTGCTTCCAGACTTTCCCTGGTTAAGGTATAATTCGGGCTGGAGGTGGCACTGACTACGTAATCACAGGAAGGAAGCAGTTCCAGCCTTTTTCCATAATCAATTCTGGAACAGCCATCCGGGATCTGCACCACACCGCTGCGGTACTGCCTGACAGTAACCGTAACGGAAGCTCCCTGCTCACGAAACACGTTTGCAGAAAGCTTACCCATTTCTCCATTTCCGATTACCATACAGTTTTTTCCTGTAAAGCAATAGCCCTGTTCTTTTAACTCCTGTACGGCTTTATGAATCGCAGAGCTGTTGGCATCTGAAAGAGTCACTTCCGTCTTCACTTTCTTTGCCGCTGTTACTGCCATGCGAAACAACACTTCCAGCACATTATCCGTTGCATACTGATCTCTGGCCAGTGTCAGCGCATCCTTTACCTGCGTGATGATCTGGTCTTCACCCAGAATTCTGGACTGTAGTCCGCAGGCCAGTTCAAAAAGATGCTGCACGGCTTCCCCCTCACGGCGACAGACAACATACTCTTCATACATCTTTGGATCTACTTTCTTTTCCTGACAAAGCAGATCATATAGATCCACCTCCTCTTCCACACTGCTGACCCAGATTTCCATACGATTGCAGGTGGATAATATAACACACCCTGCAATTTGCGGATGCTCTTTCCATTTTTCCAGTGTTTCTCCAATAGCTTTTTTCGTAAAGGAAAAGACAGTACGTACATCAATGGATGCCTTCATATGGTCAATTCCTAACATCTGTATACTCATTTTGCTTCCCTCACATGCTGTACAAACATATTCTGGATTCCTTCCAGTTCCCCCAGTCCTATAATGTGACACTGCACCTCATAGCCTCTCGCCCTCAGAAGGCTTCCCCAGGAATCTTTTTCTTCCCCTGCCATATCATTTCTGGCATGATCACCCGCCACAATCATAAATGGTGCCAGGTGTACTTTTTTTACTGGCAGTGACTGAATTTTTTCTATAATCATATGTAAGGTAGGAAGTGATTCCACTGTACCTACATACATATTGTCATGTCCTGCTGCTTTCAGTGCCAGATCCAGATCTTCATATACACAGTTTGCTTCGTGGGAAGTACCATGTCCCATGAAAATCAGCAGTTCTTCCTCTGGAATCTCCTTCCAGTACTCCCCCAGGATCTCTACCAGTCGATCCCGGTCTGCATCTGTGGCAAATAACGGATCTCCTGTTCGGATTTCCTTAAAATCTTTCTGCGCAGCCAGAATCTGGCCGCGCATTTTATCATTTTCTATGGCATTCATCACATGGGTCGGCTGTACAATCACCTGCTGTATGCCGTCCTGCTTCATACGGACAAAAGCTTCTTCTACACTGTCAATCTGAACCTGATCCCGATTCTTTAATTTCTTTCGAATCATATCACTGGTCCAGGCACGGTAAACCCGATAATCCGGAAAACTGTCCTGAATTCTGTTTTCAATCTGGTCAATCGTCTTTTCTCTGGTGTCATTATGACTGGTACCAAAGCTCACAACCAGAATTGCTTTTGTCTGTACTGCCATCTCTCTTCCCCTTTTTCTATGTTCTCTTACATTGTTTTACATTTGATTGATGTTATGAGCCTGCTCATATTTCACAATCGTATCTATATTTGCTCTCTCATATTCATTGAATACACTTGCCGCATACTCTTCTGTAAAGTCTGCGCCGCTTACTGTCGGCTGATACCAGGATTTACTTCTGAAATAACTGTTCAGATCTTCATTGGCAAAGATTCTGCCATGTCTTGCATAAATCTCATTTCTTGCCAGCAGAATTTCGTAATCCGAGAGTCCGGTCAGATCTTCATCTGTAATATAGCGGCTGTCGCTGTCTGGAATGATATAGTCTTCTGAAGAATTATCTGTTTCTGCCAATGCTTCCGACTGTTCTCCATAAGCAGCAAAATTATTTGCATTTTTATTTTCCCGGTTCTCATTTTGATAGCTGTGGAACCAGGTCTCACCATATTGCATAAGCTCTGCTTCCGGATTGTCAAGATATGCATCCACCGTATCTATCTCTTCCGTCAGATACCGCTGTATCACATTCACCTTCGTCAGATTATCTACCTGATCCGTTATCGGAGTGGTTACCAGTTCTGCCGGATACAGCCCCATAGCATTTAATGCATCTCTGGCTGGTTCTACCTCGCTATCCTCCCATGCACTGCCGGCAATTCCAGTATCTGCCTGTTGTACAAAAGATGTTCCATCATAGGTAAATGTGCGCAGATTCCAATCTACACCGTCTGCCAGAAAATTCATAGTCTCCTTTTCTTCACAGCAAAGATACATGCCGTTATCCGTGCTGACCAGGAACACATTGATATCTGCTTCACTGGTCGTCAGAATGTCTTCTGCCAGAGTGCACTGGGCAACTCTTTTCAGCTTATCCCCCTCATACTGATATACTTCCGCAATCAGGTTATTCTGATCGGTATTCTCATCTGGCTGTTTTAGCCGGATCGCCAGCAGTTCTTCTGTTCCGTTCCAGTCCAGATCCAGCTGATCCAGGGCCAGATATCCATCATACTTCTTATACTCCAGTGAACCGAGCCATCCCTGCAGATAAGCCGGATCCGTGAAATCATACACCTGTGTATCATTGGAATAAGTATAAAACAATTCCGCTATATCCACCTGTTCTGCTGCATCCTCTGCACCGGCCAGCACCGGAATGGCAACTGCCATCAGTCCTGTTAACATTCCCATCTGTAATGTTCTTATCTTATTTTTGCATCTCATATGATATCCTCCTCCAAGTACGTTACTGCTATCATAACATACCATGGCTTCCAGAACATTAACTGCATCTTAAATTTTTCTTATACAGGCATTCTCGATTCTGCTATTCTCTGCCGCCTGCCATATAAAGAAGTGCATTACAGATACAGGCTGCAATATTACTTCCGCCTTTTCTGCCCTTTGCCACAATATAAGGCACATCTGCCTGCATAATCAGTTCTTTTGACTGTACCACATTCACAAATCCTACTGGTACCCCGATGATCAGTTCCGGCTGTAACTTTCCATCCTCGATCAGTTCATATAGACGGACCAGTGCTGTAGGCGCATTACCGATTGCAAAAATCAGTGGTTTTTGTAAGGCTGCTGCCTTGTCCATGCTGGCTGTTGCTCTTGTTGTACCATTCTTTCTGGCAATTTCAGCCACTTCTTCATCTGACATAAAGCAGTACACTTCCCCGCCAAACTTCTGCAGTGCCTTTTTATTAATTCCCGCTTTTGCCATCTGGGTATCTGTCACAATACAGGCTCCGTTTTTCAATGCTTTCAGTGCCTTTTCCACTACATCATCGGAAAACATAAGATTTTGGGCATAATCAAAATCTGCACTGGTATGAATGCATCGCTTGATAATCGGTGCCTTATCTTCCGGGAGTTCATATCCCAGTTCTTCCGTAATAATAGCAAAACTGCGTTTTTCAATATCCATCGGTTTTACATTTTCCAGCTGTACCTTCATTTAAATTCCCTCTTCCAATATCTCATAGATCTTTTTCATATCCAGATGTTCTCTCAGGCCTGCCGCCAGCAGATCATACTGTGTCTCCTTAAACTGTGCAAAATCAACTGATGTAATCTCACTCACATCCAGTCCTTTTTCCCGTCCAATTGCACGAATCACCGCCTTTGGAACTTCTTCTTTTTCAAACACCCCATGCACATAGGTACCATATACATGATCCGTATAGGCCCCATCTTTCTTTGTCTGCCCTTTTGTCTGAGCACCATGATCCGTGATCTCTGTAAGAGACCGGGCGCCCTCTTTTACCGTTGTCACACCCATATGGATCTCATAACCTTCCAGCGCTGCTCCGGACAATTCCTTCAGCCGGCCCTCCACCTGCGTAAAAGTCCCGCTGACTCTGGTTCTTGTCTTATCACCCGCAAATACGGTATCCATCGGAAGCAGGCCCATACCTTTCATGGTTCCGCCACCTTCTACTCCTTCCGGATCGCTTAAGGATTCCCCCAGCATCTGGTAGCCGCCACAGATACCAAAAATCAGTTTTCCCGATGCTGCCGCCTTTAAGACTGCTGCTTCCAGGCCATTCTGACGCATCCAGGCCAGATCCGCCATGGTACTCTTTGTTCCAGGCAAAATAATCAGATCCGGATTCTTCAGTTCTGACACGCTGCCTACATAACGCAAAGAGACTCCTTCCATGCTCTCAAATGGATTAAAATCCGTAAAATTAGAGATTCGTGGCAGACGTATCACCGCAATATCGATGACCCCTACTGCTGCTTTCCGGTCAAACCGTTCTGTCAGGCTGTCTTCATCTTCCACCTGAATCTGCAGATATGGTGCCACGCCTACTACCGGGATACCTGCTTTTTCTTCCAGCATTTTTACCCCTGGATCCAGGATAGTTTTATCACCACGGAACTTGTTGATGATCAGACCTTTGACCATCTTTTTCTCCTCTTCTTCCAGAAGCATAACGGTACCGATCAGCTGTGCAAATACACCGCCCCGGTCAATATCTCCCACCAGAAGAACCGGTGCTTTGGCCATTTTTGCCATGCCCATATTGACAATATCTTCCTCTTTCAGGTTGATCTCTGCCGGGCTTCCTGCTCCCTCAATCACAATAATGTCATATTCCTCTTCCAGTCTGTGATATGCTTCCATAATCTGCGGAACCAGCTGCTTCTTATAGGCAAAATAATCTCTTGCCTTCATATTCCCCAGCACTTCTCCGTTGACAATCACCTGGGAACCCACATCGGTAGTTGGCTTCAGCAAAATAGGGTTCATATATACAGAAGGCCTGATACCTGCTGCTTCCGCCTGCATCACCTGAGCCCTTCCCATTTCCAGTCCCTCTTCGGTAATGAAAGAATTCAGTGCCATATTCTGAGACTTAAATGGTGCCACTTTATAACCGTCCTGTTTAAATATCCGGCAAAGCCCAGCTGCCAGCAGACTTTTTCCTGCGTTGGACATTGTGCCCTGCACCATAATCGCTTTTGCCATATCAGTTCCGCCTTTCTGCAGGCTTTAAGATCTTCTGAAATACCTGCACCAGTTCTTCATTTTCTTTTCTTGTTCTTACCGCAATACGGTAATATCCCTTTCTCAATCCATGATAATTACTACAGTCACGGATCAGTATGCCCGCCTCTCGACATTTCTCTGACAGATCTTCCGGTCCTTCAAAAAACAGATAATTGGCCTGGGAATCACAAACCCACAGATTCATGTTCTGCAGCTGCTTTTTCAGCCATATACGTTCTTCCTGAACCAACTTTGCCGAGCGATGGACAAATGCAGTTTCCTGCAAGGCAGCTACACCAGCTGCCTGTGCCGGTATGGACACGCTCCAAGGCTGTACCACATTTTTCATTCGCTCCAGCAGCCTCTCATCCCGACTCATTCCGTAGCCCAGCCGAAGGCCCGCCATAGCGTAGATCTTGGTAAATGCCTTTAAAATAAACAGATTCGGATAATCGCCCAGATATCCGGTATATTCTGCTTCTTTTTCCTGTTCCAGGAAGTCAATGAAACAGGAGTCCAGAACCACGCGTATCTTCTTTTCCAGACAGATCTGAAAGATTTCCAGCATCTCTTCCTTCGGAATCAAAAGGCCGGTAGGATTATTGGGATTACATAGAAAAATCATATCCAGATCCTCCGTCAGCATTTTTTTGTAATCCGTCTGATATCGAAATCCATGTTCTTTTTTTAGTTCATAGTAACGAACCTCACACCCGTTTGCCCTCAGTGCCTGCTCATACTCTGCAAATCCAGGTGCCATCAAAAGTGCCCTTTGCGGCTTTTCAGCCTGTACCATGGCAAAAATCAGTTCTGCAGCACCATTTCCGCACAAGATCTGCTCTGGCTCCATATTTTCTTTTTCTGCCAGGGCTCTCCGCAATGCCCTGCAGTCTACGTCCGGATAATGTGCACAGTCCAGAATTGATTTTTGTGCCGCTTTAACCACATTCTCCGGTGTCCCTAATGGATTGATATTCGCAGAGTAATCAATCCGGTAAGAGACCTCATATATATCTCCTCCATGCCGGTGTTTCAGCATTTTATTCCTCCAGTCTGCTCCTGCTGCATCAGATCAGTAAGATCAGATATTTTACCAGTGCAAAGACTGCCATGGAAATACCCGCTGTCGCATACAGCAATTTATTCGCACGGACAATATCCTTTGGCTCTATCGGCCGGATATCATCTCCGATTGTTTTCTTTTTATGTAATTCTCCAAAATACCAGGCATCCCCTGCCAGCTGGACATCCAGTGCCCCTGCCATAACTGCTTCTGTCTGTGCAGAATTGGGACTGGCATGATTGTAACGGTCTCTCCGAAAGATCTGCCATGCATGAGCACCATCCAGATGAATCAGGAAAGATGCTGCGATCATCAAGAGCCCTGCCAGTCTTGCCGGAATATAGTTTGCCACATCATCCAGATACGCAGGAATCCGTCCAAAGTACCGATATCGGTCATTCTTATAGGCCACCATGGAATCCATAGTATTGACAGACTTATACATCCATCCAAGGAATGCACCTCCAATGGCCATATAAAACATTGGAGCAATAACACCATCTGAAGTGTTTTCCGCCACTGTCTCAACAGCAGCTTTTGTTACCCCGGCTTCATCCAGCACATTGGTATCCCTTCCAACAATCATGGATACCGCCTTCCGGCTTCCAGACAGATCATGCTTTCGTAATCTCTTATATACCTTCATGCTTTCTGTTTTCAATGATTTGGTCGCCAGAAGCTGCCAGCACATGATCGTCTCCAGTACCAGACGGCAGACCGGATGAATCCACTGTGCCGCCAGAAGCAGTAACAGCGGAACTCCCGATGAGATTCCAATCACAATCAATGCCATAAGCCACCCCATAACCATCTGGCGGTCAGGCGAATCGATTCTCCTGTTCATCTTTTTTTCCAGAACGCCAATCAGGTTACCCACCAGCCTGATTGGATGGTAAAGACCTTCCGGGTCTCCGATCAGTAAATCCAGCAAAAATCCCAGTACAAGTGCCAGAAGTGATACTTTCATTTTCTTTTATCCTCGGTTCTGTTTGATTTTATTTTGTTTCCTGATACTTCCTGCATTTTTTCAGAAACTTCAGAATAAATTCCGGACTGGCATAATAATATAAATGCGGGAATCCTGCCATCAGTGTCTCTGTTTCATGAATACACCGCCAGCTGCGGCTGCTAAGAGGCTTTTTGGCCAGATAACTCTCCCCACAGGAGGTACTGTCAAAATAGTGAAACTCATGTCCCTTCAGCCTGCATCCCTCTTTGGGCTCCTCTGCCCGTTCCAGTTCGATATACCCGAAACGTCCCAGCTTTTTCGTACGATAGGCTGTTCCGTCAATGACACCTGCCATCGGCCAGCTGCTGCCTTCCATATCCTCCATCGTCTGATGCAGATACATGAAACCGCCGCATTCTGCCATGCATGGCAAGCCTTCTGCCAGTTTTTCCTTTACATCCTGGCGCATTTTCTCGTTCTCTGACAATTCCTTTGCAAACAGCTCCGGGTATCCCCCATAAAAAAGTACACCGTCAGCTGCAGGAATCTCTGTATCATGTATTGGCGAAAAGGGAATCAGTTCTACTCCCATCTCCCGAAGCAGCTGCATATTTGCTTCATAAATAAAGCAAAATGCTTCGTCTTTACTCACTGCAATGCGAAGAGTCGGCTTACCCTTCTTTTCTTCTGCAGCGAGGCTGAAAAACTGATCCATCTCTTTTTCCGCCTGTTCAAAACTTCCAACCTCTCCGGCCTTCCGGCCGATCTCCAGGATCTGATCCAGATCAAGTGTATCTTCCAGTACTTCTGCGATATGCTGAAGCTTCTCCGAAAGCTGCGCTACTTCCTGTGGAAGAACCAGACCAAGGTGGCGGCTTTCCAGCGAACAATCTTCCATACGCGGAACATAGCCGCATACCGGTATGCCAAGTT
Organism: uncultured Marvinbryantia sp.; assembly: GCA_934408725.1. GTDB lineage: Bacteria > Bacillota > Clostridia > Lachnospirales > Lachnospiraceae > Marvinbryantia. The sequence continues at coordinate 25,259 of CAKRVB010000016.1, forward strand.
CTTTCTCAATCGCTTCTTTCATCTTCGGATACAGCATCGGAGATAACTGATTCAAAATCACTCCGCAGATCCTTGTCGGTTCCCGGAATGTCAGAAATCCTTTAATATAAGCCAGCACTGACAGACTCATGCCTCTGGTATTCACGACCAGGATCACTGGTGTGTTCGTCACCTCAGCCAGATCACAGGCGCTTGCCTGAACAGAAAATCCACCAAGTCCATCGTAGTATCCCATCACACCTTCCATCACGGAGATGTCACTGTCCACCGCATTTTTGCAAAACAGATAACGAGTCAGTTCTTCTCCTGCAAAAAAGGTATCCAGATTGCCGGAGCGGGTATGGATCACTTTTTCATGGAACATGGGATCTATATAATCCGGACCGCATTTAAACGATGTGACCTTTAAGCCTCTGTTTTTCAATGCCTGCAATATTCCGCAGGTAATCATAGTTTTTCCACTGCCGCTTGATCCTGCTGCCAGCATCACTCTCGGATAATTTTTCATTTATGCTTCTCCCCCTGTGCAGGAAATGACATAGACCGGATTCTGTCCCATCATCATATGGTATTTTCCGATCTCTTTTGACTTTCCAATAGAAACCGCTGCGATATCTACCTCTTTTACCGGAAGTGTCTTTACACAGTCCAGAGATTCTGCCACAGTCTCCAGGGCAATACAGTTGATCACGATCCGTACGGATGGATTCTTCTTTAGTACCAGCTCCAGAATTGTCTTCATGTTGCCTGACGATCCTCCCACAAATACATGAGTCGGTGCCGGCAGACTCTCCAAAGCTTCCGGTGCCAGTCCTTCTACAATCTCCAGATTATCCACCGCAAACTTCTTCTGATTCTCCCGCATCAGAGCCACTGCTTCTTCCTTTTTTTCTATGGCATAAACATATCCGTCCTCTGCCTGCAACGCTGCTTCTATCGAAATGCTCCCGGTTCCGGCTCCCACATCATAGACAACAGAATCCTTCGCCAGCCTCAGCTTTGACAGGGAAATACTGCGTACTTCACTCTTGGTCATCGGTACTTTTGCCCGCAGAAACGCCTCATCTTCCATGCCATGGGTGATCACCGTATCTGGATTTGGGTTCTCCAGCAACACTACACAGAGATCTGCAAAACTTTGTGTCCTAAGTTCACTGGCAAAACCAGTCCGGATCTGCTCTGTCGGATAGGAGAGATCCTGCCCCACATGCAGCACTACCTGATCCATCTGATACTCTGTCAGTTTCTGACACAGCTCATTCACCATACTGCCTTTTCCCAGTAATGCAAAAACTTTTTTATTCTTCCGGATCTTGCCGATCAGATTGGCGTATCTTCCATGCTGGCTGACCAGTACCACATCCTCCCAGGACGTATGCAGCCGGTCACAGAGGTATACGACCGAAGAAATACCAGGGTACACTTCCATCTCTTCTCCCGCAAAGATCTCCATCAGTTTCTTTGCGCCACTGTAAAATCCCAAATCTCCGGACTGCAGCAAAGCTATTTTTTCATATTCGGGATGATTCATGACATACTCATAGATTTCCTGCGGTTTGTAGGATACAAAAACAGGTTTTCCAGGTTCTGCTATCTGTTCCAGCATACGGCCTGCCCCGATTAAAAGATCCGCTTCCATACAGGCTTTCTGTGCTTCCACGGTCATATTGTCCCGGTTTCCCATACCGATGCCGACAATTGCCAGCTTTCGCTGTACCTGAATCTCTTCTTTCTGCATCAGGGTACGAATCACCTCTTCTAAAGAAAGGCCACTTTCTTTTACCGGGCGTCCGATTAGTACCACTTTTGCGCCTGCATTTCTGGCTGCACGGATCTTCTCCTCGTACCCCCCGTTCTTTCCGGCTTCCTTGGTCACCATCCATCTGGCTCCAAACTGCTTTAAAAGAGCTGTATTCAGTTCTTCCGAAAACGGTCCCTGCATGCAGATCAGATGTTTTCCGGTGAAGCCCAGATCTGCACAGTGACAGGCTACTTCCGGTGTGGAAAGGACACGGGCAAACACTCTCTCTTCAAACTCCGGAATAGCTGTATATTTATGCAATTCCTTACTTCCTGTAGTCACCAGTATATTACCTTCTGTTTCCTTCAGAAATTCTACTGCCGCTTCCACGGACTCTACGCAGACCATCTCTTCTTCCTCACCGGTCTGAACAGACGAGCGAAGCAGCCTGATATATTCACAGCCCGCTTCCTCACAGGCCTTTCTGATATTGGCTGATACTTCTACCGCATAAGGATGGGTTGCATCCACAGTCAGATGTATGCCTTCTTCCAGGATCAGCTGCCGCATCTGGTTTTCATCCAGACGGCTGTGACTGACCTGAAGATAGCTGTTTTCTTCCAGAAGCTGTCCGCCATATTCTGTTGCCACACATACATAAGCAGGTACTTTCTGTCTCTTAAGGAACTCTGCCAGCAGTCTTCCTTCCGTAGTGCCTGCAAAAATGAGAATCTTAGACATTCTTATATCCCCTTGGTGTCACCATTCTGCCACCGATTTCTTTTGTCTGTGAATTACCGATAAATACTGTCGTAAACATGTCTACCTGTGTATCGCGCAGTTCTTTTAAGGTCATCACTTTCATAGCCTCTCCTTCTCTGCCGATATTCAGAACAATGCCGCAGACCGTATCTGGTGACTTATGCTGCATACACAGATCACAGGCCTTCTGCAGATAGTCATGTCGTTTCTTGCTGGAAGGGTTGTACAGACAGATCACAAAGTCTGCTTCCGAAGCCAGTACCAGTCGTTTTTCGATTTTTTCCCATGGGGTAAGCAGATCGCTTAAACTGATCAGACAAAAATCATGAATCAGCGGTGCACCAAGGACAGCCGCACCTCCTGTAGCTGCCGTTACACCAGGGATCACTTCTACTTCAATCTGTGGATATTCGGTTCCGATCTCCAGCATCAGTCCGGACATACCATAAACGCCTGCATCTCCGCTGCAGATCATTGCCACATTTTTGCCTTTTGCAGCTTCTTCAAATGCCAGACGGCAGCGATCCACTTCTTTTTTCATTGGTGTGGTCAGAAATTCTTTCTCTGCGAAATGTTCCCTTACCAGATCCACATATACGGTATAACCAACAATGGTATCACAGTTTCTTAAGGCATTGGCCGCTCTCATCGTCATCTGCTCATAAGCACCCGGACCAATTCCTACTACATATATTTTGCTCATTCTTTTTCCTCCATCATCCCAGGACATCATAAAGTAAAGTCCACCATATATTCCTCTACAGCCAGTGCCACGGTCACTCCGTCCCCTGCGGTCTTCCTGCAGATCAGCACTCCATAATCACTGCCACGCACTGCACTTCTTTCACATACATTGGATACACCCGTGACGGATGCCACAAAAGCTGATTCCGTAAAATCCCCTTTTACGTTTTTTAATTCCTCCACTGTGTAAGTGACAAATTCCACATTCAGATCTCTGGCTGTTTCCAACAAACCTTTTTCTTCTGCCTTCAGATCAATACTGGCTATTCTGCTGATACTTCTTTCTGAAATATGCTGTTCTTCCAGAACCTTCTGTATCTTCTCTCTGATCAGTTCTGCCGGTGTTCCTTTTTTACAGCCTACTCCTACCGTCAGAATTCTGGGAATCAGATGCAGGGTCTGCCTGTACGGTTCTTTATTCTCATAAACAGAAATACAGATTCCATTCGTGCCTTCAAACACCTGTCCTTCCTGCCATACTTCCATTTCTTCTGGAATTCTGCCGATCACCGGATAATCAGAATAAAAACCGATCTTTTTTTCATCCAGCACATCTGCCGATATTTCCTTTGCATATTTCATACTGGAAATATATAATCCATTCTTTCTGGCAAAAACATCTACTGCAAACCGGCCATTTACATCTGTCGCAGTAGTGATCACCGGAATCGCACCTGTCAGATTCGCCAGGACACCTGCCAGTTCATTTGCTCCACCCAGATGTCCGGACATCAGCGATATGGCAAATACACCCTTTTCATCCATGACTACAATCGCCGGATCTTTTGTTTTACTTTGCACAAATGGCGCAATACTTCTTACTGCAATGCCAGTAGCACCAATAAAAAGAATGGCGTCCATTTTTCCAAACATTTCACCGGTCCACTCCTGCAACGGCTGATCCAGTATTTTCAATCCATAAGAAGAGGCATATTTTTTTATCGCATAGCTGTCACAGTCATACCCCTGAAGGGACATTGCTTTGCTTACCATTTCATTTAACCGGCTGCCATGCTGGGTAAAACTGATCACGGCAAGTCTCATTTGGTAGCCTCACGGAATTCTGTTGTAAATGCCGGATTGTATAATTCCGAACGATTGTAATGACTATGTGTCACCACATCACCGATAATCATCAGCGCTGTCTTGGTAATATGATTTCTGGCTGCTGTCTCAGCTAATGTTCCGACTGTGCAGACAAATGCTTTTTCATCTTCCCAGGTGGCTTTGTAAACAATCGCTGCCGGTGTATCTGCTGTATAACCCCCTGCAATCAGACGCTGGGAGAGCTGTTCCAGCAGACCTGTACTTAAGAATACCACCATCGTTGCTCCGTGCGATGCCAGTTTGGCAATCTCTTCTTTTTCCGGTACCGGTGTACGGCCGGCCATTCTGGTAATAATCACTGTCTGAGATACATCCGGAAGGGTATATTCCAGGTTCAGTGCAGATGCTGCTCCACAGAAAGAGCTGACTCCAGGAGTGTAATCATATTCGATTCCTTTCTCATCCAGCACATCCATCTGTTCCCGGATCGCACCATACAGGCAAGGATCCCCGGTATGAAGACGTACCGTCATTTTGCCATCTTTCTCTGCTGCAAACATAACATCCAGCACTTCTTCCAGTGTCATCTTTGCGCTGTTATAAATCTCACAGCCCTCTTTCGCATAATCCAGCAGCTGTGGATTCACCAGCGATCCTGCATAAATGATCACATCTGCCTGCTCCAGAAATGTCTTTCCTCTTAAAGTAATTAAATCCGGCGCTCCTGATCCGGCTCCAACAAAATGTATCATCTTATTTCTCCTTTACAATAATCAGTGAATAGTAGCTTGCATCTTCTGGAATCTCATCTACTGATCTGTGGATTTTTTCTCCAGGCATTCCACAGTTTTCGATCATCACCACATCCTGACCACAGTCTTTGAGCATCTTTTTCACTTCTCCCATTTTGCTCGCTGCCTTCATCAGAACTTTGGTTCCTTTCAGCTTTAATGCCTCTTCAATCTGATAAGAAGCCGGAATGATATGAAGTTCCTCCGCTTTTTCTACAAGTCCAATGTTCAGCCTTGCCGCCACTGCACAGAATGAAGTAATTCCGCTGACGATCTCTGCTTCATACCCTTTTTCCAGAAGCTTGGTATGTACATAAATATAAGTCGAATAAACAGTCGTATCTCCTAAGGTTAGAAATGCCACTGTTTTTCCTGCTGCCAGATAGGTTTCAATCTTTTCTGCCGCCTCTGTATGACACTTTTCCAGAATCTCAGGATCCTTGGACATTGGATAATATACTTCTACGCATTCTTTATCTGCAATTTCCGGAACGGCCTGTACGGTGATCTGATAAGCCACCGTCTCAGTCTTTACCTTTCCAGGCACCGCGATCACATCTGCCTCTCGAATCAGACGAACCGCCTTTAATGTTAATAACTCCGGATCTCCAGGTCCGATTCCAATTCCATATAATTTTCCTTTCATAGCTACCTCCTGTATTTTCCATTTCTATTACTATTTTGAAATCATAAATCTGTTCAGCATCTCCTCTGCACCATCTGTCTCTCCAAGGAACCCATGGGCATTGGAAAAAATAATAGCCTCTGTCTGAAGCGCTCCACCGCAGCGATGCTGCAGATAATAGTGAATCTTTTCTGTCACCAGCTTCATCACCGGTTCTGTCAGATTCTTTTCTTTTAAGATATCGATGGCTTCTTCGGTCGTAATGGTATCCAATATGCGTTTTGCCGTCTCCAGATCTGCTCCTGCACGAATCGCCTGAGCTGCCATCAGCTCCGCACGACTGTCCGCATGACGGGAATGGGTATTCATAATTCCGCCAGATACCTTAATAAACTTACCGATGTGAGCAATAAAAAGGATCCCCTTCACACCCATCTCCGCCGCCATATCCAGAGTTTCACCTACGTAATTGCTGCATTTCATGGAATTTTTCAGATCTATTTCCACATGTTCCCGCAGGAAATCCTCTCCATAGTTCCCCGGAGTAATAATCAGATATTCATTACCGTTGGCATGACGCATCTCCATCTCCAGACGGATGCTGGCAATCAGCGCTGCTTCGCTCATCGGCACCACAATTCCACTGGTCCCCAGAATGGAAATGCCGCCCTCGATTCCCAAACGTGGATTAAAGGTCTTTTTCGCCACCTCTTCTCCTCCCGGCACAGAGATCACTACGGAAATCCCCCCTGCATAGTCCAGATCCTCACAGACAGACTGCACTGCTTCCCGAATCATTTCTCTTGGCACCCGGTTAATGGCTGCTTCTCCTACTGGCTGCCAGAGTCCTTTTTTGGTGACACGCCCCACGCCTTTTCCACCATCAATCTGTACACCCGGCTGACTGCTTCTGGTCACATGTGCATAGATCAGAAGTCCATGAGTTGCATCCGGATCATCCCCGCCGTCCTTTCGGATCGCACAGCTGGCACTTTTCTTTTCCAGGTGTACATCTTCTGTCAGGAGATGTAATAAGATCCCCTTCGGTGTCATCAGTTCCACTTCTGAAATCTTTTTTTGCAGAAGCAGCATCCTGACCGCTGCTTTTGCAGCCGCCGCAGCGCAGGAGCCTGTGGTATAGCCGCAATGTAATTTTTTATTATTCTTCATGACATAACAGTCTTCCAGACCGTTTTTATGCTCCATATGCCTGTCTCCATACAAAAATTTCCTGTTAAGTAAAAAACTACCGCTGACAAAATGACAACGGTAGCATATGATATTCAACATTATTTATCATCAATTATGTTCTGAGAACCGGTTGCCGCAGCCTCACGAACTTCTGCGGTCTGCCCTGGTCTCTGACTGTTACAGTAACGGACTTGTGAGGGAGTTACACCCTGCTTCCCAGCTTAACAAACCTGTTTATAAGTATAGCCTTTTTTCTTTTTTCTGTCAACAATATACGGCTGAATTCGACCCTCATTACACAGGTTTTGTATTGCCAGTATTATGCTTTTCCAGTACTGCCAAATCCACCACGGTCTGTTCCATCCAGTTGATCCGTTTCTTCGAATTCGATCACCGGCTGATGTTCCATAATGCGGAACTGGCAGATACGGTCATTCACATGAATCTCTGTATCACGCATGGCCATGACCGGTACAAACCACTGATCGTTGTCCCCGCAATAAGATTCATCAATCACTCCATAATGATTTGTCTGAATCACGCCAAAATTTTTAAATGTAGAACTTCTTGGCACTACATGGGCCTCATATCCTTTTGGCAGTTTCATGGCAATTCCAAGAGGAATCAACTTATATTCCCCCGCTTTTAATACCACATCTTCCGCCGCACGCAGATCAATCCAGTCTGATTTTCCGTCAATATATCGTAGACGTTCTATTTTGTCTGAAAAATATTTAATCTGTATTTTTTCTGTATGTTTCATTGCCTTCTCCTTGTTCTGCTATGTCGTATCTTCAGGAATCATGAAGCACAATCTGACCACTTTTCAGGCTCTCCTGCACATCAATCACCCTCTGGTTGGAGCTCCCTTTCCAGTGAAGCTGTGTATTTCTCAAAGCTTCCTCATATTTTCCATCTACCAGTACCGTCAAATACGTCATAATTTCTCTGTCTTTTATCTCCTCCCAGAGATATCCGGTATACAGCCAGATTGTTTTTTCCGGAAATCTTTCTCGAATCGCCCGTGCCAGCTCCGTCACTCCCGCTTCATTCGCCGGGAACAGCGGATCTCCTCCACTAAAGGTTATCCCCGATATATAGTTCTCGGCCAGTTGATCAAAAATCTCTTTTTTTGCTTCCTCATCAAACCTTACACCGTCCTGCGGGTCCCAGGTCACCGGATTCTGACATCCTCTGCAGTGATGAGCACATCCCGATACCCAAAGTACCACACGCAGTCCATCACCGTTTAACATATCATCCTTCGTAATGTTGTGATAATTCATAAATTGTTTTGTTTCTCCTGTATCCTGTTATTTTGAGAAAAGAATCCGGTCATTATCCAGTTCCTTTCCTGCACCGGAATTAAATTTTTCCAGCAAACCATCCACCGTAATGCCTTCCCTGTCTTTTCCCTCAATATCAAGAATAATTCTTCCGCTGTCCATCATCAGAGTACGATTTCCCAGTTCCAGTGCCGAATGCATATTATGGGTAATCATCAGACAGGACAGATGATGCTCTTTTACAATTCTTTTGGTCAGATCCAGCACCTTGTCAGCTGTCGCCGGATCCAGGGCTGCTGTATGCTCATCCAGCAAAAGCAGCTTAGGCGGTATCATGGTGGCCATCAAAAGAGTCAGAGCCTGACGCTGTCCACCAGACAGCAGTCCAACCGGCTGCTTCATCCGGTCTTCCAGTCCCATATCCAAAACAGCCAGACGTTCCCGAAACTGTTCTTTTTCTTTCTTAGATACACGGCTAAGATAAGCATGCTGGCTGGTAGAGGTACGCAGATAAGCGATTGCAATATTTTCCTCAATCGTCATATTAGGTGCTGTACCTTTCATCGGATCCTGGAACAGATGTCCGATGAACTTCGCACGCTTATGCTCCGGCAAAAATGTAATGTCTTCGCCATCCAGTTCCACAAACCCTTCATCCACATAAAATCCGCCACAGATAGCATTAAACATTGTAGATTTTCCGGCCCCGTTAGAACCGATGATAGTGATAAAATCTCCATCCTTTACTTCCAGGTTCAGATGGTTCAGGGCGGTCTTTTCATTTACCGTTCCCTTATTGAAGGTTTTGCAAATATCTATGAGTTTTAACATCTTATTTGCCTCCCTTCTGCTGTTCATATAAGGCTTTATGGCGCAGCATCGCTGCCCGTTTGGTCTTCTGCAATGCAAGGATCTCTTTGATGGCAGGAATTGAAATTGCAATACCTACAATCACTGCTGACACCAGTTTCAAAGCAGACGCCGGCAGATTAAATCTCAGAGCTATCGCTACAATCACACGGTACAGACAGGAGCCAAGAATCACTCCCAGGATTCTGACTTTTATCGTTCTGCGTCCAAAAATAGTCTCACCAATAATCAGAGATGCCAAAGCTACGGTCACCATTCCAGTTCCCATATTCACATCAACTGATTTCTGATATTCTCCCAGAAGGCATCCTGCAAGCGCTGTCATGGCGCCCCCCATACAGAGTCCAACCGTTGTCGTCATGGCCGGATTGATAGAAGAACTTTTTACCATCGCAATATTATTTCCTGTTGCACGAATCGATAATCCAAGACGGGTTCCCAGAAAAAGTGCCAGGAGAACTGCAATGATCACCAGGAAAATCAGCGCTACGATCATTTTGCTGTAGCTTTCCAGTGCGGTTCCTTTTAACAGATCCTTCATCATGGAAAATACGGTTGTAGTAGTATTCATGTTCAGATTCGATTTTCCCATAATGCAGATGTTGACAGTATAAAGTCCGGTATTTACAATGATTCCGGCCAGCATACTCTCTACTTTCATCTTAGTCTGCAGAAACGCATTCACAAGACCAGATAATACTCCGGCCGCCATAGCTGCAAACAAGGCCAGAAAAGGATGCCCTGCCAGTGCTACCACCGCTCCGGCTGCCGCTCCCATTGTATAACATCCATCTGTGGAAAGATCACAGACATTCAGCATGGAATAGGTAAGGAACAGTGCCAGTGCAATGATTCCATAGATAATTCCCAGTTCCAATGCGCTCTGTATCAGGGCCCATGTAATAAACATATTTTTTCTCCTTTTTATTCAGCAAAGCTTTCCGCTGTCTGAATCTCTACAAAATCTGTGCAGTAATCGCTGAATGTTTCTTTAATTGTATCCAGATCAAATCCAATTGCTTCACAGGTATCTGTATTCACTGTTGCAATACCATTGTCAAAAGTCTGAACCGGCGTTGCTGCCACATCTGCATCACCAGTCAGTACTTCTGCAACCATATCTGCAGTTGCCACACCCAGGTTTGCATAATCTACACCATAGCCGCAGAAAGCTCCGTTCAGTGCAAAGGAATCAGCTCCGGTATAGTGTGGGATCTTTGCATCATTAAACAATTCATAAATAGAAAGTTCTGCTGTCATGATGGTATTATCCGTTGGTGTAAATACTGCTTCTACGCCATCTGCAATCAGAGACTGAGCTGCCAAAATTACGTCATCCGTAGTGGAACCTGTTTTTTCTTCGTATTCGATTCCATTTTCTTCACAAAATGCAATTGCATCCTGAATAGCATTCAGAGAAGAATCCTGTGCCGTGTCATATAACAGACCTACTTTTTTCAGATCCGGATTCGCTGCCAGCATCAGGTTCATAATCGTTGCGGTATCCAGAGCATCTGAAGTTCCGGTAATATTTCCACCAGGAGCATCCATGGATTCTACCAGTCCTGCTCCCACCGGATCAGACACTGCCGAGAAGATCACCGGAATATCCGTATCTTCTGTTGCAGACTGCATCACCATGGCAACCGGAGTCGCAATCGCTACAATCACATCTACCTGATCAGCCAGCAGATCCGTGGAGATCTGATTCAGCACAGAGGAATCTGCCTGTGCATTTGAAAAATAATCTGCGTAATTAAAGGTAACGCCCAGTTCCTCTCCCTTTGCATCCAGTTCTTTTTCAATGTTCTCTGTGATCTGATTCAGGGATGCATCATCTACATACTGTACAATTCCAACCTTATAATCCTCTGCCATTGCGGTTGCTGCCATTGCTGAGGTAATTGCTGCCATAACTGCTACACTTGTGAACACTTTCTTTTTCATAATACGTTTTCTCCTTTTCATTAAAAAAATATTTTTGAAATCTTGAAATCACTTTTTTATGAATGCAGTGCTGATGGCAGTTTGTGAAATGAGAATTACTTTATCTTATAGGACAAAAAACCGCCTCAAGCTATCTGCCTGAGACGGTAATAAAATTCTTATTATCGCGGTACCACTCAACTTGACGTCTGTGACGTCCTCTTTCGCATGTACATTCATACACTCCTGATTGATAACGGGTTCGGTTCCCGACAACGCCTACTCTGTATCTCCATGATAATCGGCGATCCATTTCAGGCTGCCCTCGAAAGCCCATTCAGCAAATCGCTCTATACTGCAATTCCACCATCTGCAGTTCTCTGTGATACAACGGATAAGCTTACTTCTCTTTCTCATCGGTTTGGTTTGTGATTTGTTGTGGTTAGTTTAGCACTGTAATGTGTAAATGTCAAGCATTTCATGCATTAAATATTCAATAAATCACTAAATACCTTCAGCGCACCATCTGTTTCATGAGCCAGGACACGTTTTGCCAGTACCTTACCCAGCTGAACACCTTCCTGATCGAAGCTGTTCACATTCCAAAGGAATCCCTGGAACATCACTTTGTTCTCAAAATGTGCCAGAAGTGCTCCCAGGCTTCCAGGATTCACCTGATCACCAATGATAATACTGGATGGACGTCCACCTTCAAAGTTCTTGTTACGGTTGTCGTCTTCTTTACCGCAGGCAAATGCGATGATCTGAGCTGCTACATTTGCACAGAGCTTCTGCTGGCTTGTGCTTCCCTGAATCTCCACATCAGTGTCCATCTGGTTGTTACGATATCCTACAAACTGAAGCGGAACAATATCGGTTCCCTGATGAAGGAGCTGATAGAAAGAGTGCTGTCCATTAGTTCCAGGTTCCCCAAAGATCACAGGTCCAGTCACATAATCTACCGGTTCACCGAAACGGTTCACTGATTTTCCATTGGACTCCATATCCAGCTGCTGCAGATGTGCCGGGAAGCGGCTCAGTGCCTGAGAATATGGGAGTACAGCAGTACTTGGATAACCCAGTACATTACGCTCATAGACGCCAATCAGAGCATCCAGCATAGCAGGATTCTGTAATACATCTGCATTGGCAGACAGTTTGTCCTCCTCTGCTGCACCGTCCAGGAACTGTGCAAATACCTCCGGTCCAAATGCAAGAGACAATACTGCTCCTCCTACTGCTGAAGTAGAAGAATAACGTCCTCCTATATAATCATCCATAAAGAATGCTGCCAGATAATCATCGCTCTTTGCCAGAGGAGAAGTTTCACTGGTTACTGCAATCATATGTCTGGATGGATCCAGTCCTGCATTCTTCAGAGCATCTTTCACAAATGCCTCGTTTGTCAATGTCTCCAGGGTAGTTCCTGACTTCGATACCAATACAAAGATCGCATGTGCCACATCGATGCCGTACAATACAGCTGCTGCATCATCCGGATCTACATTGCTGATAAATTTTGCTTCCATCTTGAAGCTATCATGTTTCTTTGCCCAGTTTTCCAGTGCCAGATACATGGCACGAGGTCCAAGGTCACTTCCACCAATACCGATCTGCACTACTGTAGTGAACTTCTCACCTGCTGCATTGGTAATCTCACCATTATGTACTTTTCTGGCAAACTCTGCTATCTTCTGCTGCTGTTCTACATAGAATGCACGCTTATCCACGCCGTCTGCCATCACTTTGTCCCCAAGCTGTCCTCTGGTCAGCTGATGAAGAACCAGACGTTTTTCTCCTGTATTGATCACTTCTCCATTATAAAGTGCTGCAAATTTCTCTGTCAGCTGTGCTTCTTCTGCCAGCTTCTTCAGTACTGCCAGAATGTTGTCATCCACCTGCTTTGCAGCAAAGTGATATGTCAGTCCTTCTGCCATTGGCACACTGTATTTTTTCACACGGCCTGCACCGTTTTCTCCTGTCATCGCCTCTTTCAGGTTCACTTTTTTTGCATTGGCAAGTTCCTGATATGCTGCAAGCGTATCCAGATTTTTCCAGGTAATCATCATTGATTCCTCCTTCAATTCATCCTATGCATCACCGGACTCTTCCGCATGACGCACTCTTGGAATTATTATAATATTAAATTCATTTAAAAACAAGAAAAATCACCAGACAATCTCATTTCCTGTCTGGTGATCTGGTTGTTCTTGTCATACTTTTATACTACCGCAATAATTCCTCCATCATTGGCATACATACTGCTGACTCCTGCCGTATCCACCACGATAATATCTTTCAGATGCAGACGTCTGTTCAATTCATCCCGCATCATCTCTGCTCTCTGTGGACAGTTGCAATGAGAAAGTGCCAGAACCCGATCCTGATCCTGTCCCACATATTCTACAATAGCATCTGCCATCTTTACCAGAGCTTTATTCATCCCTCTGGCCTGAGCAAGCTGCTCAATGGTTCCTTCCGGTGTGGCTGTCATCACTGGCTTAATCTTCAACGCAGTAGCAAGAATCGCCTTCATATGACTGAGTCGGCCATTCTTACGCAGAGTATCCAGTGACTCCAGTACAAACCAGGTATTCTGTTTCTCAATATACGCCTCTACCTGCTCTACTACTTCTTCAAATGCCATGCCTGCTTCTTCACATTCCTGAATTTTCAATCCAATCAGTGTTTCTCCCACGGAAGCTGATCTGGAATTAAATACATAAGCCTTTTTCTCCGGATGCTCTTCCAGGAACAGATTCTTCCCCAGTTCTGCGCTGTTATAGGAACCGCTCAGTTCCGCAGAAAGTGTCACCGCATATACATGATCTGCCCCACAGTCAAACTTGTCACGAAAGCTCTCCGGAGAAGGGCAGGCCGACTTCGGACAGTTCGGGCTTTCCGCCACCAGCTTCAGGAACTGATGCTGATCAAACGTCTCATCATCCACAATGGTATGATCATCTACATATAATGTTAACGCTGCTGAACCAAAATGTTCATCTGCCTTCATCGCTTCTGTCAGTTCTCCACAGCTGTCAATAATAATCTTATAACTCATTAATCTCATCCTCCGGCTTCAGGCTGTATCTTTATCCCGAAGCAATTCTATATTTTCGTCTAAAGATATTCACATTTCTTAACATAGTTTTTAATACTACATTATAGTAACACATATATTTGCATTTGAAAAGAGGGATTTCCTATGAAATTAAAAAAGCCATTCAGTCAGATTCCTCCAACCGAATGGCTCATTGCTTTTCTTTTGTTTTACTGTACCAGTTTGGTCATGATCTCATTGCTGCGTGCAATAAACTTTGTCATGGCTTCCGGTGAAAGTGGTGCATGACTGAGCATCGCCAGATCGTAAAGCTGCTCACAGATCATCGGCACATATTCGCCATCCTTATGCTCCAGAATATACTGTACCAGATGGTTCTTTGCATTCAATACCAGTGTCTCAGCACCGCCGAACATCGCCGGATCCATGCCTCCCATATTGTACATCTTCATCATATCCTGCATACGTCTGCTTTCTTCAGAGAGTGTGATCATAGATGCTACAGATTCATTCTTCAGATTCTCAACTTTTACGTCCAGTTTGTCTTTTCCAAGGGCTTTACGGAACACTTCTGTCAGTGTATCTGCTGCCTCTTTTGTCACCTCTTCTGCATCTGCAGCTTTTAAAGTATCATTCACATCTGAATCAATACGTTTAAACTGAACATTCTCTTTCTTCTGTTCTACCAGAGAGATAAACGGAGAGTCAATATTATGTTTCAGAATCACAGCATCCAGTCCTTCTGCTTTGAACATATTGATGTACTGGCTCTGCTGTACCTCGTCTGTCACATAGAACAAAGTGGTCTTTGGTGCATCTTCCTTCTTCTCCTGGGTGTCTGCAGTGTCTGCAGTCTCTGTAGTATCCTCTTTCTTATTCTCTGCAATGAAGTCATCCAGAGTCAGATACTTGCCATCAATATTCTTAACCAGAATGTAGTCCATCATACGTTCACAGAACTTGCTGTCCTTGATGCATCCATATTTAATAAATGGACTGATATCATCCCAATATTTCTCATAATTCTCACGGTCTGTCTTACACATACCGCTGAGCTTATCAGCCACTTTCTTGCTGATATAATCCGAAATCTTCTTTACAAATCCGTCATTCTGTAATGCACTTCTGGATACATTCAGCGGCAGATCCGGACAATCTATCACACCTTTCAGCAGCATCAGAAATTCCGGGATCACTTCTTTGATGTTATCTGCAATGAACACCTGATTGTTATATAACTTGATCGTTCCTTCAATAGAATCATACTCGGTGTTGATCTTCGGGAAATACAGAATACCCTTTAAGTTAAACGGATAATCCATGTTCAGATGGATCCAGAACAGTGGCTCCTTGTAATCCAGAAATACCTTACGGTAAAATTCCAGATATTCTTCATCTGTGCAGTCATTTGGATGTCTGGTCCAAAGAGGATGGGTATCACTGATAGAAACCGGACGTTTCTTGATCTTTGCCTTTTCCTTTGCCGGAGATACTTCTACTACCTCTTTTTCCCCATTTTCATTTTCCTTTTCTTCTGTCCTGGCTTCTTCGTGAATATATTCTATTACCTCATCGGTATCCAGAACCTCTTCCTTGAGAATGGTCTCATACTGCGGCTCTGCATCTGCGTTAGTCAGGAAAATCTCGGTCGGCATGAAAGAACAATACTTCTCCAGCACTTCACGTGCACGGTATTCATTGGCAAATTCCAGACTCTCTTCATTCAAAAACAGCGTAATCTCAGTACCAACTGTTGTACGATTGCCTGTCTCCATCTGATAACTGGTACCGCCATCACATTCCCAATGTACCGGTTCTGCACCTTCTTTATAAGAAAGCGTATCAATGTGTACTTCATCTGCTACCATAAATGCAGAATAGAATCCCAGTCCAAAGTGACCGATGATCTCATCACCATTAGCATTATCCTTATATTTTTCAATAAAGTCTGTTGCTCCGGAAAATGCGATCTGTGTAATATATTCTTCTACCTCTTCCGGTGTCATACCAAGACCATTATCGATAAACTTCATGGTCTTGTCCTTTGCACTGATCACCACTTCTACTTTTCCTTTATAATCTTCAGGAAGGGTATAATCACCGATCAGCGCCAGCTTCTTTAACTTGGTAATGGCATCACATCCATTGGATACCAGCTCACGCATAAAAATATCGTGGTCAGAATAAAGCCACTTTTTTATAATCGGAAAAATATTCTCACTGTTAATAGAAAGACTTCCTGTTTTGTTCATAGTAATCACCTCTCGTAAAATTTGGTTATAATCTATGGGGTTCTTTTCCCCTTACCATTTAACAAGAGTATAATACCAGGAAATAAAGATGTCAAGGAAAAATTAGCACTCATCTGTAGTGAGTGCTAATAAAACTTTTATAAACTACTTACTTTTTTCTTTACAAAAATGGTTTCAGATACTTTTTCACTGCTTCGTCCCACGCATGCTCAACGGCTTTATCCATGGAAAACAGAGACAGGGATGTACCGGAAATACAATGCATTGCTCCGCCTGAAAAATGAAGATTTAAAAACAGTCCATTTACATCTGCTTCTGAGAAAGAGGTAATTCCGTTCTGATTCAGCAGCTTTTTCACATTAGACTGGGATAGTCGGAACACAATTTTAAATTCCAGCGGGGTATGCGTCCCTTTAATCAGACTTAACGCAAAAGGACGTACCTGTTTCCATCTGGAATACTTCATCTGACTCATACCGTATTCCTCCTGTTCTTCACTGGAATAATAAGCATGCTGAAGTGTTCCGTCAATATGAAAGGTGTTAAATGTCACAAAATTTGCTTCAGAAAGAAAAAATGCGTCAAAATATTCTGTCAGGAATAATTTATTCATAAATACTTTTACATCTGAAATCTGAATGGAAATCATAAATCCTTTACCCTCCTGCCAAAATCAAAGTTCTGTATGCTGTTCTTTGATCTGACATTCCTCAAAAATACTTTTTGCTACCAGTTCATAATCAGAAAGGCGCTTTGCTTTTTTCAGTTTTCCGGACAGTTTCCCCGGATCTTCAAACAGTTTGATCATATAGCACCAGATCTCTTTCATTTTAAAAAGTACCACTGTCTCCCCAGACAGTTCTGTGCTATAGGACTCTTCCAGTTCTTTCATAAAATTCCATATCTTTTGTTTATCCGGCAATGTATTCTTCTGCAGATTCTCTGTCAGCTGCGGATTGCGCAATACTCCTCTTCCCATCATATAACATGTAATATCCGGGAAACGCATCTGAATCCTTTCCAGATCTTGCCGATCCGTAATGTCTCCATTATATACAACCGGAAATTTCCGACATGCTGCCGCTTTGGCAAACGCTTCCAGATTCGGTATATTCCCATAAAAATCTTTCTGGGTTCTTGGATGAACTACCAGTTCTTCCAGCGGATACTTCTCATAGATCTCCAGCAGTCTGTCAAACTCTTCCGGATCCTCCTTCCCGATTCTTGTCTTTACCGATATCTTCAGGTTCGTTTTTTCAAATACCCGACAAAGAAATTCATCTATTTCGTCTGGAAATGCCAGAAAACCGGATCCACGGTTTTTCGATACCACCGTCTTTGCAGGACATCCCACATTCCAGTTCACCTCGGTGTAACCATAATTCTTCAGATGTTCTGCCGTCCACAGAAAATCTTCCCATTTGTTTGTCAGAATCTGCGGCACTACCGGAATTCCCTCATTATGCTCCGGCAGAATATCTCCCATTTCTCTTCCGGTAAAAATCTTCTTCGCCTTCGGTTTTGGTTCAATAAACGGAATATAATATTTACGCACTCCCGGAAAATACCGATGATGGACATTCCTGAATACATAGCCGGTAATGCCCTCCAGCGGTGCTACATCATATTGATTCATACTCACTCATCTTCCGGGTTGGAATAATAACAAATCACCGGAAATCCTTTCCCAATCTTTTCATATAATATTTCCGCCTTATCATAAGGCAGATTAATGCATCCGTGAGATCCCCTTGTATAACAGGCATCTCCGCCAAAGCTCGGCTGCCATGTAGCATCATGCAAGCCAATCCCCCTGTTAAACGGCATCCAGAATGACACAGGTGTCTGGTAATCTGCTCCTTTCAGAACTGCTGGCGACTGCTTATACTTCACGCAAAAAATACCTCCGGGAGTCTGACGGCTCGTATTCATCATCCCGGATACAATATCGGTACGTAAAGTCACTTTTCCATGTTCATACAGCCACAGTACCTGACGGCTCAGATCGATTTCTACATAAGAATCCCCATAATCTCTGACAGAATTGTCACGAGATGCCGCCTCTGTCAGAAAGTGAAGAGGATGTATCGTGGTTCCGTTTCTTCGAAGCAGTTTGGAAATCTCCTTCACTTCTTTCTCTCTGTCCAGCTTCCATCCATAATCTCCCTTTAAACGGATCGTCTTTTTTCCTGTCGTTTCAAATACTTTTGTACGATTCCATGTATCAAAATGCTTCTGAAGACCTTCCACATATTTCGCAATCCGGTCATCATCAATATCCCAGTGACCATCCGGCCAGTATCTTACCCAGTCCGTAACATCTTCTGCTGTCAGTACGACTCTTCTTTTGCCGAACTTATAAACTATCTTCATATGCTCATAAGTGCCACCTTTTTCATAAGGATTTACAACTTTTTTCTGGTCCGCCTCTGCTGTCAGTGCTTCATGATAAACGGTGCCGCCTGCTGCTCCGTGAAATGCCAGCATCGCTGCCACCGCTATCGCCTTTATCCCCTGCATCATATTCGCTTTCCTTCTCTGTTTCTGTTTTATCTATTTTACCCTATCTGCACCGGAAAATCTATGCATTTTTCTGCAGGAATTCTGCTGCCACAACAAAACTCCGCAGCATCATCGTACTGCGGAGTTTTACTTCTTTTGGGAATTATGATTTTCACTTTGAAATCAGGATATCATCCTGTATCCGTTTTCTTTATTCCTCCATTGATTTTACTTTGCTTGCTCTTGCCTCTACTTCTTTTGCCTGAATATCAGAAGGTGCCTGTTCATATCTTGCAAATTCATATGCGAAATTACCAGCTCCTCCTGTCATGGAACGAAGCTGAGTAGAATAGCCATACAGTTCCATCATTGGAATATCTGCTTCGATAATCTGATTGCCTTTGTGGTCTGGGTTCATACCAAGCACACGGCCTCTTCGTTTATTCAGATCGCCCATAACATCACCGGTAAATTTATCCGGAACAGTCACTTTCAGGGATGCAATCGGCTCAAGAAGAACCGGTGATGCTTCCATGAAGCCTTTCTTAAATGCCTGAATCGCAGCTGTCTTGAATGCCATTTCAGAGGAGTCAACCGGATGATAAGATCCATCATAAAGTGTAGCTTTTACACCTACAACCGGATAAGCTGCCAGAGGTCCTCTCTGAACAGATTCCTGAATGCCCTTTTCTACTGCCGGGAAATAGTTCTTTGGAACTGCACCACCGACTACTACCTGCTCGAAGACATATGGAGTCTCCATATCTCCCGAATTGGCAAATCTCATCTTAACGTGTCCATACTGGCCATGGCCACCAGACTGCTTCTTATATTTTGCTTCTACATCAGAGTTCTTGCGGATCGTCTCACGGAACGCTACCTTCGGTCTTGCCAGCTCGATCTCTACTTTATACTTGCTCAGCAGCTTGCTGGCAATAATATCAATATGCTGATCGCCCATACCATAGATCAGTGTCTGTCTGTTCTCTGCATCATTCACTGCTTTCATGGTCAGATCTTCCAGCATCATCTTAGCCAGTGCCTGTGCTACCTTATCCTCTTCGCCTTTATTCTTTGCAAAGTATCTCTTATATGTATAAGGTGTGGAAGTATCTACACCGGCATACTGAATCGGTGTATTCTTAGTTGCCAGAGAGTCTCCGGTTCTGGTGACATTCAGCTTGCCGATGGCACCGATATCGCCCGCATGGAGTTCCGGAACCTCTATCGGCTTGCTGCCTTCCATCACATACAGCTTATTCAGCTTCACTTCTTCATCTCTGTTTACGTTGTAAAGCAGATCATCATTCTTGATAACACCAGATGCTACCTTCACAAGAGAATATTTTCCAATAAACGGATCCACAATGGTCTTGAATACAAATGCAGATTTCGCCTTTGCAAAGTCATAATTTGCTTCATAGATCTCACTGGTCTTCATATTGATGCCGGCAATCGTTCTCTTATCCGGGCTTGGGAAATACTGTACAATATCATCCAGAAGATTGATTACACCCTGGAAATTCACAGGGGAACCCATAGCTACCGGTACAATAGAGCATTCGTCAACATTCATCGTCAGCGCAGCCATGATCTCTGCCGGTGAGAAAGTCTCTCCTGCAAAATAGCGGTCCATGAATTCTTCTGATGTCTCTGCTACTGCTTCCAACAGATTCTCCCTGTATTTTTCCAGATATTCCATAGAGTAATCCGGGATATCACATGGCTCTTTTTCACCCTTCTCCAGCCAGCGGCGGCCTTCCTGTCTTACTACGTTAACATATCCGACAAACTTCTCATTCTCACGGATCGGAAGATGAATCGGTGCAATCTTCTTGCCATAAAGTTCTGTCAGATCCTCTACTACCTGACGGAAGCTGGCATTGTCCACATCCATGTTTGATACAAAGAACATACGAGGCAGCTTATACTTCTCGCACAGTTCCCATGCCTTCTGTGTACCTACTTCTACACCGTTCTTGCCATTAATCACAATAACTGCCGCATCAGCTGCTGCTGCTGCTTCTTCTGCTTCTCCAACAAAATCAAAGTAACCTGGTGTATCCAGTACATTTACCTTGATATCACCCCAGATAATCGGCATTACGGTTGTATTAATTGAGAATTTTCTCTTAATCTCTTCTTTATCATAATCACTTACTGTATTTCCCTCAGAAATGCTTCCCATTCTGCTGGTCACTCCTGATAAGTAAGCCATTGCTTCCACCAAACTGGTCTTTCCTGATCCGCCATGTCCTAAGATTACCACGTTTCGGATCCTGTCTGTTGTATAAACCTTCATATGCCTTCCTCCAATTCTAGTTTATTGAGATATATTGATATCTCACTATGAAGAATTCATTATGCCTTTCAGCACCATGGGTATATTTTACTAAATATTCCAAATATTTTCAAGTAATTTATTCATTTTTACTATATTATTTTTTCATTTTTTTAACAACTATGTTAGTATTTTCTAAATTTTGTATTCAATTCGCACAATTTGGCACAGATTTAGCATCTCCACATTGTTCTTATCATGTACAAAAATATATTCTGAAAAAGGTTCACTATGTATATTATAAGATTTTCGTGCTTTAAAGTGCAAAATCGTTGACATATGCAAGCCTGCAATAGTACAATAAACGATGTCAGGGTCAAAAACCCGTAACACAGAAAGGATCTATTTTTATGAAACAACCACTTACCATTGGCTTTATTGGCCTTGGGCTGATCGGCGGCTCCATCGCAAAAGCCATCCGATACTATTATCCGGACATCCGGATCATCGCCCATACCAGGAGCCAGGCTACCATAGATTATGCATTAAATGAACAAATTATTGATATAGCCTGTGATCAGGTAGATGTCCGCTTTTCAGAATGTGATTACATCTTCTTATGTGCACCGGTGGAAGCCAATGCTTCTTATCTGAAGATCTTGAAGCCACTGATTCAGCCGGACTGTATTCTTACTGATGTCGGAAGTACCAAAACTGATATTCATACCCATGTAGCCGATCTGGGTCTGGAAAGTCAGTTCATCGGCGGTCATCCGATGGCCGGTTCCGAAAAAACCGGTATTGCCAATGCCAAACGGCATCTTCTGGAAAATGCTTACTATATTGTTACACCAACTTCAAAAGTACCAAGGGAATCGGTAGAAGCCTATGTAGAACTGGTACGTAGTCTGAAAGCACTTCCGTTGGTTCTGGATTATCATGAACACGACTTTGTGACCGGTGCCATCAGTCATCTTCCACACCTGATTGCTGCTGCTCTGGTGAATCTGGTTCACGATGAAGATACCCCTTCCGAGACGATGCGGATGGTCGCTGCCGGCGGTTTCAAAGATATCACCCGTATTGCCTCTTCCTCACCGGAGATGTGGGAACAGATCTGTATGACCAACTCTGAAAATATATTAAAAGTGCTGAATGACTATATTCGTAATCTGGAAGACATTCGTGGTGCCCTGGAACAGAAAAATGGCTCTGCCATCCATACACTCTTCCGGGAATCCAGAGATTACCGGAATTCTTTCTCTGATCTGTCTGCCGGACCGATTAAGAAAAGCCATCGTTTATATTGTGATCTGGTGGATGAGGCTGGTGGAATTGCCATCCTTTCAACTATTCTTGCAAGCCGAGGTATCACGATTAAAAATATTGGCATTGTACATAACCGTGAATTCGAGGATGCGGTACTTATGGTCGAATTTTATGATGCCGAATCTAAGGTGCGCGCGGTAGAAGAATTGCGCAGATATCGGTATACGGTATACGAAGTTTAACAGGAAAAGAGGATAATTATGATTTTTACAAAAGTAAATTCTTTAAAAGGTGAGGTGGCCATTCCGGGAGACAAGTCCATTTCCCACCGCGCAGTCATGTTTGGCTCCCTGGCTGAAGGGACTACAGAAGTGACTAATTTTTTACAGGGAGCGGATTGCCTGTCTACGATTTCCTGCTTCCGTAAACTTGGTATTGAAATTGAAAATACTTCCCAGCGGATATTGATTCACGGTAAGGGTCTGCATGGTCTTACAGAGCCATCAGATACGTTGGATACCGGCAACAGTGGTACAACCACACGTCTGATCTCCGGCATTCTTGCTGGTCAGCGTTTTACCACAGTTCTAAACGGCGACGCCTCTATTCAGACAAGACCAATGAAACGTATTATGACACCATTATCTATGATGGGCGCTGATATCACCAGTCTGAAAGGAAATGACTGTGCGCCGCTTCGCATCTGTGGTGGCCAGCTTCACGGCATTGCTTATACGTCACCTGTGGCTTCTGCCCAGGTCAAGTCTTGCATTCTTCTGGCTGGCCTTTATGCGGATGCTCCTACCAGTGTTCTGGAACCGGTTCTTTCCCGAAATCATACAGAACTGATGCTGGCAGGTTTCGGTGCCCATATTACTTCTTCTGGCACTACAGCCACCATTGAACCTGAACCGGATCTGAATGGTATGAAGATTGAAGTTCCTGGCGACATCTCTTCTGCCGCTTATTTTCTTGCCGCAGGACTGATGATTCCAAATTCAGAAATCATGATCAAAAATGTGGGGATCAACCCGACCAGAGATGGAATTTTACGGGTTGCAAAAAAAATGGGCGGCAATATCACCATTCTGAATGAAAAAACCAGTGGTGGAGAGCCTACCTGTGATCTGCTGGTGCGAAGCAGTTCTCTAAAAGGTGTTACCATTGGCGGTGAAATCATTCCAACGCTGATTGACGAGATTCCAATGATTGCTGTCATGGCCTGCTTTGCAGAGGGTACCACTACCATCAAAGATGCACAGGAACTGAAGGTCAAGGAAAGCAACCGTATTGATACCGTTGTCACCAATCTGAAAGCAATGGGCGCACATATCGAGGCTACAGACGATGGTATGATCATTGAAGGCGGGTATCCGCTTCACGGCGCTGTGATCGACAGCCATCTGGATCATCGTATTGCCATGAGCTTTGCAGTTGGGGCATTGGGAGCCGATGGAGAAACTACTATAGAAGGGGCTGACTGCGTAAAGATCAGCTATCCGGAATTCTATCAGACATTAGAGAAACTGATACAATAAGAGATAAAAAATCATTTGATATCACTCGATTGTTCATCATCGAAATTCTAAATTTGAAAAGTAAGAAATAGCATCCCCGCTCTGACAAAAAGTAGGATGCTATTTCTCTAATTTCTATGAATGCCAGAAACGGATAGGTTTCAGCTATCGTTCCGACTGTCTTGTACATTACAATATCAACATCGCATCTCCAAAGGAGAAAAATCTGTACCGTTCTTTCACCGCTTCTTCATAAGCTGCCATAATGTTATTTTTCCCCGCCAGTGCCGATACCAGCATCAGCAGCGTGGATTCTGGCAGATGGAAGTTGGTAATCAGGCGGTCGATCATCTTGAACTGGTACCCTGGATAGATGAAGATATCCGTCCAGCCGCTTCCTGCATGAAGAACACCCTGATCATCCGTTGCGGATTCCAGGGTACGGCAGCTGGTGGTTCCCACGGATACAATCTTTCCACCCCTCTGCTTTGTCTCATTGATCAGCTTCGCCTGATCTTCTTCCACGATATAGAATTCGGAATGCATATGATGGTTCGTGACATCTTCTACCTTTACCGGGCGGAAAGTGCCAAGACCAACGTGCAAAGTCACATGTGCAATGTTTACCCCCTTGGCTTTGATCGCTTCCAGAAGCTCCGGTGTAAAATGTAAACCAGCTGTCGGTGCAGCCGCAGAACCGTCATGCTTGGCGTAAACGGTCTGATAACGGTTCTTGTCCTTTAACTGGTGGGTAATATATGGAGGCAGCGGCATCTGACCCAGCTGATCCAGAATCTCTTCAAAAATCCCATCATAAGTAAACTTAATCAATCGGTTTCCCTCTTCTACCACATCAATGACTTCTCCGATCAGAAGTCCATTTCCAAAAGAGATTCTGGTTCCCGGTTTTGCCTTTTTACCAGGCTTTACCAACGTCTCCCATACATCATTTTCTTTTCTCTTTAATAATAAAATCTCAATCTTTGCTTCTGTTCCCTCTTTGCTTCCAAAGAGACGGGCCGGGATAACCTTTGTATTATTCACCACCAGGCAATCTCCAGGATTCAGGTAATCGATCACCTCTTTGAAAATGTGATGTTCAATCTCACCCGTTTTTCGATCTAACACCATAAGACGGGAAGATGAACGATCCTCCAGTGGATCCTGAGCAATCAGCTCCTGCGGTAAATCAAAGTAAAAATCTGATGTTTTCAATGCAATACCTCTTTCTTATTTTAGTAATACGTAACATTCTCTGCGATTAATTTTGCCTGTCCATGGCAGCTTTCTACTATGGCTACCCCACAGTTCGGCGCTACTCTTCCGCCCCAGAAATCTTCCATTTTCCAGTCTCGCAAGCTGTTTAACAATCCCCTGGTGGCTGCTCCGTGTGTAGCAATCAGAATTGTTTTATCTTCCAAATCCGGGCGATGACAGATGTCCTGCATAAAGTCTGCACATCTCTTTGCCAGATCAGTCAGGCTCTCCGCTCCTTTCGGTGGCTGATACTGATCTGGATGATTGAAAAACTGATAGATGTTCTCATCTCCCGGGAAATCCTCGGTCTTTCTCCACGGCTTTCCTTCCATCTCTCCAAATCCAATCTCTTCGATTCGTTCATCCAGAATAAATGGAATCTCCCGTTCTCCCAGCACCAGATGCGCCGTCTCTCTGGCCCGCTCAAGAGGGCTGGATATCACCAGATCAAACGGGATCTCTTTCATCCCCACTGCAGAAGCTTTGGCCAGCGCCCGCCCTGTTTTATTTAACGGAACATCACTCTTCCCCTGCAGCAGTCTTTTTTTATTCCAGTCTGTTTCTCCATGACGAAGAATATATAATTTCATATTTTCTACCTCAATGCCTCAATATGCCAGATTATCATACATGGCTTCTGGCAGCCATTTTTCTGCTCACATCTGCTATCATAAAGAATTTCCTGTAAAAACGCAAGTACCGCCGGTATTTTTTATCAAATACCGGCGGAAACTCATACATTCTACTGTCTCAGTACAATACCCATAGATTCCAGACCATTTAAGATTTTCTTCATAGCAGATGCAATATCACTCTCTTCCAGTGTCTTATCTTTTGCACGGAAGGTAATAGAATAAGCCATGGACTTATATCCCTTTTCAATCTGCGCACCTTCGTACAGGTCAAACAGATGATAGCTTTCCAGATGCTTTCCACCACGCTGTGCGATCATTTCTTCAATCTGTCCTGCAAGGATCTGCTTCGGCACTACCATACTCAGGTCACGGGTAACAGCCGGGAATCTTGCGATTCCTTCAAACTTACGGTCATAGGTAGCAAAGGAAACTATATTCTTCATATCCAGTACAGCCACATAAGTTCTTTCCCCAATACCATAGTTATCTGCTACTGCAGGATGTACCTCTCCGATATAGCCTACTACGGTTCCTTCGTAAATAATGTTGGCCTGACGTCCAGGATGCAGATATGGTTTTCCTGCATTCGGATCATATTTGGCAGGTTTGCGAAGTCCGACTTTTTCGAAGAACTCTTCTACCACACCCTTCATAGTGAAGAAATCGCCGTCTCCGTACATACCTAATGTAAACTGCATTCTTTCATCCGGAAGTTCTGTCAGAGGCAGTGCCTTTGGCAGATATACATTTCCCAATTCATAGAGTTTTACATTTTTATTTCTGTGGTTATAGTTAAATGCCAGAGAGTTCAGCATACCATTCAGGGAAATTGTTCGCATAATACTGAAATCTTCTCCCAGAGGATTGGAAATGCTGATTGCCTGACGAAGCTGATCATCCTGCGGAATCAGCAGCTTGTCAAATACCTTCGGACTTTCAAAAGAGTAGGAATATCCCTGTGAAAATCCGCAGAACTCTGCGATATCTCTTGCCGTTTCTTCCACTCTCAAATAGAACGGCAGCTTACCGGTCGTTGCTTCTCCCTTTGGCAGAGTGGTTGGAATATTATCATATCCGTAGAATCTGGCCACTTCTTCTGCCAGATCCGCAGTACGGAAAATATCATGACGGAAAGTCGGTGCCACGATCTCATTTGTTGCTTCGTCATAGGCCAGTTCAATCTTATCGAAGTATTTCAGCATCTCTTCTCTGGAAATATCAGTTCCCAGAAGTGCATTGATCTTTTCCGGTTCAAATACCACACGGACAGGTTCTTTTTTCTTACTGTATACATCTACCATACCGCCTACCACTTCGCCTGCGCCGAACTCTTCGATCAGCTGGCAGGCACGGTCAATCGCTGCCTGTGCATTGTTTGGATCCAGTCCTTTTTCAAACTTACCAGATGCATCGGTACGAAGTCCCACTCTCTTAGAAGAAAGACGGATATTGGTTCCATCGAAGCAGGCTGCTTCAAACATCATCGTCTTTACATCATCTGTGATCATGGAGTTCTCTCCACCCATGATACCTGCAATACCAATCGCTTTTTCACCATCACAGATCATCAGGACATTCTCATCCATGGTACGTTCCTGACCATCCAGTGTGACAAATTTTTCATCTTTTCCGGCTCTTCTTACTACGATCTCATGACCTGCGATCGTATCATAGTCATAAGCATGCATCGGCTGGCCATATTCTTCCATGACATAATTGGTAATATCTACGATATTATTAATCGGACGGATACCACAGGATGCCAGTCTTCTCTGCAGCCATACCGGTGAAGGAGCAATCTTAATATTCTTTACCACTCTTGCAGTGTAACGAGGGCAAAGTTCCGGATCCTGTACGGTAACCTTTACATAATCATGTACATCTTCGTTATTTCCTGTTGCAGTTACCACTGGTGGGCAGAATGGCTTACGGAAGGTAGCTGCTGCTTCTCTTGCAATACCAACGACACTGTAGCAGTCTACACGGTTGGATGTGATCTCATATTCAAATACCACATCGTCCAGTCCCAGTGCTTTTACTGCACTTTCGCCAACAACAGCATCTTCTGGAAAGATGTAGATACCATATTCCGGTGCTTCCGGATACATATCACGGGAGGATCCCAGTTCTTCGATGGAGCACATCATTCCATTGGATTCGATTCCGCGAAGTTTTCCTTTTTTTATCTTGATGCCGTCTTCTGCCATCTTTCCATCATGGCCTCCGGCTACGCTTCCTCCATCCAGAACAACCGGAACCTTGTCTCCTTCTTTTACATTTGGAGCACCGGTTACGATCTGAATGGTCTCTGTTCCGATATTTACCTGGCAGATAATCAGTTTATCTGCATCCGGGTGTTTCTCAATCTTCTCGATCTGGCCAATCACAATCTTGTCCAGATTCTTATCCAGTCTTTCAAATCCTTCTACTTTTGTACCTGTTAATGTCATGGCATCGGTATATTCCTGGGCTGTACAATCCAGATCCGGAACATACGCTTTGATCCAAGATAATGAAGTATTCATAATAATCCCCTTTCGATCTCTTATCTTTCTCTAGAACTGTTTCAGGAAACGGATATCGTTTTCATACAGCAGTCTCATGTCGTCAATCTCATATTTCAGAAGTGCAATACGTTCCAGGCCTACACCAAATGCAAATCCGGTGTATTCGTTCGGATCAATACCACACATCTCCAGTACATGAGGATGAACCATACCACATCCCAGGATCTCAATCCATCCGGAACCTTTACAGAAACGGCAGCCTTTTCCGCCGCACTTAAAGCAGCTTACATCTACTTCCGCACTTGGCTCTGTAAATGGGAAATGATGTGGACGGAACTTGGTCTTTGTCTCTGGTCCGAAAAGTTCTTTTGCAAATTCTTCCAGTGTTCCCTTCAGGTCAGCAAAGGTAATATTTTTATCTACTACCAGACCTTCGATCTGATGGAAAGATGGTGAATGAGTTGCATCTACTTCATCAGAACGGAATACACGTCCAGGGGAAATCATACGGATCGGCAGCCCGCCTTTTTCCATGGTACGTGCCTGTACCGGAGAAGTCTGGGTTCTCAGCACGATATCTTTATTGATATAGAAAGTATCCTGTTCGTCCTTGGCCGGATGATTCGCAGGGATGTTTAATTTTTCAAAGTTGTATTCATCATACTCTACTTCCGGGCCTTCAATGACTTCATATCCCATACCGATAAAAATACGCTCTACTTCTTCCAGTGCAATGGTATTCGGATGTCTGTGTCCTACATTATTTTTCTTTGCAGGAAGTGTAACGTCAATCACTTCTGCCTTTAACTGTGCTTCTCTTGCTTTTGCTTCCAGCTTCTTCTTGGTCTCATCCAGGACTTCCTCAATGGCTGCTCTGGTTTCATTGACCATCTGTCCAACCTTCGGACGATCTTCCGGAGCAACGTCCTTCATACTTTTTAATACAGCAGTCAATTCTCCTTTTTTACCGAGAAATGCTACTCTTACATCATTTAATTTTTCCAGTGCATCAGACTGTTCAATCTGTCTCATGGCTTCTTCTCTGATCGCCTGCAGTTTATCTTTCATTTTTCTTCTCCTTCTTTTTGAAATTCCTGCGGGAAACACACTTTATGTGTTTCTCATAGATGTCGCGGCAGTTGCTAAGATCTTGTACAAGCACAGGCTTTGGTTCGCTTCCTGCACAAAAAAAGCTCCATCCCAAATAGGGACGAAGCTATATGATCCGTGGTACCACCCTGATTCCTGTCATCTGACAGGCACTCGGTATGCGTAACGTGCACAAACGTCATCCCTTACTGTATCACTTCAGGGATGCAGCTCCAGTGTGAAATTCGAATCTTGATCTGAACCTGAGCCAGCTTCCAGCCGATGACTGTCTCTCTCTGTTGGAAAATAAAGTTCTACTGAACACTTTCTTTGCCTTTTCATTTTTACCAATATCTTTTGCTATTGTATACCCGGCTTTTCTTTTTTGTCAAGTATATTTTATACTATTCCAACTGATCAATAAAGGAATCCGGATATTCCAGATAACAGTTCACTTCCGCTCCCAGAAACAGCAGCCACATGCAGAAATACAGCCACAGCATCAGCATCGCCACCGTAGTCAGACTGCCATAGACACTAACCCGGTTCCCCTGTGCAAAATAACTGAAATAAATGGAGAATCCATAGGATAAAATGGACCATGCCGCTGCTGTGAAAACAGCTCCTGGTATCTGTCGGATCGGAGACATCTTGCAGTTGGGCAGTGCTGTATATAATGACAGGAATATCAGTGATAAAATTCCAAGAGAGGCCACGGCACGGAAGCTGATAATCAGTCCTGTCAGCTCTCCCAGCACCGGAATATACTGAAGCAGACGATCCTGAATCCAATTACCAAACAGCAGCATAACGATAGACATAAAGATGGCAATGACCAGAAATACAATATAGATACCAGATCGCATTCTCATATAGAAGTAATTCCGATTCTCTCCCACGCTTCTCACAGAATTTAATCCATTGGTAATAGCCAGCACACTGCGGCTAGTGGCCCAGACTGCCGCAATCACAGTTCCGGACATCAATGCTGTGGACTGGGTAAACAGATCTTTTACAATATCCGCGATCAGGTCATAAAAACTGGCTGGCAGCATCTCCATCAGGATAGACATCACCATCTCCGGTGAAAGTTCCGTATACTGAACCAACGTCAGCAATAGCATGAAAAAGGGCACGAATCCCATGATCACAAAAAAGGCAGATTCTGCTGCTGCTGCACTGACCCGGTCTTTTTTCATTTTTTTCATAAATCGCAGCACGATTTCCTTGATCTTTGCGATTGTCGTCATAATGTCCTCTTTCAGATCGGTAATTTATGGATCTCTTTATCTTATCATGTTTTTCCCTGTTTCGCAATGGTGCATACATTTTAGCTTTTTCTCCATTGCCAATACATATATATCTATTATATACTATTATATACTATCTTATATTTCTTAAAAAGATTGTCATTGTATAAAGGAGTATGTACATGAATACCAAAGATCAGGCAGCTTTACCTGCCTCACAGATTTTAAAAGAATATGCTATCATCACTGCGGCCGTTCTCATTATGGACATCGGGATCTATGTATTCAAATTTCCCAATAATTTTTCCTTTGGCGGTGTATCTGGTATGGCTGTTGTCATCTGCCGTTTCCTTCCATTTACTGCAGCGCAGATTAACCTGTTTATCAATCTGCTTCTGCTGCTGATTGGATTCGCTGTGCTTGGCCGCAATTTTGGCATCAAAACGGCCTATGTAACCGTGCTTTCTTCTATCTTGTTAAACATATTTGAAAAGACATTTCCGATGTCTCATCCTCTCACCGATGAGATTATGCTGGAGCTGTGCTTTGCCATTATTCTCCCGGCTATCGCAGCTGCTCTGCTGTTTTTTGAAAATGCTTCCGGCGGAGGCACCGACATCATTGCCATGATCATCAAAAAATATTCTACCATGAATATTTCCACCGCTTTGTTGTTCACAGACCTGATTGTTGTCATTATTTCTTTTCTGATTTTTGATACTATCACCGGTCTGTGCTCTATTCTGGGATTGATGGCCAAAACATTACTGATTGACAAGGCGATTGAGCGAATGAAGCTGAATAAGTTTTTCACTATTGTATCCAACAATCCGCAGCCAATCTGTGATTTTATCACGCAGGATCTGAATCACAGTGCCACCATTTATCAGGCTGTGGGAGCTTACTCTCATCAGAATCGTACAGTAATTCTTGCTGTAGTAGATGTAAGGCAGGCCATTCTTCTCCAGCGTTTTATTCATCGCACGGAACCGACTGCTTTTACGGCTATTACAAAGAGCAGCGAAATCGTAGGGAAAGGATTCATGAGCTATATTTGACGAGCTCTATATCACCATAATAGTTCCTCAGAATTTCCACGCAGTTTTCTCCCTGCTCAGCCATGTGCCGGGCTCCGTTCTGGCTCATGCCTTCTCCATGGCCATAGCCGCCTCCATAAATCTCATATCCAGTCAGGATGCCTCCTTCTGTCACAGGCTGCAGATAGAAAAAAGCACTTGGCAGCAGCTGCCATCCTTCCCGGGTACTTCCATCCTGCAGGGTGATCACTGGATCCGCCAGAGCCAGAAACTGGCGGATCTGGTATTCTCCGTCTATTCTCTCGTTTGCCTGTTCTGTATCCTTTTTTTGTCCCGTTATCTCCAGTGTGGTTACTGCGCCTTTCTCATTTCTTTCTGTCACCTGCAGATTCTCTATCGTTTCCCATTCCGTTTTTACCTGCAAATTTGCCAGCTGGATACTGGTTTTCCAACGATAGAATGGTTCCTCTGCCTCTACAGAGCGAACCTGATCTTCCTGCAAAAATGCTGCAAATACACTTTCTTCTGACAGATCCTTATGTAGATCCAGTCCACAGGATGTGGAATAATAACGGGCATCTGCCAGTGCTCCATCCTGCATCATTACCAGTCCTGCTGTTTCTTTCACTGCCTGATCTGTCTTTGTCCCATGCTGCCTGTTATTGTAGACCTGATACGAAGTACTGTCATCCAGATCTGCCCCCAATTCTTTTGCCCGTTGATTCTCCTGCTGCTGCAATGCATAAGTTCTTGCACAAATGGCCTGTGCTTTTAAAGCTTCCATGGGAAAAGAATCTGACATTTCACTTGGCAGTACCCCGCAAAGATAATTTTCCAACGATAATACATTCACCAGGAGCAGCCCCTGATCATTCTTTCGAATCTCCAGACTTCCTTTATATCCAATATTTTCTTCTGCACGCTCCAGCTCTGGGAAATAGAACATGCCACCATCAGAGGAAACCTGAAGTACCTCTCCTTTTGCAAACCAATCACTCTGAGGTGTAATCTGTATTTTCTCTCCGGCCTTATATCGAATCTGGCTGTCTTTCCCCTGGATCCTATACTCCTTATCACAGGTAAGGCAGATATCCTCATGATATTCCGATGCATATCCGTCATTTTTCAGCAAAACACGAATCTCACTGTCCGTTTTAGAAGCCGCCTGCGAATCTCTCTGCAGCGCTGTAGCTTTTTCGTGGTCCCCATATTTCAAATCCAGCATCCCCCATAAAAAAGTCAGCAGCAGCAAGCCACACAACACCATTATTTTTTTCATATTCCCCATTTTCTCCCTAAAAAAAGAAACGGTATACCAGTTGTACCCGTTTCTTTTATCTTATGTCCTGTTTTCTTCTTTATGATTGTAATATCGCAACGATTCAGTCAGCCTCTCTTACTCTGCACTGAACTTGTAGATAGTTGTGGTAGAATAAGTATCTCCTGCTTTCAGAATCGGAGATGCAAAATTCTCATGATGGATAGCATCTGGGAAGAACTGAGTTTCCAGGCAAAGTCCGCCTCTCTTCTGATAAGCCTTTCCATCTTTACCAATCCAGGTGTTCTCAATAAAGTTACCGGAATAGAACTGTACGCCTACACAGTCCGTAAAGACTTCCATCTTTCTTCCGCTGACCGGAGCTTTCACTTCTGCAACCTTCTTTACCGTTCCATCCGGCTTCAATGCGTAGTTATGGTCATATCCGCCACCCATTTTCAGCTGTTCGTTCTCTTTTTCAATATCCTGTCCCACCGGTTTTGCCACACGGAAATCAAATGGCGTACCCTCCACTGATCCGATCACACCAGTCGGGATAGATTCTGCATCGATCTCTGTATAACCATCTGCATCAATCCACAGAATATGATCCAGAATACTTCCATGATCATGGCCTTCCAGGTTAAAATAGGAATGATTGGTCATATTGGCAATGGTATCTTTATCTGACTTGCCTTCATAGTGAATCTTGATCTCATTGTCGTCCGTCAGTGTATAGGTCACAGATACAGTAAATGTTCCAGGATATCCCTGTTCCAGATCCGGGCTGACTCTGGAAAATGTCACAGAAGATGCCGCTTCGTCTGTCTTCATATCCCAGATCACCGAATCATATCCATGATTGCCGCTATGAAGATTATTTTTGTTCTCATTCTGATCCAGATGATATGTCACACCATTGATCTCAAACGCTGCTCCACCGATACGGTTGCCGCTTCTTCCAATGCAGGCGCCCAAAAAACCGCCATTCTTCGCATAATCTGTCACATCCGCATAACCAAGGATCACATCGTCATGTCTGCCATTCTTATCTGGCACTACTGCACCAACCAGTGTGGCACCATAGTTTGTCACCTCAATGGACATTCCATTCTTATTGGCAATCGTCACCAGCTTAGCTTCTCTTCCATCCGCCAGTCTGCCAAAATCACTTACTTTCATTCCCATCTTCCCCAATCTCCTTTTGCTAATTTAATAACATCTCACTTGCGAGACGATATAAAAAAAGGACCCTGAGGTCCTTTTTTAATACCCAAAATGCCGGTTCCTACCTTTTGACTCCTAGCGAAGCTAGGTGG